>CARUQW010000090.1 GCA_949077355.1 uncultured Clostridia bacterium | reverse complement strand
AGACTGTAATCTTACTGGTCCCCCCGAATTGTTACGGCAGAAAAAATAAATTAACTTTTTGTTTTAAAAAACAGAATATAAAAAATTGCCAAAAGGTCCGTCCCTTCTGGCAAAATCTCTAATCCCTCTTTTTAAATTTACATACCATGATACTCATGTCATCTTTAATGTTTCCAAATGTATTGTCAATGGCTTCGTTTAAAAGCAAATCTGCTATTTTTTTAGTGTTAGTTGTTTCTATGTCTTCTAGCATGTATTTAATCCATAATTCTTTATTTTTATATTCAATATTAGCATCCAATATTCCATCGGAACACATTACCATGATATCTCCAGAAACAATATCTCTATCAAATGTTTGAATTTGATTACCGTCTACCATTCCAGTTGGTAATGAATTGGATTGAATGATTTGTACTTTTTTATTGTTTTTAATGTAGGTTGGACATGCTCCACTTTTAATGAATTCTATATTTCCTTCATATAAGTCTATAATAGCAATGTCTAATGTTGCAAATATTTCTGTGTTTTGATTCATTAATGATGTATTAATTAAATCTAGTGATAGGTTTTTGTCAAATCCTGATAATAAAAGATTTTCTAACATTCTTAGGGCCTTAGAGCTACTTTCTCTTGCTTTATTCCCTGTTCCCATTCCATCACTAATAGCTACTAGGTATTTTCCATCTTTTAGTCTAATGTTCAACATGGCATCTCCAGAAAGTTCGCTTTTATTTTTTGTAGTTTCTCCTGTCCCGATTGCCATAACATATTTATCATCTGATAGAAAATTTATTTTCTTTCCGATGCTAGTTTCTTCGTTTTGCACAATTTTTTCTTTTAATACTTGACTTACTATTTTTTCTATTATCTCTATTTTAGCAGTTTCTAGCACCTCTTTTACATATACTTCTAGTAAATACCTTCCTTCTTTTTTAATGCCAATATCTTCTACTGGTATTTCCTTTTGTTTTAATAGTTCTAATATTTCTGCTTTTTGTTTTTCATATTGTAATTCTTTCTCGATATCGCCTTCAATTCCTTTTGCCATTTTCTGAATTACTTTGGAAACGCCATTCAGTTGTTTTCCCATATTTTTCTTGTTCTCTTCCACTCTTTTTTTCCAAATAAAATCAGATTTAGCTGCTTTGTACGAAAGGTTTATCATTCGAATCATTTGAGAGATATTTTCTTCTAAGTATTGACTAATGTCTTTATCATCAAATCCTACAATATAACTATTACATTTAGCAAATATTTCTAGTAATGCTTGTCTATCTATTTCTTGCTTATCTAATAAAAATTCAAATATTTGGTCAATAATTTTACCCTCGATATCTGTCATATCTTCGTATAACATATTATCTTTATAAGGTTCTAAATTATTTAATAATTCAGTTGTAAAAATTTGTTTATTGCTCTGATAAGAAGTGTTTTCTTCTTGATTGTAAGTAGTAGCGATTTCTTGTATAGCATGTGATACTTGATTTAAGTTTTCAGCCACTTCTTTGCTTCTATTGAGTGCTCTATCTGGCATAACTGGCAACAACTTTGTATTTCCGATAAACTCTTCTAATTCAATATGTAAATTGTTTGGTACTGCTAATAAACCGATAAAAGCAATTAAGATTTCCTTAAAATGAATTAATTCTACTGTATAGCCATTAGATACATAAGCTAACAATACATTACCTAACGCAAATCCCACTACCACACCTATTTTTCCAAATCGATTTAAAATTCCTGCCATCATTCCAGAAATGGCATAAGCCGCTATCATAATTGGTTCTGAACCAGTAATAACCCCTAAAGTCACCCCTATGGTTACTCCTGTTGTCGTACCAACTAAAATTCCATTTTTCCATCCTAGTATCATAACAATTAATATACTTAATACATTTTTAATTCCAAATCCAAATAAACTAACATCCCCAAAAGCTGTTACTGCCATGGCAAGAATTAAACTAGCTCCTATTAATTCCTCAATTGTAAAAGCTCTTCTTTCCCAAAATTCTTGTAAAACAACAGTTGAATTTACAAATATTTTGTAAAATACTAATCCTATTATCGCAATGGTAATTCCAGACAATACATCATAAAGTGTAAAACCAGACATTGTTAATTTCACCATTTGTATGATTAAAATTGAAATAAATATATGTTTTCCTATTTTAATTTTTTCGTTTCTTTCTTTTTCGTTATAAATTGGCTTTACCAAAAATAGTGTTACGACTAGTACTAAAGCTGTTAAAAAATAGCCTAATGCTCCTCCTACACCATATTTTATTAAGTTTCCAACTAAAGATGCAACAATAATTCCTAATGCTGGTACAGAAGATGCAAAACAAGCCCCTAACATACTAATGCTAAAAACTGAAAATTCTCCCCCTAATCCTAACATAGACAACATAAATGAAATAACATAAATAACCAAATTTTTTATGGCCAATACATTAGAAAAAATATTTATTTTATTGTTTTCTTTTTCTATTACATTTTGAAACATCCTTTTACCACCTCTTCTATTTTTATAGGCTTATTTTACTACTTGTCCTTTGTGGTTTTTGTCTTTTTTAGTAATCTTATCTAAAAAAGTTTTTTACATTTTATATCATATTTATCTTTTTTTCCGCTTATTGTTTTCTTTTGTGTTTTTTATTTTATTACACAATGTAAAAAAAAGCAATATAAAGATGAAAAAAGATTGCCAAAGTTGCCACTGGTTCCGGGTTAAAATGGCAAGGGGATTGGCGGA
>CARUQW010000089.1 GCA_949077355.1 uncultured Clostridia bacterium | reverse complement strand
AACTTATTCTTGTTGTATAGTCAAAATCTTCGATTTTTCCTATACAACAAAAAAATAGCAAAGCGTAAAACTTTGCTATTTTAACTTTTGAGATATCGCTCTTTAAAGCTTCCTCTTATTCTTCTACTTTTTCAAATAATTCTTTACCTACACCACATAAAGGACAAGTCCAATCATCTGGTAATTCTTCAAATTTTACATTTTCTTTTTCATCATCATAAATATAACCACATACTGTACATTTATATTTCATAACATTCACCTCCCAACAAATTATCTACTAATTTAGACATTATTTCTACATTTTCTTCCTTCATCCTTGACTTAATCGTAACAGATGGCTCAACAATTGTAATATCTTTCATTTCTTGTAAAATAGATTTCATTGTTTTTGCCGCAGATGGTGCCCAAGAACCATTTTCTAGAATCGCTACTTTTCGATTTTGATAATTTCTTTCTTTTAACTTGTATAAAAATTGTTCCATTGGTACAAATACACCAGCATTATAACTAGATGCTGCCAAAATAACTTTATCATAACGAAAAGCATCCTCCACAGCCTCTGCCATATCTTCTCTTACTAAATCGGTTAGCACTACTTTTTTTGTTCCTTTTTCTTCCAACATCTCTTTCAACCTTTGAGCGGCTTCTAATGTATTTCCATAAATAGATGCACATGCTATCAATACACCATCATTCTCTGGACGATAACTACTCCAAATATCATATTTTTCAATATAATGTTGTAGATTTTCTTTTAGAATTGGTCCATGTAAAGGGCAAATCATTTTTACATCTAATGTAGCTACTTTTTTTAGCAGTGCTTGTACTTGTGTTCCATATTTTCCAACAATACCAAAATAATATCTTCGTGCTTCACAATCCCAATCTTCATCTGTATCTAAAGTGCCAAATTTTCCAAATCCATCAGCTGTAAATAATATTTTTTCAGATTGTTCATAAGTTACCATCACCTCTGGCCAATGAACCATTGGTGCCATAAAAAATTGTAATATATGTTTTCCAATCGTTAAAGTTTCGCCTTCTTTTACTAATACTTTTCGATTCGTCAAATCGATATCAAAAAAGTTTGGTAACATAGTAAATGTCATCGCATTTCCTACAATTTTCATCTCTGGATACTTTTGTGCTAATAATCCAATATTATAGGCATGGTCTGGCTCCAAGTGAGAAACCACTAAATAGTCTACTTTTTCTCCATCTAATTCTCTTTCTAGATTTTCTAACCATCTATTTGTAACTTTTCTATCAATCGTATCCAATACCACATTTTTTTCATCACGAATTAGATAAGAATTATAGGCCATTCCATTTGGTACTTCATATTGTCCCTCAAATAATCGAACTTCTTTATCATCTGCTCCTATATATTTAACGGTATCTGTTATTTTAATATCTTTCATTCAAGTTCCCCTCTCTTGCTATAAATTATGCCTAATTTTTTCCTATAATATTCTTAATCGACTTAAAAATGCATTATATTCTTGTACCAACTGATTAGAATCAAATGCAACCTGTTCTCCTTCTATTTGCCATTTTCCTTTATTAGCGATTAGAAAATCAATTACTTCTGTTTCAATATCTAACATCGTAATTACCTTGTCAATAGAAGTTTCTAAGTCTTTCTTTTCTGCTTCTGACATATTAATATCTTCTGATAGTAATTGTCTGTATAGTTCTTTACAAGATTCATCTGTTGTTTCTTGTTCAATATAAGAATTAATCTTATCTTCTTCTAAATAAGATAACATTTTTGTTTTTCCATTTTGTAATTCTTCTTTTGTTTTACTTATGTAGTTCTTTGATTCCACAAATTCTGGTCCATCTTTTTGATAATTTTCTGCTGTTAATATTTGTGCCATTTTTTCATCTTGTAAAAATAATTTTAATCCATAAGCTGTGTTAAAAATATCGTTTGCATATTTCTTCCCTGCTTTTTCAACACTAGCATATTTACCTGTTACAACGGTACAATTTGTTATTTCATCTAATTTTTCCTTATCAAAATCTTCTTGACTTGTTAGTGCTTCAATTTGTTGAAATTCTTCCACAATTTTTGCCTTTTGCATTACATCATTAAAAAATAAATATCCTCCTAAAAATATGATAGCTAAACCAATAACGATTGCTATAATAGCTATTTTTGCACCTTTTTTCATTGTGCCCACTCCTCCTTTTATTTTATTTTCTCTTCTATTATAACAAAAAAATAGATTTTGTAAAGAGTTCTTTTTCCATTATATGAATACCTGTTCAATTCGACTTTTTTTCTCTTGACATTAGGTTCGTTTAGGCATATACTAAAGCCATAAAAAGAAAAGGAGGCTATCAAGCATGGATAATTTAATAGAAATTAGATGGCATGGTAGAGGTGGGCAAGGTGCCAAAACAGCATCCTTATTATTAGCAGATGCTGCCTTCAATACAGGAAAATACATTCAAGGTTTTCCTGAATATGGACCAGAAAGAATGGGTGCACCAATTACAGCATACAACCGTATTAGTAGTGCTCCTATCACCATCCACAGTAATATTTATGAACCAGACTATGTAGTCGTTGTTGATGATACTCTTTTAGAATGTGTTGATGTCACAGCAGGCTTAAAAGAAACTGGCGCCATTGTTATTAATACAACAAAATCTGCCGATTACTTACAAACAGCTTTAAAAGGTTATAAAGGTGATATTTATACCATTGATGCTAGAAAAATATCAGAAGAAGCATTAGGAAGATATTTTCCAAATACACCAATGCTTGCTGCTATTGTAAAAGTAAGTGGTATTATGACTGATGAAGCTTTACTGGAAGATATGAAGGGATCTTTTAAACATAAATTTGCTAAAAAACCTGAAGTAATTGATGGAAATATGAAAGCTTTAGAATTAGCACTAAAGGAGGTAAAAAAGATATGACAGAATTGAATCCAAATACTCCTATGGAGAAACTAACACCTGGTGGTGATATTTATACTTCTGGAAATGCAAGAGAATTTAAAACTGGAGATTGGAGAAGTATTCGCCCTGTTTTCCTAAGTGATAAATGTAAACAATGTGGCCTTTGTTTTCCCGTTTGTCCAGAAGATGCCATTCCAGTTAATAAAGATATGTTAAGAGAAAATTTCAATTATGATTACTGTAAGGGGTGTGGCGTTTGTGCTAAGGTTTGCCCATTTGGTGCAATTGAAATGAAGGAAGAATAAATTTGATTTCCAAATTAAGTATTTTTACCCTCAAATAGAAAGGAGTTTTAAAATGAGTATAAGAGAAAGATTAAGTGGTAATGAAGCAGCCGCAACAGCCATGAAACAAATCAATCCAGATGTTGTAGCAGCATTTCCAATTACCCCTTCTACAGAAATACCTCAATATTTTTCAACTTTCGTAGCAAACGGAACAGTTGATACTGAATTTGTTGCCGTTGAAAGTGAACATAGTGCTATGTCAGCTTGTATCGGAGCAGAGGCTGCAGGAGCAA
>CARUQW010000088.1 GCA_949077355.1 uncultured Clostridia bacterium | reverse complement strand
AAAGTTCTCTGAACTTCCTATAATATAAAGCATTCCACAGAAAATTGCTTTGCAATTTTCGCGGACAAACAATTAAACGTGGGCTGAACTCTACCTAGTAAATTTTATAACATATTAATCAGCCCACTATTGTTCTTACTATATTTTTCCTAAAACAGGGATTTTAAGGAACATCCCTAAATCCCTGTTGCAAAAATTCCTATTAAGAATCCAATCATATTTCCTAATGCAGTCATTCGTCCATGATATAAGCTATTTGCTTCTGGAATTAGTTCTCCTGATACAATGTACAACATGGCTCCGCGCTGCAAAACTTAAGCAAATAGCTATAACTTTTTCAGAGATAGAGCCTATTATTGATCCAAAAAAAGCTCCTACTCCTGTGGTAATTCCAGATAATACGACATAAAAAATCACTTTGGATATTTTCATTCCGCCGTTTTTCATAGGCACTGCCATAGATATTCCTTCTGGTAGATTTCAAAATAGACAGTTTTGATTTTTTTGTTTCGACTAATCTGATATCCAATATTAGATTAGTCGTTTTGTGCATTTTTGATATTAATATCATTTAATCTCTTAAAATTAAAAATGATATCTACCTGCTTATCTTGGTGTATTTCTATTTTATTAATAATTACCTTCATTATTTCAGGTGTCGGCTTTTCTAGTTTTAAAAATTCTTTAACAATGTTTTCTATCTCTTTACTATCATCTTGCATAGCATTTTCTTTTTTGTTTTTTAACTCATTGTATTCCTTTTCTTTTTCATTTACTTCATTGATTAGTTTGTTAAATACCCTTTCATACATTTCTTCGCTAACTTTACCGTTTAATTTGTCAACATACATTTTGTCTATGTTATCTTTTATAAGGTTAATTTCTGTTTGTTTCTGTTTTAGCATTTTTCCATAATCTTGTTTTGTTTTATTGTTTTTTACGTTCAATTCTATTTTCTTACTATCGATTGCTAAAAATAAATTCTTTATGTATTGTAGTATTGTTTTTTCTAATGATTCATAGCTAAATCCATGTGATGTACAAAGTCCTAATTTTGAGTTTCTACGATAATTATTACATATCATAAACATATAGCCGTTTTTCTTTCCTCTTACTCCTATTTTGTGTTTGCATTCATAACAAAACAATAATCCATCTAATAAAAACTTATGTTTTTTTTCATTTCTATTATATTTTTGCACAATTACCATTTTTTGTACTTTGTCAAAAAGCTGCTTTTCAATGATTGGTTCGTGTGTGTTTTCCACAATGTTCCACTGTTCTTGTGGATTACTTCTTAATTTTCTGTTTTTATAACTTATTCTACTTCTTTTATTTTGGACTGTATTTCCAATATACACCTCATTTTTTAAGATGTTTTTTACTGTTTTATTTTCCCAAAAAGTTACTTTGTTATACCTTATTTGATTTGCTGTTGGTATTTTGTTGTCATTTAGATAATTTTTGATGGCTCCTACTTCTTCTCCGTAAACTAGCCTTATGAAAAATAGTTCTTACGATTTCCGCTTCTGGCTCACATATCATTAATTTGTTTTTATTGTTTGAATCTTTTACATATCCTAATGCTGTTTTTCCTCCTACCCATTTGCCTTGTTTTTGCATAGTATGTAAGGCTGTCCTAATCTTTTTAGATAAATCTTTGGAATACATATCATTTAAGATAGATTTAAATGGTGCTATGTCATTATTGCCATTATTAGTGGCAAAAGTGTCTATCCCATCTGTTACAGAAACATATCTTACTTCATGCTCTGGAAACCATTTTTCAATATATTCTCCTGTTTCTATGTAATCACGACCTAAACGTGATAAGTCTTTTGTTATGACCATATTTACTTTTCCGTTTTCGATATCTCTAATCATTCTTTGGAAATCTGGTCTATTAAAATTTGTTCCCGTATATCCTGGATCTATATAAATATCTATCAATTCATATTCCCATCCTAAATTTTTTACATATTCTGTTAATAAGGATTTTTGGTTGGTAATACTTTCGCTTTCATCAAATCCTTTGTCTACATCTTCTTTGGATAATCTTATATAAATAGCCACTTTATAAATTACTGTTTTTATTGTTTCAAGCATTTTTCCTCCTTCCCATGCTTGATAAAAACAATTTGAATTCCTATCCATTATAACTAACTTTTTAGGAAATTCAAATACTGAAATAATAAAAATTTATTATCCATTTTTCTCTAATAGATCAATTAAAAAATGAGATATTAAATTTTCGATTTCTTCACCCTTTTCATCAAAATACACATTAATTTTAAATGTTTCGTTCATATTTTCTCCTGTTAATTTATTAATATTTATTCAATTTATATGCTAAAGAAACTTTATTATTCACATATAAATCGTTGATTTAAAGGGCTTATCTTAAAGGTTAAACACTATATCTTTATTGTTTTATGGTATTACAATTCCCCCTTTCTTTGATTTATAATTATCCCATATTTTATATATAGAGGTCTTTTTCAAATTTTCCTTTCCTAATTTTAAAAAAGTTTAAAAAAATTATCCCTCTATTATATATACATCCATATTTTTTCAAAAATCCAACCGTAAATTAAAAAAATTTTTATTTTTTATAAAAATTTATGTTTCAGTTATTTAGAATAACTATCAAATTAATATTTTAGAACCGTTAATTATTAAGGTTTTTCTTAATTTATATCTATCAAATTTACTACTTAAAAAATTACCCAATATTTGATATTATTTATGTAAAAAATCTTACATCTATAAAAATTTGACACAAATAATTGGAAAAAACTTGTAACATTTTATTATGTTCGCTTGTTTTGAATATAAAATTATAGTAATATATTAACAACCTTACGTTAAAGGAAAGGCTAGCCTTTTCTAAAAGGCGGAAAGGGGGTTATGATTTTGAATACTAGCGATTTAATTTTGCATTTTGCTGACAAGTACATATCAGAAAGAGAAAAAAACATTAAATTACAACAACAATTAGAACAACAACATAAGCAAATGCAAGATGACAACAAAGTCAAGACTAATTAGCTGTATTTAGTCGTAGAGCAGATTCGTGGTCTGCTCTATTTTTTGACAAAAAAATAGCATGTGTATTCGTGGTACACACACTGTCATGATTTGAATACTAGCGATATTCAAAGTTCATTTATTTTGTAATTAAATAATAACATATTCTTTTGCATTTGTCAAATACATTTCTAGGATTTTCCAATATTTTCTGTATAATAACTTTTCGCATAAAAACTATTATCTTTTAACATTTTATCAATAGATTTGAATTTACAATCTGCAAATTCACAACATAACTTCAGTACTTCTTTTTCATTATCTTTATTTAATACATATCTTTTTATTTCGCTGTTTTCAAATTTAAAGACAAATACCTTATCTTTACCTAGATATTCATTCCAAAATCCATTTTCAAGCGTTTCACATATATATTTTTCAAACAATTCAATCTTATTGTCATCAAAGATAACTCCATAATTATTTCCAAAATATTTGATTTTAAAATTATTTTGTTTAAGTATATCAATATTATTAATTCCCATTAGATAACTATAATTCATAATTAGCATCACTCCTTTTTGAATTGTAATTCCTAGTTATACCTTATTGAAAATTACTGTTTTTTCTTTCATAGATATTTTGTAGGCTTCAT
>CARUQW010000087.1 GCA_949077355.1 uncultured Clostridia bacterium | reverse complement strand
AAGCTGAGGCAGAAAACTTTTAAAGTTTTCCACCCCAACTATTGACATAGAGTCACTTTTATTGTTTGCAAGTTGTTCTTCTTTGGTGACTCATCTCGGGTTCGAACCGAGGACCTCCAGATTAAGAGTCTGTTGCTCTACCAACTGAGCTAATGAGCCATTTGTTCTTTTTAGACTTTATTATTATAGTACCTTTTTGTTTTCTTGTCAAGAGAAAAACAAATCCTTAGTAAATTACCTAAGGATTTGTTTCTTCTGTTGATGGCTGTGGTTTTTCTATTTCTGGTGCTTCTGGCTCATCTGGAACTTCTGCTGGCTCAGTAGGTGTAGTTGGTTGTGGTTGTGGCGTTGGTTCTGCTGTATTTGTATTTGGTGTAGTACTAGGTTCCGTATTAACCGTCGCTCCATTGGTTCCTTTTACGATAATTCTTGCCATAGCATCATAAGTATCTCTTGAAAGTAAAGTTGTAGATATTACTTTTCCGTTTAATAATTTTGTAATATAAGTTTCTGTTTTTAAACCATTTGCTCCCTTTTGTCTTACTTTTTCTGTTCCCGCTGCTAAACTTGCATCTTCTTCATATTTTGTCGAAAATGGAATCGATGCTACTGTTCTTGTGTTAAAAGTAAAGGTATATTCATTTTCTTCTTTAATTCCATAGACTGAGACAGTTGCAATTCCGTTTTTAGCACTTGCTACTATTCTTACAGGATATTTTCTTGTATTTTTGAATTTGAAATCTGTTACTCCATATACAACTGTGGCATCTCTTCCTGCTGGTAAATAAGAAGTTACAAATTGATGATTTCTTCTTTCTACAATTTCTAAGTTTGCTGTTAAGACTGCATTATATAATGTGGAAGATATTTGACAAATTCCTCCTCCAATTCCATCTACTACTTCTCCTCCTGCATATATCTTTCCATTTCGATAACCTGCTGCTGCTGTTCTTGGACCTAATGCTTTATTGTAAGAGAAGGTTTCTCCTGGTAATATTACTTTTCCATTTATTTTTTGACATGCTATTATTAAATTGGTGGTTCTATTTACATCAGTAACATCATATCTTGTTGTACAAGTCCCAACTTGGTCTGGAAATGCTTCTGAGCCAATTTGATTAATGGTTACTTTTGGTTTTGTTATTTTAAGTTTAATTATATATTCTTCTTTTTCTTCTTTTAGTAATTCCTTTGCTGCTTCCACATCAAAATCAATTCCTTCTACTTCTGGATAAATAGTAAATGGTTCTTTGGTATAATAAGCATCTTTTGCTTCTGTGTATATTTCTTCGTGAATTTTATCGATATCAATTGGTTCTGGTTCTTTTTGTTCAACTGGAATGGCAATATATTCTTCTTTTTGATTGATATTATTTAAGTTTTCTTTTACTTGCTTTAATAATTCTGTTGTATGAATAGTTATCCCTGCTTTTCCTTTTGTTATAATTAATTCATCTTCTTCCACTGCATGACTTGATTCAATAATAACTCCTGGCAAATTAACGCCGATATCTTCTATGGTTTGTTTAGCTACTTCTTCATTTAAAGTCATGTTAACAGGAATGTCTTTTTTTCCTATTAAAGTAAATAAAATTTTATAGTTGTTAATGAAAATATTTCCCTCTTTTCCTATTAAAAAGGCTTCTTCCACTGCATTTTCCACTTGGTAATTAACTTCTAATAATTCAGGACTTAACGTATTTTCATATTCTTCATACTTAATTCCAATCTCTTTTTTCTTTTTTTCTTCATAGATTTCATTTATTTTTGCTTTTGCTTCTTCTTTTGATAATCCTGAAACATCAATTCCTGAAATGGAAACGCCACTTATAATTTTTTTATTATTAATATTAAGTAAGGCAAAAATAGTAGAACAGAAAATACCAATCACTACTATAACAACTGTTATAATTGTCGGAATAAGCCATTTTTTCTTTTTATTTTCACTCATGTTTTCTACTGTTTTTTTAATTTTTTTAGTTTTTCCTTTTGCTTTTTCAAACTTCTTTTCTTCTTCTACTTTTTTTATGTCTTCTTTTTGGTCTATTATTTCTTCTTGTTTTTTCATTTTCTCTTCCTCCGTATTTTCTTTTACCAACTCTTTCATAATAGTTTTTCCCCTTTTTATTATTCTACTTAAATCTTATCACAAACTGTTTTTTTTTACAACTATATCATAATATTTATCATTTCATTTTATGTTTTTAATCTTTTATTATTCCCTTTTGACAAAATCTTTACTTTTTTTTAAAATTTTTCTCAAAAATACTTGAACATTGTAAAAATTAATATTATAATGTTACTAGCAAAAGATAAATAAGGAGAGAGAATAGAATGGAGCTAACAAAGAACATATTTTTCAATACTGATAAATTGGTTGAAAATAGTACTGTAAAAATATCCTATACGGGGAAACTTTTTCAAGAAGCTTCTGAAGAGGTTTCTATTCATTATGGATTTGGCATAAATTGGGATAATATTAATGATATAAAAATGGAAAAAACAGATTTAGGATTTCAAGCTGAAATAAATTTAGGCGAAGGTAATACCTTTAATTTCTGTTTTAATAATGGAAATGGTTGTTGGGATAATAATAATGGTCAAAACTATATCTTCCCATTAGAGAAAGTACAAAATGAATTACTTGTTTTAGAAGATGAACCATTATCTTTAGGTTCTGCTAGAAAATTAAGAAAATCTTATTTGTGGAGTAAAAAAATTCGTTTAGCAGTTTATAAAATTATTACTTATCTTCCAAAAATAATTTCTGGAAATTATAAAAGAAAACTATCAAATAATGAGAATCATTAAAAAAATGCCAAAAGGCATTTTTTTAATTTATATAATCGTCCATCCACCATTTATAGAAATAACTTGTCCTGTTGTATAATTATCTTCAATTAGCCATTTTACGCATTTTGCAATATCTTCTGCTTTTCCTATTCTTTCTAATGGTATTTCTTTTTCTAAATTTTCTAATTCTTCTTGTGTTAAATTAGCATTCATATCTGTTTTTATGATACCTGGTGCAATAGCATTAACTCGAATGTTAGATGGCCCCAATTCTTTTGCCAATGCTTTTGTCATTCCATTCATTCCTGCTTTTGAAATAGAGTATAATACTTCTAACGATGCCCCTACCATTCCCCATATAGAGGATATATTAATGATACATCCCTCTTTGTAATGAACCATATTAGGGATTACTTCTTGTGACATAACAAAAGCAGAATACAAATTAGTATTGATTATTTTATTCCAATCTTCATCTGTTTCATCGATAAACATCTTGTATTCGCTAATTCCTGCATTATTTACTAAAACATCTATCTTTTTGTATTTATCTAGTACAAATTTTACTAATTCTTGTGCTTCTTTTCTTTTAGATACATCTGCCTTTATAATATCTATTTCTATATTTTCTTTTTCTAATTCTGCTTTTAACTCTTTTGCTTCTTTTTCAGATTGATTATAATTAGCTATTACTTTTACTTTATTTCTAGCTAATTGTTTTGCTATTTCTCTTCCAATTCCTCGAGATGCTCCTGTTATAATTGCTACCTTTTCCATATTTAATCTTAGACCTCTTTCATACTCTTAATTATAACTATTATACAGGCTTTTACCTTTCTTTTCAATAGATGATTGAGATTATTTTTCTTTGTCAATAGTTTTTGATTAGGACACCCTAAAATGTCAAAATTATTTGAAGATTAG
>CARUQW010000086.1 GCA_949077355.1 uncultured Clostridia bacterium | reverse complement strand
TATTTGTAGGTGAAGTAAATGGAGAACATCCAGAAAAAGCAATGAAAAGAAAAAGATTTGATGAATTAACACCAATTTATCCAAATGAAAGATTAAAATTAGAAACAACAACAAATGATTATGCAACTAGAATTATCGATTTAATGTGTCCAATTGGAAAAGGGCAAAGAGGAATGATTGTAGCTCAACCAAAAGTTGGAAAAACAACATTAATGAAAAAAGTTGCTAATAGCATTTCTACAAATAATCCAGAAGCAGAATTAATTGTATTATTAATTGATGAAAGACCAGAAGAAGTTACCGATATGAAGCGTTCTATCAAAGGACAAGTTATTCACTCTACCTTTGATGAATTGCCAGAACATCATGTAAAAGTAGCTGAAATGGTACTAGAACGAGCTAAAAGATTAGTAGAACAAGGAAAAGATGTTGTCATCTTATTAGATAGTATAACAAGACTTACAAGAGCTTACAACCTAGTGATTCCTTCTTCAGGAAGAACACTATCTGGAGGTATTGACCCAGCATCTCTACATAAACCTAAAAAATTCTTTGGAGCAGCAAGAAATATTGAATTTGGAGGAAGTTTAACAATTTTAGCAACAGCTTTAATTGAAACAGGAAGTAGAATGGACGATGTTATCTTTGAAGAATTTAAAGGAACAGGTAACATGGAAGTACATCTTGATAGAAAACTATCTGAAAGAAGAATTTTTCCAGCTATTGATATCAATAAATCTGGTACAAGAAGGGAAGACCTATTATTAACGCCAAAAGAAAAGGATACTGTATTTGCCTTACGAAAGGCTATGAATAGTATGCCTGTTGCAGATGTTACAGAACAAGTTATTAGTCATATGACACAATCTAAAAATAATGATGAATTTATTGATCAAATGGAAAACTACTTGAGAAGATTTAAATAATGCTATTGCCATTTTATGAAAACCGTGATATACTATTGCTAACTTTATTGTAGCAATAGTATTTTTATAATATGAAAAAGATTTTTATCATGTTATAAAACTATTTTCAATGAAGATGGAAAACTGGAAAACTTTTCAATCAATAGGAGGTAATTCATTATGAAGATTAAACTACCAAAAGCTGGACGGCACCTACCAGTAGAAAGTCACGCAACTGCAAATTTAGTGCCATTCTATTTCTATCCATGGCTATTAGACTTAAATAGTCTATATGCGATAGCGGATTCAAGCGTAATTCAAGGACGTGAAAAAGAGATAGAGCGGATTTTTAACTGTTTTTTAAGGACTAAGAAAAAGAATGCTGTTCTCCTTGGAGAACACGGAGTGGGAAAGACGGCAATTCTTCAGAAGATGATTTCAAAGGTCATAAAAGGAGAATGTCCAAAACAGTTAAAAACGTATCACTTCCTTTATCTGGACGTACAAAATTTTCTTGCAAATATCGAAAAAAAGAAAGTGGAAAACAAATTAAAAGACATTGTCGATTTTGTTCTGGGGTACTCCAATCTGGTTATAGTAATTGACCAGGTTCATCTTGTTCAAGCAGATTATACCTTATCTTATTACTTCTCGTTATTAGTAAAAGCTTCACATGTAAGCATATTAGGAATAACAACAGAAGAAGACTTCCATGATTTTTTTGAATATGACTTAAAAACAAAAGCAAGAATCGAAATTATTCCTGTTAGGGAACCAAAGTCTAAAAAGATATATCCTATGATAAAGAAAGTAATAGAAGAGCTTGAGAAAGAGCATGGTATTACTATTAGAGAAGAGCTGGTAAAATACATTATTTCTGTTTCAGGTGCTTTTTCAACAGAATTGTGTAATCCAGAATTAACGGTAGATATCGTAGAAAAATCTATGATTTATGCCAAAAGAAGAAGACAGAAAGAAGTTACCAAACAATGTATTAATCAGAATTTCAATTTTGATTATGAATTATACAATGAAATGAACGAAGAGGATAAGATTATTACTGCTTATCATGAGGCAGGACATTTTATTGTAAATCATTTGTCTCAAAATATCAGAAATCTCAAGACAACAGCTATTACAATCATTCCATCCGATGATTTCTTAGGCGTAACTACATTTGAATTTGAGCCGGAAAAACAGGTATCCTGCAATATAGATTACTATGTAGATAATATTGCAGTAGATTTAGCAGGAAGAGTAGCAGAAGAAATTTATCATGCTAATGGCTATACTAGCGGAGCAACCAGTGATTTGAATAGTGCTACAAACACAGCCAGAGCTATTATAACAGAATTTGGTATGATTAAGGACTGTGGCGAAAATATGGCGTATTTAGCCAACTATGATTTTGCAGACTTTTCATTACTTAGTAATGAAAATAAAGTACAAATTAATCAGGCCACTAAAGAATTAATTGACGAAGCTTATGCTCGAGCGGAAACGATTTTGAAAGAAAATCGACCATTGCTAGATAGTGTTGCAAAAGAGTTGCTTGAGAATGAAGTTTTGGATGAGAAAGATTTAAATAGGATTTGCAGGGAATATGAGGAAAGTAAGATAAAGTAAGATAAAGTAAGATAAAGTAAGATAAAGTAAGATAATGAATTAATGCTATCATTGAAATAATAAAAATCCATAGGGAAACTTGTGGATTTTTATTATATTTGTCAAATACCACTTAGAGCAGATAGTATGGCAATAAAATATAAAATATTTGTAGAATTACAAAATTCGACAGATATTAGTAAAAAACTATGCTATACTACTTTGGGTGATACAAATGATAATAGAGAAAGAATACAGGGGAATGGCATATACAACAAAAGAACAAAATGAGGATTTTCTTGAAGAGTATGAAGAAAGTGCAATAATTGCTACTAATAAAGATGTTGCCAATCAAATAATAGAAATTTTTAGAATGAATCAAGTGTGTCCAGAAACTTTACAAGAAGTATATGAAGATTTAAATACAGAAAGAAGAAAAGGGTTAGATTAGATTCCCTCTAGAATAGATTCTATTTAGGAGAGGGCATAGATGTAATATGCTTATTAATTATAAATATATAACATTGCGCAAAACCAAAGTTTTGTGCAAATAAGAGTAGGAGTAAAATAATAGAACCCATATTAGAGTTCTTTCCATAAATTCAGCTATATCAAGCCTTTGGCTTAAATAACCCTTATATTTTATTAAACAAACTATATGGCTAAATTCTAAAAATGGCTTAAAATCGATTCTCGTGCGTCGTTATTTTGGCGATTTATCAGTGTTTTCAATATGTTCAGCGATTAGCATACAATTTATATATTAACAGTAAATTCATATATAAAATTATAAATTCATTAAATAATTGTATATTTATAAATCCTAATCTAGAATAATATATTTAAATTATAAAATTTAAATATATATTAAGAATTTCATAAAAAATTCTTTTATAACAAATGTTCACTTTTAGAATTTGTTAAGTAAACGAAATTAAAATTTACAAAATTTTTAATTTTAAATCTAAAATTTTATTTATAAAATCATTTTTAAATTTTAAAATCTTATTTATAGATTTTTTGTTTATTTTCTAAAACAAATATTAAAAAAATAAAATCTAAAATATTTAATTATACTATTTCTTGAAAATAAGCTTCTTTCCCCTACTCTACCATTTTTCTATTATAAAAAATATATAGCATTCTTATTAAGTAATTTATCCAATTTTTTTAATTTTCCTATATCAAAGTTTTGCACAATAATGTGTAGAGGTAAAAATAGAACCATGCAAGCTGAAATTCAATTATATCAATATAGTTCTACCTTTGAAAAATAGAGCCATCAATGTTGATAGCTCTATCAAATGAATGGTTCTATAATAAATGTTGGGGTAGTTAAATAATTA
>CARUQW010000085.1 GCA_949077355.1 uncultured Clostridia bacterium | reverse complement strand
ATTTCCAAATTCTCTATTTTTTCGAGACCATTGGGGCTACTTTTTCAGCAGCCTCATTATTATTTGTATCTTTTTTTAGATTAAGAGAAACCAATAGAAAAATAATAGCAAATAAAATAAATAATCTTTTTTTGTTTAATTTTTTCTTATTTCTTTTATTTTTTTTCATAGTAAGCCTCCTTAAGATTACTTTTATGATACAACAAAAAAGAAGAAAAGTTTTTAAAAAAGAATGAATAAAATCTTAATTTTTTCTTACATTGAAAAAAGAAAAGAGATAAAGCATAAAATATGTGCTATAATACAAAAGAAAGAAGGCAAAAAAATGAAGGTATTAATATTAGATGATGAAAAAGAAATAGCAGATTTAGTAGAAGTCTACCTAAAAAATGAGAATTATACAATCTATAAATTTTATCATGCTAAGGAGGCAATTGAATGTATTAACAAAGAAACAATAGATTTAGCAATTTTAGATATTATGGTAGGAGAAACGAATGGATTTGAAATCTGTAAAATGATACGAGATAAAAATTTAAACTTTCCAATTATCATGTTAACAGCTAAAATAGAAGACAAGGATAAGATAACAGGATTGACTTTAGGTGCAGATGATTATATTACTAAACCATTTAATCCTTTAGAGTTAGTAGCGAGAGTAAAATCAGCATTACGAAGGTATACAAAATATAATGAAAAAATAGAAGAAGGCAGCATAGAAATAAATGGTTTAGAAATGAATGAATTAAATCATAGATGTTTGTTATATGGTGAAGAAATTGAGCTAACACCCTTAGAATTTAAGATTTTATTGTATCTTGCTAAAAATAGAGGAAATGTGGTAAGTTCAGAAGAACTATTTGAAAAGGTATGGAAAGAAAAATACCTAGATAGCAATAATACGGTTATGGTTCATATAAGAAGGATAAGAGAAAAGTTAAAAGATGATACGAAAAAACCTAAATTTATTAAAACAGTATGGGGAGTGGGATATCAAATTGAAAAATGAAGAATTTATCAAATTGAAAAATAGTATAGCCATAAAAGCTGTTGTTAAAATAGTCATGTATAGTTTTATTACGATGTTATTATTATGGATATTAGTAGATGGTATATTTAATGACGAAATAGCAAATCGAGTATCTGGTATCAGTGTGAGAATATATTATTGGTGCATACAAAATAAAACATTATTGTTGGGTATAACCTTTATTGCTATTTTTTCTACAATAGCATTTATTGTTATTCGAAATTCCAATGACAATATGGTAGAAATACTTACAGCGATGGATCAGATATTAAAAGAACCAGAGAAAGAGATAAAACTATCTAATAATTTGTTAATATTAGAAAATCGATTAAATAATATAAGGATTGATTTAATAAAAAGTCAAAATGAGGCAAAAGAGGCTATGCAAAAAAAGAATGATTTAATTATGTATATGGCACATGATTTAAAAACACCACTTACATCTATTATTGGTTATCTAACACTTTTAACACAAGAAAAAGAAATATCAAAAGAGTTATCACAAAAATATATGACAATAGCATTACAAAAATCACTAAGAGTAGAGGATTTAATTAATCAATTTTTCGATATTACAAGATATAATTTGCAATCTATGCCAATCACCAGGCAAAAAATAGATTTAGTATTTTTAATGGAACAACTAGTAGAAGAAGTATATCCTATATTACAAGAAAAATCATTAAAATGCAAAATAAGTAAACCGTCATCTATTGTTTTTATGGGAGATGGAGATAAATTAGCAAGAGCATTTGGAAACTTAATAAAAAATGCAATTAGTTATAGTTATGAAAATACAATTATTGAAATAGAACTAAAAGAAGAGGAGAAGAAAATTATAATTAATTTTAGAAATAGGGGAGATAAAATTCCACAATACAAATTAGAGAAGCTGTTTGATAAGTTTTATCGAGTAGATGAATCAAGAACCTCTAGTACAGGAGGAGCAGGATTAGGATTAGCCATTACAAAACAAATTATAGAGTTACATAATGGAAGTATTAGTGTTGAAAATGAAGACGAATGGATTGTGTTTCATATTGAATTAAAAATTGACTAACTTGTATTCCTACTAAATTAGTAGTATAATATTAAAGGGAGGAGATGCTATGAAAATATCTACCAAAGGAAGATATGCCTTAAGAATTATGCTAGATTTAGCGATAAATAACAAAGGAGAATTTATAACATTAAAAGATATTGCTGCAAGACAAGAAATATCAAATAAGTATCTAGAGCAAATCATAGCCATGTTAAACAAAGCAGGATATTTAGAAACAGCAAGAGGAAATAATGGAGGATATAAACTAGCCAAAAAACCAGAAGAATATGTTATTGGAGATATATTAAGAGCAACAGAAGGAGACTTAAAACCAATTTATTGTTTAAGCGAAGAAGGGAATTGCAATCGAAAAGAAAATTGCAAGACTCATTTATTTTGGAAGGGATTAGATGATGTTATTTCAGAATATATTGATAGAAAAACATTACGAGATTTAATGTAAAATTATCTAAATTGTCAAAGGGGACGGACCTTTTTGGCAATTTTTCAATTCCTATTGACTTAGTAGGAAATAAGTGATATAATTCCTACTAAAACAATAGGAAAGGAAGAAGAAAAATGAAAACAATATATGTAGACAATGGTGCAACAACCAAAACAGATGAAGAAGTGATAAAAGCGATGTTACCCTATTTATCAGAAAGCTATGGGAATCCATCTTCTATTTATAAGTTAGGAAGAGAAAATAAAAAAGCGGTAGAGGAAGCAAGAGACAAAGTAGCAAAAGTCTTAAATTGTGAACCAAATGAAATTTATTTCACAGCAGGAGGAAGTGAAAGTGATAATACAGCGATAAAAGGAATTGCTTATCAATATAGAGATAAAGGAAATCATATTATTACTTCTAAAATAGAGCATCCAGCTGTTTTAGAAACTTGTAAGAAATTAGAAAAAGAAGGATTTGAAGTAACCTATATTGGTGTTGATGAAAATGGAATTTTGAATCTAGAAGAATTGAAAAAAGAAATAAGACCAACTACAACATTGATTACAGTTATGTTTGCTAACAATGAAATTGGAACAATAGAGCCGATTGAGGAAATTGGTAAAATAGCCAAAGAAAACGATATTATTTTTCATACAGATGCCGTACAAGCAGTAGGAAATGTAGAAATTGATGTAAAAAAATTAAATATTGATAGCCTTTCTTTGTCTGGTCATAAATTTTATGGACCAAAAGGAATTGGAGCTTTATATGTAAGGAAAGGAATAAAATTTGATAAATTTATCAATGGAGGACATCAAGAAAGAAATAAAAGAGCAGGAACAGAAAATGTACCAGGAATTGTCGGATTAGGGAAAGCAATTGAATTGACTTATGAGAGTTTAGAAGAACACAACCAAAAAATAAAGGAATTAAGAGACTACTATGTAGAGCAAGTAGAAGAAAGAATAGCATACATAAAAATAAATGGAGATAAAGAAAGAAGATTACCAGGAAATAGTAATATATCTTTTCGTTTTATTGAAGGAGAAGGTTTACTTTTAAATTTAGACCTAAAAGGAATATGCGCTTCTAGTGGCAGTGCTTGTACATCAGGTTCACTAGATCCGTCACATGTTCTACTTGCCATTGGATTACCACACGAGATAGCACATGGTTCTTTAAGAGTTTCGATTGGAAAATATAATACCAAAGAAGAAATTGATTATTTAGTAGAGAATTTGGTAGAAATTGTGGAAAGATTAAGAGAGATATCACCGTTATGGGAAAAATTTATGGAGGAGGAAAATAGATAATGGAATATTCAGAAAAAGTAGTAGATCATTATACAAATCCTAGAAATGTAGGAAAAATAGAAAATGCTTCTGGCGTGGGAGAAGTTGGAAATCCTGTTTGTGGAGATATCATGAAAATGTTTATTAAAGTAGAAAATAATGTCAT
>CARUQW010000084.1 GCA_949077355.1 uncultured Clostridia bacterium | reverse complement strand
AACGTCCCTCCAGTCCCCGTGCCATTTAAACCCGGAACCGTTGGCAACCCAGTCCCCCAAGTTTATAGTAAATCATAAAAGTTCCTAAATTCATAGCCTTGCTCTTTTAAGTAATGAATTGAATCTTTTAAAATAGAAGGAGTATCGTTTACATCAGAAGTATCATGCATTAAAATAACGAGAGTTCCTTTATTTTTAGAGGATTTTTTTAAGTTCTTAAGTAATTGTGAATGGCTATATTTTTTTACAGAATCGTTATTTAAACAATTCCAATCCACATAGGCATAATTCATATCTAAAAGGAGCTTAGCAGCTTCTTTTTTTTGAGATTTATAATTAGAAGACATGTAACCATTAGGAAAGCGAAATACATGAGAGCAATAATTTTCTACTCCAATGGCTTTTCCAATCTCAATATCTGTGTTTTTTACCTCTGCAATAAAACTTTCTGAACTTTGATATAATTTTTTATTATTATGATGATAGCCATGATTGGCAATATAGTGACCTTCTTCATAGGCTCTTTTTACTAATTCAGGATATTCTTTTACATGTTTTCCAACGACAAAAAAAGTAGATTTGACATCTTCTTCTTTTAAAATATCTAGTATTTTTTCAGTTGCCTTTAAAGTAGGACCATCATCAAAAGTTAGATAAGCAATTTTTTCTTCTGATTTGGTCAAAGTTGCAATCTTTTCTTTTAAAGATTCTTCTAATACACTATTCGTAGTCAATTCAAGTGCAAAAGAGAAAGGCGTAGTAAGGCAGAAAAATAGGGAAGAAAAGAAAAAGCAAAGAATGAGAATAGACAATAAAATTTTTCGGTGTAAAATAACTATTTTCATAAGACCTCCCATAATAGATTATATGACAGAAAAACGACTAATATTAATTTTTCGTTAATATTAGTCGTTGTCGTTATAAAATACTAGCAGCCTCTTCTTGCAAAATATAACCATATTCCACCATTTTATTCAAAACATGTCTTTGTCGCTTTTTAGCTAAATCAGGATTAATAGTTGGTGCATAAATGGAAGGAGCATTAGGAATACCAGCTAGCATAGTAGCTTCATCCAAAGTTAAGTCTTTGGGATCTTTTTGATAGTAGCCATGAGAAGCATCATAAATACCATAATAGCCATCACCAAAATAAGAAGAATTGACATAGAAAGCAAAAATTTCATCTTTACTATAATTTTTTTCTAAATCATAGGCAGCAAAAATTTCTCCTAATTTTCGAACTAAAGTCTTGTCCTGATTAAAGACAATATTTTTAGCAACTTGTTGTGTAATCGTACTACCACCTTCATCAAATTCACCATCACGAATATTGGTATAAAAAGCTCGAGCAATTCCAATTAGGTCAATAGCGCCATGGTTGTAGTAACGATGGTCTTCTACAGCAATAACAGCATGAATATAGTTTTTAGACAAATTTTCAAAAGAGACATAATGCTCTTGATTTGTGACTTCATCTACTCTACTAACTAAGGGTTTTTGTTTTAAAGTATGGGAGTAATAACTAAATCCTATAATAAAAAGAACCGTAGTAGCAATTACGAAAAGAATTAATAATAGGATTAACAATTTTTTAAACAATTTCATAAATACCTCATTTCTAACTATATTATATAATAAAGATTCAAACAAAGGAATAGAATTCATAAAAAATTAATAATCTCCAAAAATGATTTTGTCCAAGAAGAGAACTTTACAAAAAAATATAGATGTGATAGAATACAAAACAATGAAATATAATTATATTTCGTTGTTTAGTAATACCTAAAAGAGGTGGAAAAAATGATAAAATTTACAAAAATGCATGGGCTAGGGAATGATTATGTTTATATGGATGCCATCCATCAAACCATAGAAAACGAATCATCACTAGCTCAATTTGTTAGCAACAGACATTTTGGAATTGGTTCAGATGGTCTAATTCTAATCTGTCAAAGTGATGTAGCAGACTTTAAGATGAGGATGTTTAATGCAGATGGAAGCGAAGCGGAAATGTGTGGAAATGGGATACGTTGTGTAGGAAAATTTGTATATGACAAAGGACTAACTAATAAAACAACGGTAACCATAGAAACTTTAGCAGGAATAAAAATCTTAGCATTAAATGTAGAAAATGAAAAAGTAGAAACCGTAAAGGTAGATATGGGAGAGCCAATTTTTGCGCCAGAAAAAATACCAGTTATGGCAATTGAAGAACCAGTAAAAAATCTAAAAGTAAAAGCATTGGATAAAGAATTCAAATTTACTTGTGTATCAGTAGGAAATCCACATGCAATTGCTATGGTAGAAGATATAGAAAATTTTGAAGTAGAAACATATGGAAAAATTTTAGAAATAGCTTCTGTATTTCCAAGTAAAACCAATGTAGAATTCGTAGAAATTCAGGATGAAGAACATATTAAAATGCGAGTTTGGGAAAGAGGTTCAGGAGAAACTTTAGCTTGTGGAACAGGTGCATGCGCTACGGCAGTTGCATGTAATATAAATGGATTAACCAAAAGACATGTTTGGATAAAATTATTACGGAGGGATATTAGAAATTGAATGGAATTCAGAAGACAATCATATCTATATGACAGGACCAGCCACAACAGTATTTGAAGGAGAACTAAAAGGGATTGAAGGAACGTCACTTCAATCCCTATCGAGGAGGAAATGATGAGTTATATTAATGAAAATTTTTTAAAGTTGCAAG
The DNA here is from genome assembly GCA_949077355.1 of uncultured Clostridia bacterium. Lineage (GTDB taxonomy): Bacteria > Bacillota > Clostridia > TANB77 > CAG-508 > CAG-269. The sequence continues at coordinate 1,452 of CARUQW010000084.1, read as the reverse complement.
ATAGCTACTTATTTTCAACAATTGCCAAAAAAGTAGCTAAATATACAGAAGAAAATCCAGATAAAAAAATAATTAAATTAGGAATTGGAGATGTAACCAAGCCAATTGTTCCAGCTTGTTTGAAGGCGATGCATAAAGCAGTAGATGAAATTGGTACAACAGAAGGATTCAAAGGCTATGGACCAGAACAAGGATATGAATTTTTAAGAAAAGCAATTGTAGAAAATGATTATAAAGCAAGAGGAATTACAATACAGGAAGATGAAATCTTTGTATCAGATGGAGCAAAATGTGATTGTGGTAATATCGTAGATATTTTTGCACAAAATAATAAAGTAGCAATAACAGATCCTGTATATCCAGTGTATCTTGATACTAATGTTATGTCCGGAAGAGAGATTACCTATTTGCCAGTAACAGCAGAAAATAATTTTAAACCAGAATTACCAAAAGAAAAGGTAGATATGATTTATTTATGCTTTCCGAATAATCCAACAGGAACTATATTAAAGAAAGAAGATTTAAAAAAATGGGTAGATTATGCCAAAGAAAATCAAGCTATTATTTTATATGATGCAGCTTATGAAGCATTTATCACAGAAGAAAATGTGCCACATAGTATTTATGAAATAGAAGGGGCAAAAGAAGTTGCGATTGAATTTAAAAGTTATTCAAAAACAGCAGGCTTTACAGGAGTTAGATGTGCCTATGTAGTAATACCAAAAGCTTTAAAAGGTTACACAAAAGAAGGAAAAGAAGTAAGTTTAAACAAGTTATGGAATCGTAGGACTTGTACCAAATTTAATGGGGTATCTTATATTATACAAAGAGCAGCAGAAGCAACCTATTCAGAAGAGGGGAAAAGACAGATTCAAGAAAATATTAAAGCTTATCTTGAAAATGCTAAAATTATTAAAGAAGGATTAGAAGAAGCCGGATTTACCGTATATGGAGGTATAAATTCACCTTATATTTGGCTAAAAGTGCCAGAAGGAATGAATTCATGGGAGTTTTTTGATAAATTACTAGAAGAAGTAAATATCGTAGGAACTCCAGGAAGCGGATTTGGCGAACATGGAGAAGGATATTTTCGACTAACGGCTTTTGGAACAAAAGAAAATACAATAGAGGCAATTGAAAGAATTAAAAATTGGAGATAACATCAAAAATAGATACAAATAACGATTCAGAGGTAAAATTCCAATCACGCCAAGAGCAAAACCTATAAAAGTCGTTCTAATCGCTTGGTCAATACGATTTTATAGAAATTGTAAAGATATAACATGCGCCTCTTTCATGTTCAACTGCTAATTATCCTATTTGAAATAAATGATGAATGTGACAAAAAAATAATTAGAAATTCTTGAATCATTTTACGGTAAGAGTTCAAGCTTGTCTTGGAAAGGACCCGTAAAATGATTTTAGAATTTCTATTGTTTTTGAGGATACCGA
>CARUQW010000083.1:1114-4197 GCA_949077355.1 uncultured Clostridia bacterium | reverse complement strand
GTTATGGAGTAACAATAGGAAATTCTTTAAGAAGAATTTTACTTTCATCACTTCCAGGATGTGCTATAACAGGTGTAAAAATAGATGGAGTATTACATGAATTTTCTACAATTCCAAATGTAGTAGAGGATGTACCTGAAATTATTGTTAACTTAAAAAATGTTAGACTAAAATTCGATGAAAACGAAGAAAAAGTTTTAAGAATTGATGTAAAAGGTGAAGGAGAAGTTACAGCAGCTGATATTATAACAGATGGAACTGTGGAGGTTCTAAATCCAGAATTACATATAGCTACCATTGCTGAAGGTGGAAGCCTAAAAATGGAAATGACAGCTGATAAAGGAAGAGGATATAATTCTGCTGACAAAAACAAGAAACCAAATCAAGATATATCAGTACTTCCAATCGATTCTATCTATACGCCAGTAAAAAAGGTTAACTATCAAGTAGAAAATACTAGAGTAGGGCAAATGGTTGATTATGATAAATTAGTCATTGAAGTATGGACAGATGGAAGCTTAAAAGCACATGAAGCTTTAAGTTTAGCTGCAAAAGTAATGACAGGACATCTAGAACTATTTATTGATTTATCTGAAACAACAAAAAATACTCAAGTTATGATTGAAAAAGAAGAATCAAAGAAAGAAAAAGTATTAGAAATGTCAATTGAAGAATTAGAATTATCTGTTAGATCATTTAACTGTTTAAAAAGAGCAGGAATTGCGACAGTTGAGGACTTAACAAATAAATCTGAAACAGATATGATGAAAGTAAGAAATCTAGGTAAAAAATCATTTGATGAAGTAACAGCAAAATTACATTCATTAGGATTAGATTTTGCCTCAGAAGATGAGTAATAAAACAAAAGGAAGGTGAAAAAATTGGCTACAAATAGAAAGTTAGGTAGAACAACAGATATCAGAATGGCAATGTTAAAAAATTTAACAACAGATTTAATCATGCATGGAAAAGTAGAAACTACGTTAGCTAGAGCAAAAGAAGTAAAAGCAATTGCTGACAGTATTATTTCACTTGCTATCAAAGAAAAAGATAACTTTGAAATGGTAGATGTTAAAGTTGTAAAAGCTAAATTAGATGCAAAAGGAAATAAAGAAACAGAATTAGTAAAAAGCAAAAATGGTAAAGAATATTTAAAAGTAGTAAAAGAAGAAACTACTGAAAAAAGACAAAAAGACATGCCAAGCAGATTAAATGCAAGAAAGAAAATAATGAGAAAAATAAATAAAGTAAAAGATAGCGAAGGAAATAATGTTGATTTACCATCAAAATTATTTAATGAAATTGCTCCCAAATATGCTGGTAAAAACGTAGGAGGATATACACGTATTATCAAAGCAGGTCCTAGAAGAGGAGACGGAGCAGAAGTTGCAATCTTACAACTTATTTAATGCGTTTATTTTAAAGGCAAAACAAAAAACCACCGACTTATCTCTGGTGGCTTTTTTGTTTTGATTGTTTTGGTTAGTTTTGGGACAGGCACAAACGTATCCATTGTGGTTAATTTTGGGACAGGCACAACACTAACCATGCAAAAATAAATCACAAATCTAACAAAGAAACATATAATAAAACCATAGGAGGCTAGAAATAATGGAATTTATCTTAAATACCATTTTTTGGACACTTGCCATTTATGGTTTTTTTTCTATCGTAAAAAATATAATAGACATATTTACCTATACAAATCTTCAATCTGATGGAATTTATCTAATCATAGCAGTCAAAAACCAAGAAGAGAAAATAGAAGGGTTTCTAAGGTCAAGTTTATTTAAAATACTTTATGGAAAAGAAGATTATCTAAAAAATATTATAGTTGCAGATTTAAAATCAGAAGATAATACAAAAGAAATAGCAAAAAAAATGGAAATAGAATATGATTGTCTAAAAGTAACGAGTTGGAAAGAATGTAAAGACATTATGGACAATGTAGATGAAAATTAAATAATGGTTAGTGTTGTGCCTGTCCCAAAACTAACCAAAGCTAACCAAAACTAATCACAATGGATAGCTTAGTGCCTGTCCCAAAACTAACCAAAACTAACCAAAACAAACTACTTGAAAATAAGTCAAAATTATGATAAACTTGTATTTACGAAAAGGAGAGACGAATGGAAATTACAGGAGAAATACAAGCAATTATTTATAAAAATGAAATCAATAGTTATACCATAGCAGAATTTGAAACAGACGAAGAAGCTACAACAATAGTAGGATATTTGCCTTTTATAAATGAGGGGGATACCTTAAAGTTAGTTGGGAAGTTTGTAGAACATAAAGAATATGGAAGACAATTTAAAATAGACACTTTTGAAAAGATGATGCCACAGACATTAGGTGCACTGGAACGATATTTGGCAAATGGTAATATAAAAGGGATAGGAGAAACAATAGCTAAAAGAATAATACGAAAGTTTGGAGAAGAGACAATACATATATTTAAATATGAACCAAATAGATTGGCAGAAATAAGGGGAATATCAGAGGCAAAAGCAAAAGAAATGTCAGAGAGTTTTATAGAGAACTGGGAAGTGTGGCAAATAGTAGGTTTTTTAGAGCGCTTTGGAATAGGTGCAGAGCACGCAAAGAAAGTGTTTGATTTATTTGGTACTAAGGCGATTGAAGAAATAGAAGCAAATCCGTATATATTAATAGAGCTAACAAAAGGTGTGGATTTTAAACAAATAGACCAAATGGCATTAGATTTGGGAATAAGTTATGACAATGAAAAGAGAGTTGCAAGTGGCATAAAATATGGATTAATTAGAAGTACATACAATGGACATTCGTGTGTTTTAAAAGATAATTTGATAGAGTTTGTAAGAAATCTGTTAGATGTTTCAACAGAAAATGTGGAAGATGGAATTATTAATTTAAAAGTTAAAAATGAAATTGTAGTAGAAAAACGTGAAAGTATAGAATATGTATATTTGTATGCATTTTATAATACAGAGGCGGAAATTGCATTTTTAATTAAAAGATTACAAAAAGCAAAAAATGTAAAGAAAGTAGCAAATTTAAAAGCAGAATTAAAAAAGGTAGAAGAAAATTCAAAAATAGAATTA
>CARUQW010000083.1:0-983 GCA_949077355.1 uncultured Clostridia bacterium | reverse complement strand
AAAGTGATATTGGCTGCACCAACAGGTAGAGCAGCAAAAAGAATGACAGAGACAACAGACAAGGAAGCTTCAACATTACATAGATTATTAGAAATTGGAAAAATTGACGAAGATAGTTTATATAAAAATACAAGTAATTATGAAGGAGCACCAATAGATGCTGATGTAATAATAGTAGATGAGGTTTCAATGGTAGATATGTTTTTGCTAAGTTATTTGTTAAAATGTATATATCAAGGAACAAAGTTAGTATTAGTAGGGGACGTAGACCAGTTAGCATCAGTAGGTCCAGGAAGTGTGCTAAAAGATTTAATAAACTCAGGAGAAATAGCAACAATTCACTTAGACAAAATATTTAGACAAGCAGCAAAAAGTAAAATAATTTTAAATGCACACAAAGTGAATAATGGCGAAGCATTTATAAAAAAAGGTGAAGAAGAAGATACAAACGAAGATTTCTTTTTCATAAAAGAAACATCACAAGAAAAAATGTTAGCACAAGTAGTTTCTTTATGTACAGGAAGATTAGAGAAATATGGAAATTACGATTTTTTCCAAAATATTCAAGTATTATCTCCAACAAAAAAAGGAATGCTTCGGGACAAAAGAGTTAAATAAAATATTACAAGAACAGTTAAATCCAAATATTAATAATTTGCCAGAAAAGGCAAGTATGGGAGCAATTTTTAGAGCTGGCGATAGGGTTATGCAAATAAAAAATAATTATGATATTTATTGGGAGAAAAATAACTTTGGAATAAAAGAAATGGGAAGCGGAGTTTTTAACGGAGAAATAGGAACAATTACAGAAGTAAATGAAAGAGAAAAACAGGTAGAAATAAGGTTTGATGACGACAAAATAGCATATTATGAATTTTCTGAATTGGACCAAATAGAACATAGTTATGCAATAACAATACATAAAGCACAACGGAAGTGAATTTGATGTAGTAATAATGGTAATACCACAAACAACACCAATA
>CARUQW010000082.1 GCA_949077355.1 uncultured Clostridia bacterium | reverse complement strand
AGCGACAACTTAACCTCGGAACCAGCGGCAACTTTTAAGGAACGTCCCTCTAATCCCACTAATATTGTCTTCCCCATACAACCATTTTTTCTGCTTTTTTACCACAACATACACAAGTATCTCCTAGATGTTCTTGTTCAAATGGTATACATCTTGATGGTGCTCCTGTTACTTCTTTTACTTTGTCTTCACATTCTTGTGAACCACACCACATTGATTTTACAAATCCTTGGTTTTCATTCATGTTTTTTTCTAATTCTTCCATGTTATGAGCTACTGTTGTTTTTTCTTCCATTCTTTTTTTACATTCATTATACATAGATTCATGAATGTCTTTTAATAATTTTTCAATGGTTTCTTCTAATTCTTCTATTTTTACTGGCATTTTTTCTAAAGTATCACGTCTTGTTACAATTACTTCTCCTCTTTCGATTTCTTTTGGTCCCATTTCGATTCTTACTGGTACTCCTTTCATTTCCCAGTTGTTGAATTTGTATCCTACTGTATAATTGTCTCTTTTATCTAGTTCTACTCTAAATTTTGCTTGTAATGTTTTTTCTATTTTTTCTGCTTCTTCTAAAACATTTTCTTTTTCTTGAGCAATTGGAACAACTACTACTTGAACTGGTGCCGCATATGGTGGTAATTTTAGTCCTCTGTTATCTCCATGTGCCATAATAACAGCTCCAATTAGTCTTGTACTAATCCCCCAAGATGTTTGATAAGCATATTCTTGTTCTCCATTTCTATTTTGGAATTTCACTTCAAATGGTCTTGTAAAGTTTTGTCCAAAGAAATGTGATGTTCCACCTTGTAATGCTCTACCATCATGCATTAAAGTTTCTACTGTATAAGTTTCTTCTGCTCCAGCAAATTGTTCTTTTTTGGTTTTTTGTCCTTTTAATACTGGAATAGCTAATAAGTTTTCAATTACATCTGCATAAACTTCTAACATATCTAATGTGAATTGTTTTGCTTCTTTAGCTGTTTCGTGAATTGTATGACCTTCTTGCCATAAGAATTCTCTTGAACGTAAAAATGGTCTTGTTTCTTTTTCCCATCTTAAAACACTACACCATTGATTGTATAAGAATGGTAAGTCTCTCCAAGAGTTTAACCATTTTGAATACATGGTTGAGAAAATAGTTTCAGATGTTGGCCTAACACAAAGTCTTTCTTCTAATTTTTCTCCTCCTCCTATTGTAACCCATGCTACTTCTGGTGCAAATCCTTCTACGTGTTCTTCTTCTTTTTCTAATAAACTTTCTGGAATTAAAACTGGCATAGATACATTTTTTACGCCATGTTCTTTAAATCTTTTGTCTGCATAATTTTGAATATTCTCCCAAATAGCATATCCATATGGTCGAATGGATATAAATCCTTTGATTGCTGTATAATCAGCTAATTCTGCTTTTAGCACTATGTCTGTATACCATTGTGCAAAGTCTTCATCAATGTTTGTAATATCTTTTACAAATTCTTTGTTATTACTCATTTTCCTTATTCCTCCTAATATTTTTATTGATTTTTTATTTTATTCTTCTATCCCTTCCCTTGCGGGCATTGGAGCCTCTATTTTTCCTTTTTCATCATTTTGCTCTATTAGCTCCTCAATTACAATTTGTTTGTTTTCATCTAATTTATATCTTGGTAAATCTGGTAAATCTTCTAATGAAGTATAACCAAACATTCTTAAGAATTCTGTTGTTGTCTGATAAGACATTGGTTTCCCTGGTAAATCTATCTTTCCTGCTTCTTCAATTAATCCATATTCCAATAATTTATATACACAAGCATCTGCAGATACTCCACGAATGGCTTCAATTTCTGCTCTTGCTATTTTTGGATTATACGCAATAATTGCTAAAGTTTCTAATGCCGCATTGGATAAATTTGGCTTATTTCTTTTATCTAATACTGGATAAATGAAGTCATGTAATTCTTTTTTAGTACATAATTGATAGCTATTGTCTATTTTTATAATTTCAATCCCTCTTGCTTGTATTTTATAATCTTCTTGCATACTAGCTATAATGGCTTCTATATCTTTTTCTGAAATTTCCAAACTCAATAACAGTTCTTTTCCTGATACTGGTCTTCCAGCCGCAAAAAGAATGGCTTCTAGAATTGCTTTTTGTTGATTGATTTCCATGTAACTCCCTCTTATTAAATATTTTTCCACTTTGTATATTATGCCAGAAAAATAGGATTCTGTCAATATTTTTTTATTGACTTGCACTTTTATATGGAATATGTTACTATTATTTTAATACAAATACGGAGGAAATTTTTTATGGAAGAAAAGAAAACCTTAGAAGTCGTTTCAGGCGATGGTTCTGACCTAGATATCTCACCAGTATATGACCATTTAAATGTTGGTAAACCAAAATGTACAAAGGAAAAACCTACTACTATTGTAATTCCAAAAGAAACTGGTAAAACTTCAAAAAAGAAACATGAAGAGAACAAAAACTGACATTCAGAACATTGTCTGTGCCTTTATTCATTCGTGAAGTGCAATCTCAAAAAGTCAAAATAGCAAAGTATCATGATACTTTGCTATTTTTGGGGCTTTCAGTTTCATACTATATTATTTTCAATATGAGAAAATCAGGTTTTACTTTTCTCTATCTTCTTTTGAATCATTTTTTTACTAATTTTCTATTTTTAGATTATAAAGATAAAAATAATTCGCATATCCTCGGTCATGCCCACTATAAAAGTGTATTCCAAAGTAAGCAGGATTGTCATTTTCAGAAATATTCATTTTTACAGTTGTTCTTTCATCAATATATTGACCGTCATCAACCAGTTTCAAAAAACCGATAAGACATATTTGGAACATTATTAGCAATATATTCCGTATGTGAAGTACCACAATACCATGCAATTTCATTTTGTGGAGAACCTGTCCATCTTCTGGCAAACTCCATAACAGCTACTGCTCCTGAGCCGAACTTCATCTAATTCCCAATATAATCCTGCAGGTTGATAGTCCCATCCTGGGTATATTATAATTCTCACATTATCAACTGATTCTTGAAAAGTACCTCTATTTTGACCAACCAATGTGCATGTAGAATCAATTATTTTGCCATCATGTACAAACCATTTTACCATTTTAGTAGTTGCTGTATCATTTAAAGTTAAAATATTTCCTGCCAAGTCATATATCTTTATAGAAATGTTATGTGTAGAGCCTGTTTGTAAATTATTAAATGTATGTGTTTTGTTTTCTTTATCGATTAAAATTTCTTCTCCATCATCTAATTTTCCTACAATTTTATCTATTCCACTTTGTTCATCTTCTGCTGTAATATTAATAGTTATTGCCTCTTCTGTTGATATGATGTCTAAAGAACCTCTCGGATTTTCTTTATCAATTATAGTAATACTTTTTGTTGCACTTCCACCATGTATTCCAACAGCATCTATCAGCCTTGCATGTATTACTCCATTTTGCTTCATTATAATTGGTTCATTATAGTCTTGCCAATTCGTTCCATTTAATGAATATTCTATCATATATCCTTGAATTATTGTTGAAATTTCTACAATTACATCTTTATTGGTCCATAATACATCTGGCGTAACTTTAAATGTCACTATGGAGTCTATTAAGTCTGGAGGCTTTTTACCATCATAAATGCCTATAAATTTGATTTCATTTTCATTTATTTTGTATACATAATTTTCTTCTGTTATGACAATTAAGGTTTCATCATCTTTTCTAATTAGTTGTGCATCTTTTAGTCTTTCTTCTTGGGGGATTTCTTTTTCAAATTCATCTAAATATGTCTTGTTATCCCAATTATTTATAATTTTGTCTGATCTTAAGCCATTTGCTATTAATATTAGGATTTCTTCATATTCTTTCTTTTTGCTTTCTTCTTCTGCTATACTTGCTTTTGTTAACACTCCATTTTTTCCTGTTAGAGTTGCTATGCTTATCCCCGCTAAAATTAGTAATACAATAATGGTTATCACTAATGCTATTAATGTAATCCCCTTATTATCTTTCATATTTTTCATGCTTTTTCTCCTATCTTTTTTTCTATATTTACAACTACATCTTATCAAAAGGCAAACATATTGTTAACAAATATTAGCAAATCAACCTTTTACATTATTTTTTGTTACTTTATGTCTATTTTACGAAGGCACAAGAAAAGTGAAAATTAAAATTTTCACGCTGGCACTAACTATAAATTAGTGCC
>CARUQW010000081.1 GCA_949077355.1 uncultured Clostridia bacterium | reverse complement strand
TTCCAAATTCTCTATTTTTTCGAGACCATTGGGGCTACTTTTTCAGCAGCCTCATGCGAGTGCATCTCTTTTTTCTAAGAAATAAAATTTACTATAAAATTCCATACATCATCTTGATAAACCTTTCTTTCAGAAGAAAAAGGTAAAGTAGCAATATCACCAAGAGGATTTAAATGTTTTTGAATAACTTTGACAGCATCATCTACTTTTGTTTTGGCAATTTTATCAGCTTTATTAGCTAAAATCAAACAAGGTAATTTAGAAGAAATCATATATTGGTACATTAACTTATCATTTTCAGTCGGGGTATGTCTAATATCTACTAAAAAGATAATTAAGGCAATTTCTTTACGATGAAACAAATACTGTTCAATAAATTTTCCTACTTGTTCTTGTTCTTTTTTGGACATCTTACTATAACCATATCCAGGTAAGTCAACAAAATAGAAGTTATCATCGATATTATAAAAATTAATTTGACGAGTTTTACCAGGTTCACTACTAGTTCGAGCTAATTTTTTTCGATTAATCATCGTATTAACAAAACTTGACTTTCCAACATTAGACTTGCCAACTAAAACAATTTCAGGTAATCCATTTGAAGGATATTGATTTGGTCGAACAGCTGAAATTTCAAATTTAGGATTTTTAACTAACATAATAAACTCTCCTTTTGCCAAGAGGGACGGTCCTTTTTGGCAACTTCTATTTTAACATTATTTTAAAGTTTATTTATTTTTTATGAAGCAACAATTCGGGGGGACCAGTAAGATTACAGTCTGTTATGAAATTACAGACTGTTCGTAACTGGGAGTTGCAAAGAAAAAATAAATAAACTTTATAAACAAAATAATTAAATTGCCAAAAGGACCGTCCCTCTTGGCAATTTCCTCTGTTTATAATAATATTATTTTTTTACTTCAATTTTTTCAAGACCGCCCATATATGGTCTTAAAACTTCTGGAATGATAACACTACCATCTGGCTGATAATTGTTTTCCATGATAGAAATTAGCATACGTGGAGGAGCAACAACTGTGTTATTTAAAGTATGTGCAAAGTAATTTCCATTTTCACCTTTGATACGAATGCCTAATCTACGAGCTTGGGCATCGGTTAAATTAGAACAACTTCCTACTTCAAAGTATTTCTTTTGTCTAGGACTCCAAGCTTCTACATCACAAGATTTTGCTTTTAAATCTGCTAAGTCCCCACTGCAGCATTCTAAAGTTCTAACAGGAATGTTCATACTTCTAAAGAATTCTACTGTATAAGACCACATTTTATCATACCATTCCCAAGATTCTTCAGGTTCACAAACAACTATCATTTCTTGTTTTTCGAATTGGTGAATTCTATATACACCACGTTCTTCAATTCCATGAGCACCTTTTTCTTTTCTAAAGCAAGGTGAATAAGAAGTCATAGTATATGGCATGTCCTCCTTTTTCAAAATTTGGTCTTTAAATTTGCCAATCATAGAATGCTCACTAGTTCCAATTAAATATAAATCTTCGCCTTCAATTTTATACATCATAGCATCCATTTCTTCAAAACTCATAACACCAGTTACAACGTCAGAACGAATCATAAATGGCGGAATGCAATAAGTAAACCCTTTATTAATCATAAAATCTCTTGCATAAGTTAAAACAGCAGAATGAAGTCTTGCCACATCTCCCATTAAATAGTAAAAACCATTTCCAGAAACACGTCTAGCGCTATCTAAATCAAGACCTGCTAAAGCTTCTAAAATTTCTCCATGATAAGGAACTTCATAATCAGGAACAACAGGTTCACCATATTTTTGAACTTCTACATTTTCACTGTCGTCTTTTCCGATTGGAACAGAATCATGCATGATATTAGGAATTTTCATCATTCTGTTCTTGATTTCTGAAGTATATTCATTTTCTAATCTTTCATTTTCTTCTAATTTAGCATTTATTGCAGTTACTTGGGCTTTTACCTTTTCAGCTTCTTCTTTTTTTCCAGCTTGCATCAAACTACCAATTTGATTACTTAAGCTTTTTCTTTCTGCTCTCAAATTATCGCCATTTAATTTAGCTTCTCTATTTTTCACATCCAAATTAATCACTTCATCGACTAAAACAAGTTTATGGTCCTGAAATTTTTTCTTGATATTTTCTTTCACCACATCTGGGTTTTCTCTTAAAAATTTAATATCAATCATGTGTTACCTCCAAACAGGGATTAGAGGTGCGTTCCTTAAAATCCCTAATCCACTTTTATTTTATTGTCAAAATTATACTATAAATTCTAATAATTGGCAAGAAAATGGACAAAATAAAAGAAAAAAGGGTTACAATTCTGAAAAATAATAGGTATAGATAGAAAGGAATGGTAATCCAAAAGGAGTATTTAACCATGTTTTTTGAAATTATAAAATTTATTTTGTATTCGGGATTGATTGTGTTAATTGCTAAATATATATTAGTGCCAACAGTTAGAAAATTAGCAGAAAATTTAGATTTAAAAGCCAAAACAGTAGGCGACATTGCTGGTTATGCTACTTCCATACCAGAATTTTTAACAATTAGTATTGCTAGTTTAAATGGATTGGTTAGTACAAGTGTTTTTAACATATTAAGTTCTAATATTATCAATTTTGTACAATATATTATATCAATTCTATTTCATAAAAATCGAAAAGCATTTCGTAATGAAGCGATAAAGATAAATCTAATAATGGTTGTGTTTACTATAATAATACCAATATTTTTGATATGGAAAAATATTGAAATAAATTTGCTTATGGTTCCAGCGTTTTTAATTTTATATGTATTGTTCCAGTATATTAATCACAATATTCACAAATTATATTTGGAAAAAGTAGATAGGAAAATGACAAATCAAATTGAAAAAGAAAGAGAAAAAGAAAAAGGAAATACCAGAAAAACAGTAGTGTATATTATGATTTTGATGGGAATGGGAATTTTATTATATGTGATTGGAGAACTGTTAGGAGATACGTTAACAGATTTGTGTAATCAATTTGGGATTTCACAAGTAGTAATTGGGGTATTACTTGGATTTATTACCAGTATTCCAGAATTGATTACTTTTTTTGAAGCACAAAGACATCATAATCAAGGTGATAGAGATGAGATGACAGGAATTGTGGAAGCTACTAATAATTTGTTTACTTCTAATGTCTTAAATTTATTTATGATTCAATCAATTGGTATTTTAATTTATTGGATTATGAATGGTTAAAATATTTAAAAAAGCTTGACAAAAGGTAAAAGAATAGTATATAATAATATACGTTACAAGAAGAAGTCAAACTTCTCACCTTATCCAAATGAGGAAAAAGGTTAGAAATTAAATAAATCAAAAGCAGTATGCTTAGGAGTTTATTTTTGATTTGACTTGTAACAAAGTCAAATTTTTTTATATTTATGGAGGTGTTTTCAATCAAACAAGAATTACCAATCAACAGACAAATAAGAGCAAAAGAAGTACAGTTGATAGAGGATAATGGACAAAAAGCAGGAGTAATCCCATTCGAAGAAGCTTTGGAAAAAGCAGAAAGCAAAAATTTGGATTTAGTACTAGTTGCTCCCAATACGAATCCACCAGTTTGTAAGATTATGAACTATGGAAAATACAAATTCGAGCAAGCTAAAAAAGAGAAAGAAGCAAAGAAAAAACAAAAAAGTTTCGAAGTAAAAGAACTAAGAGTAACCCCTAACATTGAAGAACATGACTTTAGTTTTAAATGTAAAAATGCTAGAAAGTTTTTAACAGAGGGAAACAAAGTCAAAATAACAGTTCGATTTAGAGGTAGAGAAGTCAATAACGCAAAAGCAGGGGAAGCAGTGCTAAACAAATTTATAGAAGCTTTAGAAGATGTGGCAAATGTTGAAAAAGCACCAAAGTTAGAAGGTAGAAATATGTTTACCATTTTAGCTAAAAAAGCAGATAAATAAAATTGTCTGTACAATATAAAAGTAATAAACGAAAGGAGTTATCATTATGCCAAAATTAAAAACCAATAAAGCTGCTAAAAAAAGATATTCATTAACAGCTACAGGAAAAGTAAAAAGAACAAAATCAAACAGAAGACACTTATTAGCAAATAAAACAAGAAGACAAAAAAAATCAGGAAAAGTTCAAAATGCATATGCTGATAAAACATGTGTAGAAACAATCAAAAAATTATTACCATATGGTAACTAAAATCGACAATGAAAAAAGGAAGGTGAAAATAAATGGCAAGAGTAAAAACAGCTAGAACAACAAGAGCAAGACACAAAAAAGTATTAAAACA
>CARUQW010000080.1 GCA_949077355.1 uncultured Clostridia bacterium | reverse complement strand
CGTATTGAACAGGGATTTTATTAGTGTCTACTTTTTGTTGACAAGTGCAGTAAAATGGGTGGTTTTCTGTATACAACAAAAAGCGGAAGGGAGATCCGCATAGCAGTTCTCCCTTCCAAAGAATGTAGTAATCAGCCGTTTGTTACTTACTTACAATATTCAGTTGTTGTGTCGTTTGCCGGTGCGCGTGGACTAAGCGTCGTAAATCCAGCACATAACCCGCGTGCCTGCCACAGCCTTTACGGGTCCCACCTTGACGGTCCATGTACCAGTAGGCTGGCCGCTAACCGTTTTCTTTACCTCGGAGACCCACCGGCCGTCGACATTTCCTAGCTCGCAATACGCAGTGCCGTCGTCAAACATGACAGTCTTCCCATCCGGACGGTTCAGATAGACGCCGGCACTGGACTTCGTGGAAGAAGACTCAATGCCGAATGTAACACCGAACTTCTCACGGATATTGACCTGAATGGTGAAATCGTCGTTCTGAATACCATTGCTGGCTTCAAACCACTTATTCCCATAGGTCATAGCTCTGGGGCTGGCGGCGGTCGCGTCAGAGCGCATATCGTAAACGACGAAATTCTCGTCCTCGTAAACGACCACGCCGGCGGAAACATCAGCGTCCTCGGCGACACCCGTGGCGAAAGCCGGGACGGCCATGGACAGGGAGAGCGTAAGAGCCATCAAAAGTGCCAAAAATTTCTTCATGTTAAACCTTACCTTTCTTGTCCGTTGGTTAATGTACTACATTCTATTACTAATGCAAAGGTGCAGTGCACCTCAACATATAGTACCGTTTTCGACAAAAGTCAATAAAAAACGTATGACATAATTCGACAAAAAACGACATTTTTTTATGCTTTTTACAATTTGAGATAAAAAAGATAGACAAGAAAAAGAAATAGTGATATTATTATAGTATAATAAATTAAGAAAGGGGAAAAAGAGATGGACAAAAAGAAAATTATCATAGTAGTAGCAGTTGTTGTATTACTTATTGTAGCAGTTTTGGTGGGCTTTATAATTCATAAAGTTAGCATATTGAATGACTTAACAAGCAAAGGACTAAAAACAAGGGCACTTGGCAATTATCACATGAGAGTTGACCAAGAACTAGAAAATGGAACAGACACAGAAGTTTGGGCAAAAGACAATGAACACTTTCTAGTAAAGATGGGAAAAAATTCTAAAGTAACAATGTATAGAAATGGAGAAGAAAAATTAACAGTATATGAACTATATGGACAAAAAAGTGTAAACAAAAATAGTGCAAGTTTAATCGAAATGAATACTTTTACTACTTATATGGCTACTAAGCCAACATTAAATGAAGTGCTAAAAACATCAATTCGTTCTGTACAGTTTGAAAATAAAGATTGCTACGAAATTACTCTAGAAAACAATACGACTGTGTGGGTAGAAAAAGAAACTGCATTGGTAATTAAAGCACAGACTTCGGAAGGTATAGCAAAGTTTACCTATGAGATTGGAACAGTAACAGACGCAGACATTCAAAAGCCAGACTTAAATGGAGCAACAGAAATGAATTAACAATAAACCAAAAGAGTAAGAATTATATTTCAATTCTTACTCTTTTAATCTTCTTCTACATTTTTGAAAATCTTGTCGTCAAAGAAATCTACTAAATCCATATTAAATCCTTCACAAATGTGCAGTATGGTAGCAAGATTTGGAGTTCTAGTTCTACCATACAAAAAACTACTTAAAGTAGAATATGAAATTCCAGAATTTAAGCATAATTTATGTAAGTTTATTTTTCTTTCCTCTAATAAGACTAAAATTCTCTTTTTAACTGCTTCGGATAATAGCATTGGTATTCCCCTATTTCAATGATATTCAAAAAAAGTATAACAAAACCCAGTCAAAAACGTTTGCGTAAAAACGCTATTTTCCCTTGAAAAACGATTTCGATAAGTATACAATGGAAAGGAATATTTAGCGAAAGGGGGGATAGAATGAGGAAATCGGTAGAAAAAAAGTTTGAAAGTATGTTAAACAAATTATATCAAGAAAGAGCAAATGAGATTTGTGAGATTACAGCAAAAGAAAAACAAGAGCGAGCAGAACTGGTAAAAGATTATAATATAAATTATACAATAGTAGTAGACTGTATCAACAGTCTACCCAATACTTTCAAGAATACGAAAGAAACACTAATGGAATTATTTGACACTTATGCACAACGTGAGATGTTACTACACGGATATGAAAATGATAAATACTATAAATGTGGTTTTCATGACGCAGTTAATTTGCTACTAGAATGTATGGACGAAGAAGAAATAAAAAAGAAAAACCTGTGGGAAAAGGTTTTTCTACCTAAAGATTAGTGGAATTAAAAAGGTCAGCAGAAACATCAAAAATTTTGGCAAAAGCAAATAGTTCAAAGTCTTGCACCAACCTATCGCCATTTTCTATTTTTGAGATTTCCTTTCTAGTAAGACCAATACCTAATAATTGGAGCTCTTTTGCTACATCGGCTTGCGAAAGATTAGCCTTAATGCGTAAAGCCCTTAAAACATCGCCAGAAACATTTTTTCTATTGTTATACTTACTTATCTTCATACAACCACCTAAAAAATTATTATAGGAATATTCTATAATTATTTTTTGAAACAATTATCTCTAATAAAGAGACAATGCAAAACTAAAAATAAATTGGAAAATCCAATTTGTTTTTAGTTTTTTTTGACTTTATACCAAATTGTAGTTCTTCTAAGGTTTTCTTGTCTTTTATTATATAGAAGCGAAAAGTGTTCTATACAACACTTAAATAAAGAAAGATAGGAGGGAGAAGATGGATACAGAAACAAAAGAAAGGATATTAAGAGAGGCTATAAAGAACATAGACAATCCGTGGCGTAATCTTACCGTAAAAGATGTAGCACAAGATTTAATGATGGGAGAAAATCTTGCTAATCTGCTGTTCAAAAGAGAAGATTTTCCATCGGTCAATATTGGTAAAACTAAAACAGTAACACTATTAGCATATCTATTATGGAAAATGGAAAAACGAGACTAAAAGTAGAAATTTAATAGGAACCCCTTTTGCAAATTCATAGAGAAGGAGAGTTTCTATGCCCAAAAAAGGAGAAAGTCAAGGAAGTGTATACTACGACAAAACGAAGAAAAAATGGATTGCTCAATATTATGAACAAGATAAAGAAACAGGGAAAAAAATTAGGAGAACAAAAGTATTAAAAACTGAAGATGAAGCAAAAAAAGTTCTGAAAGCGATTATGTATCAGAAAAGTAATCCAATATATATCGCTAAAAACGGAATTCCTTTAGGGGAACTTATGAAAGCGAATATAAAACGAAAATTCGATATGAATAAAGTTTCTAAAGGTCAATATAGAAGAGTTAATGAAACAATAGCACTTATTTATAGAACATCGCAAATTGTAGATAAGAGAATTGACGAACTAACTAGCGAAGAAATACAAACATATTTGAATTCTATGAAACATTACAGTAATTCATACATAAAAAAGATATTTAGTGAAATAAACCAAGCATTTACTTATGCTAGTAATAAAGGATATTTAACAGAAGAAAATCCAATGAAAGAAGTCATAAAACCAAAGAGTTTGAAAAAGGATAAACTGGTAAGGGCTTTAACAATAGAAGAGCAACAGGCTTTTTCAAGATATATAATGAAAACGACACCAGAAACAGAACCATATAAGAATGTCTTTTTAATACAAATGTTTACTGGTATGAGAGTTGGAGAAGCATTAGCCTTACAAATTAGAAATATAGATTTGAAACATAATGTAATCAACATAACAAATTCCTTGACGACTGACGAAGATGGAAATGTAATAATAGGCGATACAACAAAAACATATCCTCGGAGAAAGAACCATACCTCTTCCTAAAATACTAAAGCCATTTATAGAAGAACAGTTAGAAATAGCGAAGAATAACAAAGATAACCAATTATTTCTAAGCCCAAATGAAAATTATGTTGATGAAAGAAATGTTAATAGACAATTAAAAAAGATATTAAAGGAAAATTTTGAAATAACTGGAATTACAACACATAGTTTAAGACATACTTATGCTACTAGATGTATAGAAGCAGGAATGAGCCCAGTTGTATTACAAAAACTAATGGGACATAGTGATGTGAGTATAACTCTTAATACATATACTTCTGTTTTTAATCGTTTCAAAGAAGAAGAAATAAATAAAGTAGATAAATATTACGAAAAAAATAACTTATCACATGAAAAAGAAAATAATCTTGTAAATGACATGGAAAGATAAGAAAGCCTAGAAAATACTGAAAAATATTCGGAGTGTTCAAAA
>CARUQW010000079.1 GCA_949077355.1 uncultured Clostridia bacterium | reverse complement strand
TCATTATATTCTTGCTCTTCTAATCCATGTTGTGCTTTTGAATACCAGGTATCTGCAAATTCACTTGTTCCTTTATAAGTTTTTGTATAATTTTGCATTACGCTCTCTATCTTATCATAATCTTCTGAACTACTTGGTGCTGTCCCTCCATTATACGCTGTATTAGTATAAATTGACCTTGGAACCTCTACCCAAACCCATTCGTTTTTCTTACTATCTTGGATTATAATTCCTGTTTCTGGATTATTACTAATTACTTTTGTATTATTGTCTGGTAAATATGGTTTCGTATCTGCTGTTGATGGTAAAGTTGGATTACCTCCTGTTGTTTTGTTATATAAATCAGAATAAGGAATCTCATATCCATTTTCCTTTGTTTTAAAACTACTATCCTCTGGTTGTCCTTCTTCTGTACTTACATAATCTTTTCCCGTTATGATTGATTTTATGATACTATCATCTAATTCTGCCTTTTCTCCATTTTCCAATTTATCAGCTATCCAAGCTGCTATATCAACTTTTGCCTGTTCTTTTGCATCTTCAATTTCGGTTTCTTTTTGAGCTGTACTTGCTTTTGTCAATACCCCATTTTGTCCAGTTAGCATTGCTATACTTACTCCTGCTAAAATTAGCAATACAATAATCGTGATTACTAATGCGATTAATGTAATACCTTTGTTAGTTTTTATCATACTTTCCATACATTTCCTCCTATTTCTTTTGTTCCTTTTTCTATTATTCGCCATTTTAAAATATAGTATTCATTTTTTCTTCAACAAAATATTCTGTTTTCAATGCTCTACTAGTTTTTAAAACAGTTTCCTAATTTACAACTGCATTTTATCAAAAAACAAAGGTATTATTAACAAGTTAACCTTTTGCATTATTTTAGTTGATTTATGTTTATTTTTCTAAGATAGAACAATAGGGGCTTGATTAAAGCTATCTATTTTATAAATTATTTCTTTCAAGCCCCGTTAAATTGTTCGTTTGCAAAAAAATTCTTTAGAATTTTTTTGTGGAATGTATTTTTGTCGTATAGGTAAAAATCTTTGATTTCCTATACAACAAAAAAAGCAAAGCTTCATGATACTTTGCTTTTTTGGCTTTTACTAATATTCAATTTTGCGTGACACACACAGTTTAGTACTTTATTTTATCTCTATATAAGATGGATATTCACTTTCTTTAGAATAAACATAAAATCTTTGATTACTGTAACTATCTTGTCCTCCTGTTATATAAATTCCATAATTTGGTATATCTCCTGATTTCCATGAATTATAAATCGAGGTAATATCAAGAGTTTGCCATCCTACATTTGTATTAACAGAATATCTAGTTCCTCCTTTATTGTTCATACTGCTTGGACGATTATTATAACTTAAAGTTGTTTCAGACCAATCTGCATTCATCGTTCCTATTGTAATACTTGACAGTGCAGATTCTCCACTACCCAAAGGATATCTATAGAAATGTAATAACGCTGTCGTCGCATTTGGCTTTGCTTCACTTATATCATATTTTAATGCCATCATATAGATATTTCCCCATCCTCCGAGCGTCCAGCCTCGCGCCTCCTTTGTTCCAAGGTGCATTTGCATAAGTGCCATCGCTCCTTATGGAGCCATTAGCAATACAAGGAGCAATCTTAAGTCCCCATACAGCATAAATTGTGTTATTTTCCTCCCCTAATACAAAAGTTGTTTCCTTTCCTATTGCATAATCTG
The DNA here is from genome assembly GCA_949077355.1 of uncultured Clostridia bacterium. Lineage (GTDB taxonomy): Bacteria > Bacillota > Clostridia > TANB77 > CAG-508 > CAG-269. The sequence goes on along the minus strand of CARUQW010000079.1, from coordinate 2,836 downwards.
GTGTATCTGCATTATTTGAATCTGCCCAGCCTAAAAATTCATATCCATCTCTTGTAGGAATAGTAGACAAATCGACTGTTATTGTATCACCTTTATGATATTTAGTATCATCTACTGGTGCTCCTTCTCCTCCTTTTGCATCATATGTTATTGTATAGGTATCTGCACTTGTTATATCTCCAACTTTTGTTATATTGTTCTCATCTATTGTTAAATTCTTGTTTAATATAAATTCATAATTTTTATATTCAATTAAAACATAATCTATATTTTCATAATTAACTTCTTCCGTTTCAGAATCTATTATTGGACTTTCATCAATAGTTACTTTTGCTAATTTTTGTTGATATGTTATTGTCATATCTATATCTAATCTATTGTCTCTCAAATATTCTGATAATTCTTTTAAAGTTGGCACTCTTTCCTTTTTCGCAAAAAAATCAGTTTCTGCCTCTGTTATTATTATTTTCAGTTCTTCCAATACTTGTCCTTTTGTTGTTTCTTCTTTCGCTGAGTTTGCTTTTATTAACACTCCATTCTGTCCTGTTATTGTTGCAATACTTACTCCCGCTAATATTAATAATACGATAATTGTAATTACTAATACTATTAATGTAATACCCTTGCTATTTTTTATTTTCTCCATTTTTAAATCTCTTCCTTTGCTTTATTTTCCAATAGTTTTGCGAAATATTTTATGTTTTTTACATATATTTCCATTTTTCTTTTAGTGTACTAAATTATATTAATTTTATTATATAATAAAATTTTATGTCAATTTTTGATACATAAAAAATCGCCTTAAATTCATTTCTGAATTTGAGACGATTTTAATCATTTCTATTTTACGATAGCAACCAATCAATTGCATTTATTTTTCTTATTCCTTCATAATCCGCATCTAAATCATCATCCAAGCTTATAATATATTTCGGATAATTATCATTTATTTTCTTTAATGGTGTTAATTCTCTTTTAAGTGTTTTTTCGTCTCTTACAGTGAATGCTACTTGATAATACTCTATTCCCTCTCCATTTTGAGCAACAAAATCCACCTCTAATTCTTCTACTTTACCAATGTATACTTTATATCCACGCCTTAACAATTCAAGATATACTACATTTTCTAATATATGACCCATATCTTGACCAGCCTTTTTTCCTAATAAATAATATCTTAATCCAATATCTACAGCATAATATTTTTCCTGTGTTTTTAAATGTTCTTTTCCCTTAATATCATAACGATTCGCTTTGTATAATATATAACTATCTACTAGAGATTCCACATAATTTGCAACCGTATTATAAGAAGTTTGTCTTGCATTTGATGTTAAGGTATCTGTTATTTTCTTTATACTACAACTATTTCCTATATTATCAAATAAATATTTTATAACACTTTCTAGAACAGCTTGGTCTGTAATTCCCTTTCTTGCCATAACATCCTTATAAACAACCGTATTAAAAATTCCTTCTAAATATAGATTAATATTTTCCGGATTTACTTTATAAAATTCAATTGCTTGCGGAAAAGAACTAAATTTCAAATACTCTCTAAACTTTCTTGATAAGTCAGTTTTATCCTCAAAAGTAGTTAAATATTCTTTAAAAGATAATGGCAACATTTTTATCTCAATATATCTTCCGGAAAGTAAGGTAGCAAGCTCAGAAGATAGCATATAAGCATTAGAACCAGTCATATAAATATCGACATTTTGGTTGATAAACAAACCATCTACTGTTTTTTCAAAATTGGGAACATTCTGTATTTCGTCTAAAAAAATATATGTCATCTTTCCTTCCACTAATTTTTCTTTTAAATAAGTATATAATTTTTTCCTATCCATTAAATCTTCAAAATCCGGATTCTCGAAATTAATCGATATGATTTGTTTCTCTTTTACACCATTTTCCTTCAAGTATTCTTGGAATAATTTCATTAATGTAGATTTTCCACATCTTCTTATTCCTGTAATAACCTTTATTATTTGCTTATCCTTAAAATCTTTCAATATTTCTAAATAATTATCCCTTGCTATCATATCTTTTACCTCTCCTTTACCATTATTATACTCCTTTCATATTATTTTAGTCAAGTTTTTTCAAAAATATGAAAAAACTTTGTGTTTTTGTGAAGTTTTTCGTTTTATGCCACTGGTTCCGGGTTTAAATGACAAGGGGATTAAGGGGACGTTCCTTTTTGGCAAATTTTTGTTATCTATTTTTTCTGTAGTAACAATTCGGGAGCCAGCAAGAATACTGTCTGTTATGTAATTACAGACAGTTCGTAGCTGGGAGGTACAAAGAAAAAATAGATTAACTTTTTTATGAAAAATCTTAAATAAAAAATTGCCAAAGAGGTCCATCACCCTTTGGCATGGATAGCTCGGTGCCTGTCCCAAAACTAACCATTAATTACTAATTTGATATTTCGACATCCAGTACCCTGGTAATTGTACTTGATTACTATCTCCCCAAGTAAAGGCTTCTGGTATTTTATAGCCTGCCTGTGTTGTGGTTCCTGTTCCACTAATTAGTTTAACATTACTTCTTTTATTTACTGTGTCTAAACTATATTGATATCTTGGTATCCATGTAAAATAACTCGTTGTAGTTGCTCCTGTTATCTTTCCATTCGCTACGGTTCCATCGGTTACTACAATGTTGGCCCATTTTCGAATACTGTAATCATACCAATCTTTTGGCACATTACTTCCATCATTTTTGATTTTTTCTCCTACCTTCATGTTGTTTCCATTTTCGTCATAAGTGACATAGTAGGTTCTGTCTTCTTTAAAGCCTTTTAGAACTGGTGCATTTCCTCCTATGGTTT
>CARUQW010000078.1 GCA_949077355.1 uncultured Clostridia bacterium | reverse complement strand
TTTCCATATGATAGATTAAGAATTTCTAATTCAATTACTTTCAATCAAAACTTTTATTTTAGCTTATTTGTTGTATTTATAATGAAAAAAGGGATTTTAAGGAACGTCCCACCACCCCCCCCTTGCCATTTTAACCCGGAACCAGTGGCAACCTTTTTGCCTATTGTGAAATTTGTGTGAAATACTTTACAAAGAAAAAAGAAAATGATAACATGTTAGGGATTAAACGATTAGAAGAATAAAGGAGGAATTTTTTGTGATAGAAGTAAAAAATGTTACAAAAAAGTATGGAAAGGCAGTAGCCGTAGATGATATTAGCTTTACGATTAAAGAAGGCGAAATCATAGGATTGCTTGGACCAAATGGTGCTGGAAAAAGTACAACCATGAATATGATAACAGGATTTATTGAACAAACAACACGGAGAAATCATAATAGATGGATATGACATGGCTAAGAAACCCAAAAAAGCCAAAAAATTAATTGGATATATGCCAGAGGGAGTACCTTTATATACTGATTTAACCGTAAAAGAGTTTGTAACTTACATGGCAGAAATCAAACAAGTAGAGAAAAAGGAAAGAAAAGAAAAAGTTGAGAAAATTATAGAACAAACAGGATTAAAAGAGGTAGAAAAAAAGTTAATTAAAAACTTATCAAGAGGATATAAACAAAGAGTAAGTATGGCAGGAGCATTAGTAGGAGAACCTAAAATATTAATTTTAGATGAACCAACCGTTGGTTTAGATCCAAAACAAATCACAGAAATCAGAAATTTAATTAAAGAACTTGGAAAAACCCATACCGTTATTTTAAGTTCACACATTTTATCAGAAGTTAGTCAAATTTGTAATAAGGTAATTATCATCAATAAAGGAAAAATTGTAGCAGTTGATACACCAGAAAACTTGGAAAATAAAGTGAATAATAACAATAATGTATATGTAACAGTGGAAGATCCAGAAAATAAAATGGAAAAAATGCAAGAAAAAATACAAGATATTCAAAAAATAGAACTAGTACAAGAAAATGAAGATGGAACAAAACAATATGCAATTCAAGCAAAAGGAGAAGTAGATTTAAGAAAAACAATCTTTGCAGAATTTGCGAAAGAAAATATTACAATATTTGAAATGAAAAAGGCAGATACAACGTTAGAAGATGCCTTTATGAAATTAATTGAAGGAGGAGAAAAATAGGATGAAAGCTATATTAAAAAAAGAGTTAAAGAGTTATTTCCTATCTCCAGTAGGTTATGTAGTAATGGGAATATTCTTACTATGTTTTAGTGTATTCTTTTATTTAACAGTACTTACATCAGGAAGTGTAGATTTAGGAGGATTATATTATTATACAGCATTATATGGATTGATTATTATTGTACCAATTTTAACGATGAGGATGTTTGCGGAAGAAAGAAAAAATGGAACAGAACAATTGTTACTAACATCACCAATTAGTATGTTTAAAGTAGTACTAGGAAAATTAATGGCAGCTCTATGTGTAATTGCAATTACATTAGTCATATCTTTCTTATTTTACTTTATTGTTACATTTTTTGGAGAACCAAATCTTGGATCTGTATTGGTAGCTATGTTAGGATTTATACTAATAAGCATTGCAGCATTATCAGTAGGAATGTTTGCTTCTAGTCTAACAGAAAATCAAATCATAGCAGGAATTATTACAGTAGCCTTTTTAATTATCTCTCTATTTTTAACAGATATTAGCAGTATATTTACAGGATTTACTTTAATTAATTTCTATACTAGCTTTGCACAAGGTGTTATATCAATAGAAAATGTCATCAGTCTAGTATTATTTGCAATGTTATTTATTAGCCTAACAATTATTGTTATGCAAAGAAGAAAAATGGTTAAGTAAGGAGATGAAAAGAGTGAAAAAAGAAACAGAAAAACAAGAAAAGACAGTAGAAAGTGGAAAAAATTTCTTCCAGAAAATAGGAACAGCGCTAAAGAAAAAGTGGCTAATTAACGGAAGCAAAACAATTCTATTAGTAATTATCATCATAGCAATTTATATTGGTGTTAATATTTTATTAGAAAATGTTGTATTACCAGAAATTGATTGTACTGAAAATAAAATTTATTCTTTATCACAAGAAAGTAAAGACAAAGTAGGAAACATAGATAAAGAAATCAATATTACATTAATTAATTACAGCAACAACAAATCAGTTATTAACTTTATAGAAAGATATATAGAATTAAATAAACATATCAAAATAGAAAAAGTAGATGACTTATCAGCAAGGTCAGACTTAATGCAGACCTATTCACTAAATCCAACAGATAGTCTAATTATTATTAAATCAGGAAACAATGAAAAAACATTAACACAAAATGAATTATATACAGTTGATTATACTACTTACCAACAGATTGATATTACAGAAGAAGCGATTACCAATGCAATTATGAATGTAGCAACAGAACAAAAATCCAAAGTCTACATGATGAGTAATCATATTATGTATGATGTACAATATTATGGAAGTATTATGGAAGCAATGGAAAATGAAGGAAATGAAGTACAAACACTAGACATTTTAGCAAATGGAGGAATTCCAGAAGATTGCAATTGTTTAATCATTTCAACTTTAAAAGAAGACATAACAGAACAAGAAAAAGATAAAATAATAGGATACATTAAAAATGGTGGAGAACTATTATTAATGTGTGGACCAAATGTGAATAATGCAGATTTAAGCAATTTCCAAAAAGTATTAGACGAATATGGAATTACCATTGAAAAAGGAATTGTATTTGAAGGAACAGCTGCTAACATGGTAGCAGGATACCCAGACTTTATTATAGAAAAAACGGAAAGTACAAGTTTAACACAAAATTTAAATATGGCAATGAATCTATGTTTAATTGATGCTGCTAAAATAACATTTAATGAAGATAAATTACAAGAATTAGGAGTAGAGCATGAAACATTAGCACAAACAACAGAAAAGGCATATGTAAGAACAAACCTAAACCAAAAAGCAGCAAGTCGTACAGCAGAAGATGGTGAAAATGAAACTTGTACAATTGCAGCAATCGTAATGAAAACCATAAGTGAAGAAAAGAAATCTAAATTAATTATCTATGCTAACGAATTATTTGCAATGGATATGCAAGTACAAATCAATGGATATCCAATGTCTACGGTAAATCTATATAATAACAAAGATTTAATTTTAAATTCAGTAGCTTATTTAAATGAAAAAGAAAACAGTATTACGATTAGAAAAAATTATGAAAATGTAAATTATACGGTAACAGAACAACAAAATACAATTATTATGACAATTATATTTGCTTTACCAGTCGTAATCATAGTAGCAGGAATTGTTATATGGCAAGTTAGAAGAAGAAAAAAATAGAATAAATATAGTAAAAACCCCATAAAATAATATGGGGTTTTTATGATGATGAGAAATATTTTGAAAGTTGTATTTGTTATTATTGGAACAATGATAGGAGCAGGTTTTGCCTCTGGGCAAGAAATGTACTTGTTCTTTTTTTCTTATGGAATCGAAGGCTTAATGGGGATTATCATTTCTGCTCTTATAATGGGAATTGTAATTTTTAAAACCTTTCAAATCGTAAACCAATATGAAATAAATACTTATAAGGATTTACTGAATCTTTTAATCACAAGAAAAAAGACAGTGAAACAAGCCGTTAATATGGTTATAAACATATTTATTGTAATTACATTTTTTATTATGATAGCTGGGTTTGGAGCTTATTTTGAGCAAGAATTGGGAATGAATCGTTTGCTAGGAAGCAGTGTTTTAGCAGTTATAACATTTGTCATTTTTATGACAAGCGTAAAAGGTGTAGTAAAAGCAAATGAATTAATTGTTCCTGTATTGATAGGATTTTTAGTTATCATAGGATTGATAAATTTAAAAGAATTTCCTTTTTTAGAATTACAAAATTATATCATAAGAACCAATCAGTCTAATTTTATCCTAAGTGCTGTTTTATATAGTAGTTATAATAGTATTTTATTGATACCAGTGTTATTAACATTAAAAGATTATATTCAAGATAAAAAACAGATTTCGAAAATAGCATTTATTAGTACTTTTATTATGATAATATTATCAATTATTATATTTTTCTTATTGGTAAGAGTGGATGTAGATATTACAAAATTAGAAATGCCAATTGTATATGTGGTATCCAATATGTTTAAAGGACTAAGATATGCTTATGGATTTATTATATTAGGCTCTATTTTTACTACTGCTATTTCCTTGGGAACGAGTTTTTTACAAAATGTAAGTAGAAACAAAAAAAGTTATACACAGATTGCAGTTGTTATGTGTATAACTTCTGTTTTAATTTCCAAATTTGGGTTTTCTAATTTGGTTAATTTATTGTATCCAATTTTTGGTTATTTAGGTTTTATGCAAATTTTAAAATTAATTGTTTTTAGGGGGTAAATATTCAATGATATCTCTTACTTCGCAATTAATAGTTTTACAGACTCTAGCTAAGCAAGATTATGTAAAAAAGAGATAAGTAAAAATAAGCAATATTATTGAGAAACGAATAAGCGTAATTATATAATGACAAAAAAGGACAAAGGAGAAA
>CARUQW010000077.1 GCA_949077355.1 uncultured Clostridia bacterium | reverse complement strand
TAGCAAGTGTTACTCCTGCTAATATTAACAAAATAATAATCGTTACTATCAATGCTGTTAATGTAATGCCTTGACAATTTCTTACATCTCTACTTTTCATAAAATCTTCCTTTCTTTTGTTTCCTAGTCAAAGTCTACCAATCGCAAAAGAATTATGTCAATATCCAACCATTAAATAAAAAAGAGTGGAGTAAAATAGAGAAATCATAATAAATAATTTTGATTATTTATTCTAAAAAAGTAAATACTAAAAATAGGAGGAAAATGATGAAACAAAAAATAAATAAAAAAGCACATGACAAATAAGCCTAAAAAGGCGAATAAAAAAATCAAATAAATACATTAACTAACTAACTTGTACCCTTGACGTTTAGCTAAAGCAATTGCTTGTTCTACAGTAATTTCTTTAGAAAATGGTAGCTGATTGTAATGAGAATAAAGTTTTTTGTCATAACAGACTTTATCTTGTAAAATGTGATAAATAACAGTCATAAGCATGTGAGCAATGGCAATGATAGCTTTCTTATGACCACGACGCATTTTAAGATTTTTGTAACGGTTACTAATTTCAGGATTATCTTTAGACTTCAAAGCAACTAAACCACATTGTACAAGTAAGGGTTTAATATAACAACCAGCCTTTGAAATTCGAACTGACTTCTTCTTGCCAGCACTCTCATTGTTTGTAGGTGTAAGACCAGCCCAAGAACAAAGATGTTTGCTAGTAGGAAAGCTAGATACATCATTACTAACTTCAGAGATGATACGAATAGCAGTTAGTTTTGAGTTAATACCAGGAATAGTTTGTAACAGAGCAATTTCATGTTCATAAGGTTCAGCTAATTTGTATATAATGTTTTCTAAATTAGCTTTACAGAGATTAACACTATCGAAATGTTGCTCAATAATTTGTAACTTATCAGCTTGCTCCTGAGTAATAACTCCATCAATAGCAAGAGCAATATCATCAACTTTAGAAAGCATGCTTTTATGAAGAAGCGGTTCGATATCAAAACTGGTATCAGAAGGATTTTCTAATATTTTAGCAAGTATTCTTTTAGCAAATTTGCCATTAATATCAGACACAACATTAGCAAGCTGAATATTAGAAGAAGTAAGACAATTTTGAGTACGTTGAGTTTCGCTAGCAGACAAACTAGTTAGTTTGCAGTAATAACGACATAAATCACGAAGTTGCCTAATACAAAGATTAGGAATAAAACTAGAAACTACTAAATCATGTTTAAATAAGTCGGCAATCCATTTAGCATCTTTTTTGTCAGTCTTTTTACCACGGATAGCTTTAACATATTTAGGGTGTGCGATAATAACATTACAGGTATCTTCAAGAATATTAAATACAGGGTGCCAATACTTTCCAGTAGATTCCATGCAAACATCTATGCAAGAATTAGAGTTTAACCACTCTAGCAATTCACGAAGACCTTTCGTGAACGTGGAAAAGCGTTTGGATTGATAAGTAGTAACATTGTTATCGTCAGTTTTAGCAATACAAGCAACAACGAAATCTTTATGAACATCAATACCACAACAGATTTTATAGACAATTTTAAGCATAAGACAGACTCCTTTCTTTCAAATTAGCTGGTAGAAAGACAGTGACTGTTAATCTAGCTAGACTACGAGTAGACTCAAAGATAATGATACGGGCTTAAAATCCCACTTAGTTGTGCTTGAAAAGATTAACTACACATATAAACATACGGTTAGTTTCGTTAGAAACTGTACATTCACTTCCACGTGGTTTGTAGTATATCTTTCATCAACTAATATAAATATATCAAATTTTTCTGCAAAAGGCATGTTTCATACCGTGTTGTGCCTTGAGCGGAGCGAAAGGAATGAATTAAACATGGAAGAAAAAATAAAAAACAAAAATATCATAGAAATAATCTATCAAGGAGAAGAAAAAATACTAGACGAAAAAATAAAACAAGCAAACAAAAAAATAAGAAACCAAATAAAAGAAGTTAATGTAAAAGAACTGTTAGAAGACACAGCAAATGCAAGTGAATTAGAAAAAACATTCGAAAGAATAGAAGAAAATTATAGTATCAGAATAGCAGAATATAACAAAGAATTTTACAAACAAGGATTTATTGATGGCATTCAATTGATGATGAACTGTTTAAATGGATAAAACCCTAATATCCCTAAACTTTTTCTAGATTTTCACGCCATTTTGCTTGCAAAAACAAAATTGTTTTAGTATAATACAAAGGTAGGAAACATAGGGAAAAGAGCAACTTTTCTCTAGAAAAGCGACTGAAGAAAGGATGTAAGAAAAATGGAAGAAAGACAAGAAAGAATGGACGGAAAAATAATAGAAAGAGACATCGAAAAAGAAATGAGAACAGCCTATATTGACTACGCCATGAGTGTAATTGTATCCAGAGCGCTTCCAGACGTAAGAGATGGTCTAAAGCCAGTACATAGAAGAATCTTATATGCTATGCATGAAGATGGAATTACATCAGACAAGCCATACAGAAAATGTGCTAACACAGTAGGTTCCGTACTTGGTAGATACCATCCACATGGAGATAGTTCTGTTTATGATGCTATGGTAAGATTAGCACAAGACTTTTCAATGAGATATATGTTAATTGATGGACATGGAAACTTTGGATCTGTTGATGGTGATGGAGCAGCAGCTATGAGGTATACAGAAGCAAGAATGGCAAAAATCTCAGAATATATGTTAACAGATATTGAAAAAAATACCGTAGACTTTATGCCAAACTATGATGATAGATTACAAGAACCAACTGTATTACCAGCTAGAATACCAGCACTTTTAATCAATGGTTCATCAGGAATTGCCGTAGGTATGGCAACCAATATACCACCACATAACTTAACAGAAGTAATCAATGGAATTATAAAAATAATTGATGAGGATGAAGTATCAGATGAAAATTTGATGAGTGTTATCAAAGGACCAGACTTCCCAACCGAAGGTATCATCTTAGGAATGGAAGGAATCAAGCAAGCATATAAAACTGGTAGGGGAAAAATAACTTTACGTGCTGAAACAGAAATCGAAGAAATGAGTGGAAATAGACAAAGAATTATTGTTTCTTCTTTACCATATCAAGTAAACAAAGCAAATTTAATCAAAGCAATTTCTGACCTTTCAAAAGAAAGAAAAGTAGAAGGAATTTCAGAATGTAGAGACGAATCTGATAGAAAAGAAAAAGTAAGAGTGGTAATCGAATTAAAAAGAGATGCGAATCCACAAGTTGTATTAAATCAATTATTTAAACATACACAAATGCAAACAACCTTTGGAATTATCATGCTTGCTTTAGTAAATGGAGAACCAAAGATATTAACATTAAGACAATGTTTAGATTGCTACATTGACCACAGAAAAGATGTTATTTTAAGAAGAACACAATTTGAATTAGACAAAGCTTTAGCAAGAGCTCATATATTAGAAGGATTAAAAATAGCTCTTGATAATATCGATGAAGTAATCAATATTATACGTAGTTCTTATGATGACCCAAAAGAAAGATTAATGGAAAGATTTGGATTATCTGATATTCAAGCACAAGCAATCTTAGACATGAGATTAAAAACATTATCTGGATTGCAACGTGAAAAAATTGACGATGAATACAATCAATTAATGGAATTAATTGCACATTTAAGAGATATTTTAAATAGTGAAAGATTAGTATTTGAAATTATTAAAGAAGAATTAATCGAAATCAAAGACAAATTTGGTGATGAAAGAAAAACCAAAATTGTAGCAGCTGAAGGAGAAATTGACATAGAAGATTTAATTAAAGAAGAACAATGTGTTGTTGCCTTAACTCACTTTGGTTATATCAAAAGAATGCCAATTGACACCTATAAGAGTCAAAGAAGAGGCGGAAAAGGAATTACAGGAATGGCAACAAGAGAAGAAGATTTTGTAAAACAAATCTTTACAGCTTCAACACATGATATGATTCTGTTCTTTACTAATAAAGGTAAATTATACAAATTAAGAGGTTATGAATTACCAGAAGCAGGAAGAACAGCAAAGGGAACAGCAATTGTAAACTTATTAAGTTTAGATGCAGGAGAGAAAGTATCAGCGGTTATTCCACTTCAAAATTTTGCTGATGGAAAATACCTATTAATGGCTACGAAAAATGGATTAATCAAAAAGACAGCATTAAAAGAATATGATTCAACCAGAAAAACAGGATTACAAGGAATCACCTTAAAAGAAGATGATGAGCTAATTGGAGTAAGACTAACAGATGGACAAGACAATGTTGTATTAGTAACCAGAAATGGTATGTGTATTACATTTGACGAAAAAGATGTACGTCCAATCGGAAGAGTATCACAAGGAGTCATTGGAATCAGACTAGACGAAGACGATGAAGTAATTGGAATGGAATCTGTTATTGCTGGTGGAAAAGCATCCTTACTTGCCATTACAGAAAATGGATTTGGAAAAAGAACCGAATTAGACGAATATAGAGTACAAAACAGAGGGGGAAAAGGAGTTATTACCTATAAAATCACACCAAAAACAGGAAAACTAATAGGAGTAAGAATTGCCGTAGAAGGTGATGATGTAATGTTAGTTACCAATACAGGAACCATTATAAGACTAAAAGTAGACGACATTAGCGTTTTAGGAAGATCAACACAAGGAGTTACTCTAATGAGAACAAATGATGGTGGAAAAGTAGTAAGTGTAGAAACACTAAGTAACGAAATGCCAGATGTCGAAGAAGAAAAGCAATCATGATGAAATAACTTAATAGAATGCAAAAAAAAAATTAAAATTTTGAAATGTTATACAATTTGATTGATTAACTTTCAAAATTTGACTCTATGTCAATAGTTGGGGTGGAAAACTTTAAAAGTTTTCTGCCTCAGC
>CARUQW010000076.1 GCA_949077355.1 uncultured Clostridia bacterium | reverse complement strand
TCTTATGTGCGCCGCCAGCGTTTATCCTGAGCCAGGATCAAACTCTCTTGTTTTGGTATTTATATTTCTTTCTTTCGAAAGTTATAAATCTTACTTAAAAGTTTTTTCAAGCTCTTTTTAAACTTCTTGTTTTTTTACTAAAAATTTTTAAAAAATTTACTTGTTCGGTACTGATTTTTAGGTTTAAAAATCATACCGCTTCGGTTTATTCTCTAAAGGATTTTATTGTTTACTTTTCAATGTACTTTTTTGTTCCGCTCTGTGGAACGTTTTGTATTATACTATACCTTTTTTTGTTTGTCAACACTTTTTGACAATTTTTTTAAAATATTTTTTTAGACTCATTTTACCCTGTTTTGGGGTAAAATAAAAAACTAGTAATGCCTCTGTTTTTTATTTTATTCATTGTGTTTTATCTTTATTACTAATTCTTAAATTTATTTTAAAAATTTTGTCTCTTGCTTGGTACTTTCTTATAATACCATGTTTATTTTTCAAAGTCAATACTTTTTTCGAAACTTTTTATGGAAATTTTATACTTTCTATTTTCTTCTTATAAATTAAGAAGAAATGAAACTATTCTCCTCCTTTATATTTCTACTAATATCAAATCGTCACCTATGCATTTAATGTTTTGCCATGGTATTACAATTTCGTTGTTTTGAGAAAAAATATTTAACATTTTATTACTTCCTGGAACAATAATAGAGGTTATCTTTCCAGTTTCTAAATCTGCACATACATCTTGCACATATCCTAGTCTTTTTCCGTTATTAATATTCACCACTTCTTTATGCTTAAAATCCAAACCTTTATCTTGCATTTTGCTTCTCCTTTATTTTTTCTTTTCTATTATATATATTCATTTTTTATATTTTTATTTCCAATCTTTATCAATAAAAAATATAGGATACAGATTGCTCTATATCCTTCTTTTCCAATTTTTCTATTTATAAAATCTTTTAATATGCACAATAGCACTTTTCTCCAATCTCGAAACTTGTGCTTGTGAAATTCCAATTTCATCTGCCACTTCCATTTGTGTTCTTCCATCAAAAAATCGCTTTACTACAATCATTCTTTCTTTTTCATTTAGTTTTTGTAGTGCTCCTTCAATCGCCATTCTTTCTGTCCACATTTCATCTGTATTTTTACTATCTTTTACTTGATCCATAACGTAAATGCTTTCAGAGCCATCATTATATACTGGTTCTTGTAAAGATACTGGATCTTGTATGGCATCAAAACTAAATGCTATCTCTTCTTTTTCTACTTCTAACTCTTTTGCAATTTCATCTATTTTAGGTTCTTTTCCATGTTCTTTGGTGTATCTTTCTTTAAATTGGATTGCTTTGTAGGCCAAATCTCTGACTGATCTACTAACTCTTATGCTATTATTATCCCTTAAATATCGCTTTACTTCACCAATTATCATTGGTACTGCATACGTACTAAATTGTACATTTTGGCTTAAATCAAAGTTGTCAATCGCTTTAATTAATCCTACACATCCCACTTGAAATAAATCATCTGCTGCTTCTCCTCTTCCATAGAATCTTTGAATAACACTTAATACTAATCTCAAATTTCCGTTGATAAATGTTGTTCTTGCTTCGTCATCTCCTGCTTTTATTTTTATGAATAGTTCTTCTTTTTCTTCTCTACTTAATATTGGTAATTTAGATGTGTTAACTCCACATATCTCTACTTTGTTGTTTAACAAAAGAAAAACCTCCTTTAAAGTTTACTTATTTTAAGTATTTCCAGATTTTGTTTTTTTATGCTTTTTTTATCTATTGACATTTTTATGTAAATTTGGTATAATTTTAAGTAATCTAAAAATTCAGAAAGGAGAGACTTATCTAATCAATTATAAGATAGGTCACACACACAGTATGTTAGAGCACAAAGGCTACAAAGTAGACAGCGATTTTCAGGGAGGTTATGTTATAAAAGCAAAAATATTGGGCGACTGGATTACTGTTGCACGGTACGATTGCGAACATGGCGAAAGCTTTGTTACTTCTTTCGTAACAGAAGAACAGAAAAAGGACATTCGTGAATACGCACGGCGTGCCTATATTCTCTGAAAACAAAAAGAAAGAGTTTGGATTCCAAACTCTTTCTTTTCATCTAGGAACAATCGCAAAAATTTTTAAAGGCTTTTTTCTATACAAGAAGAACTGCTTTCATTCTGAAAGCAGTTCACTTATTTTGTCGTTTCTCTCTTTTGCTAATTGGATAAAAAATTCTTTTACACGTTGTTTGTCTCCCTTTGCATTGTCAACGCTTCTTTGTCGGATATCATTGAAAACAATATCATCTACAATCGCTTCTACGATTGCTTTTTTCAAAAGCAAATCTAGTCCTCTTATGCTGGTTATTCCTTTTTGTTTCGCAAACTCTTTTTTATTTAAGGGTGAATTGGCAAAATCGGTTGCTAAATCTTCAATTTCTTTTTCTGTATAGAATGAAATGATATATTCTTGCCGCTTTTGTCTCATCTCACTATAGTGTTTGCGTGTTGATAAGCCTGCTGTCTCTGCATGTACTTTCTGATTTTCTACTGCCTTTTCTTCCATTTTCAGCATAGTTTCATCTGATACCCAATTTTTAATTATGGAAGTTTCCAGTATCTTATAAAAACAACTCCCACTGATATCATATTCCTTTACAAAATATGACCGTGCATATTCCCCCTTAGAATCAGCATACTCCTCAGCAATTTTTTTACAGAATTTCCTTAATTCTTCTTCTGACATTGCTTTCTTCAGTTGTGTAAAATTGCGTCCTTTTGTTTTTTCTTTCTCCATAGTTCTCTCCTCCAATTGGATCTTGATTTATCAACTACATATTCTATTTCAAATTATATCACATTCACATAATTTTGTCCAATTTGTTATTTGATGTTTTATCTAGAATATGTTATAATAGTTTTATATTTACTTAGCCCTCATGGGTGTGATAACATCAGCAATGATGTTTTGTATGTATGGAGGATATCATTATGTCTAACACTTATGAATTCAAAACAATTCCAGATTTTATTCCAAGAGGTGTTTCGATTCTTCGTAAAAATGTTTCATCTTTATGCGATACTTGGCATCGGGTAGGTCGTGTAAGTGATACTGGAGTAGTTACTTTTTATCAAATCTCGGATTCTACGGAGCAGGAAGAAATTCGAAACTTTCTTCAACAGGAAGGTTTATTAGAATAGCAATTTCTCATTGTTATTTCTAAATCTAAAGTAAAAGAGAGGAATTTTCCTCTCTTTTATCCTATTTTACTAGTAATTTCCTTTTTCATTTTTCCAATGATTTTCTTTTCTAATCTAGATATGTAACTCTGCGATATTCCGTAATTCGTCTGCCACTTCTTTTTGTGTTTTCTCCTTTCCTGTTTGAAAACCAAATCTCATTTCCATGATGTCTTTTTCTCTATGATTTAATTTACTAATAGAGGCACGCAATAACGATTTATCAACTTCATCTTCTAAATTTCTAGAAGTAATATCTGGTTCTGTTCCTAATATATCAGAAAGAAGTAATTCATTTCCATCTCCATCTTTGTTTAGTGGTTCATCTGAAGATACTTCTCCTTTTAATTTATTATTTTTTCTTAAATACATCAATATTTCATTTTCTATACATCTAGAAGCATAAGTAGCTAATTTAATTTTTTTATCTGAATTAAAAGTATTCACTCCTTTCATTAATCCAATTGTTCCAATCGATATTAAATCTTCTATTCCAATTCCTGTATTTTCAAATTTTTTAGCAATATAAACAACCAATCTCAAATTTCTCTCTACTAGTTTCTGTCGAACCGTTAAATTATCTTCTTGATTCAGTTGCTCAATTAATTCCGCTTCTTCTTCTGGTGACAATGGTGGTGGCAAAGTTTGACTTCCTGCTATATAAAAAATCGGTAAATATTCTATCTCATCTTTTTCATTGATATACTTTGCACAAATTGTATTAATTCCATTTTTAACAAACTCAAAAATATTCATTTTTCCTCCTTCCGAAAAGGGATTAGAGGGCTGCCCTTAGCTGTTATGAGTGTAAACGAATTACAGATAAGTAATGCCTGTAGGTACGTTCCTTAAAATCCCTCTATTCCAATTAAAGCTCTATATTCCCCTCTTTTGGTTAAGGATTTATTATAAATTCCTATGATTATATTCTCCTTTTTTTCCTTTTTATCATCATTTTTTATCATAATGTTATCTGCTCTAATTCCTAGTAACATACCATTTTGTTTTCCTAAAGAAGAAAATGGTATGCATTTTAGTTTGGCTATGTATTTTTCTTTTATAGATTCTGGTATTTTACTAAAATCACCTCCTAACAATTCATCTAAATGATTTAAGATTTCTTTTGGTATACAATCGTATAAAAGTGTATGTTCCACCACAATGACAGGTGTATTGGTGATTGGCTCTTTTAGTAAGTTTCCTGTGTCAATCATAGCTGTTGTTTTTATTTTCTCTCCATTTAATTCAATTTCTATTTCACAGAACATATCTTTTTTTGTAATTTTTGTTTTTACAACAGTAAAAGCTGCGATAATAATAATAAAGGCTACAATTGCTCCTAATAGAATTGTTTTTAATGGATAAGTTCCTAAAAATAGTCCATTTTTCATTAAAATATCTTGTGGCTTTATAATATAAATTAGAGCAAATGCGGCTCCTCCAAAAACAAAAGATGTAAGATAAAATATCAGTATATCTTTCCACATTTTCTTTATGGTTTGTGGATTAAAGGCAATATAGATTATTACAATTGATAATATTATTTTTAAAGTCATGCTAGTATAAATTTCTAAAATTGACATATAAGATACAACTGAATAAATTGCTCCTAATAAGCTTGAAAACAAAAGCCTCATTACCTTTATTTTTTCTTTTAAAATTAAACCTGTCGCTAGTAAAATAATGAAATTCATGATTAAATTTTCTATCAATACGATATCAATATAAATTGTCATACCATCACCTGTATAATTATTATAGTCTCTTCTTTTTGAAAAAGCTGTCTTTTCTTATTGGCGAAAAAAAGAAATAATCGAGCTTTTTCGATTATTTCTTTGGTTCTATAATAAATGTTGGGGTAGTTAAATAATTACTTCAACATTTTTTAT
>CARUQW010000075.1 GCA_949077355.1 uncultured Clostridia bacterium | reverse complement strand
CAAAACATGGAAATCAATTTGTGTGGGTACCAGTGCCTAATATTAGTGATTTTCACACAATAAAAAGTTACTATAAAGGTGAATTACAAGATATAGACGGAGTCTATTTTGAGCCATCTCAAGAAGGTTATCGATATAGTACAGAAGAAGCAGAATATAGTGCAATGAAAGAAAGTGTAGGAAGGAACAAGGGATTTTATATAGGAAGATATGAAGCTGGAAATGATGGAAGCGATAATGTAATTGTGCAAAAGGGAGCAACTGTTTATAACAATATACCATGGGGAATCAGTATGACTGATGCAACAGGAGGAGCAGTTGAAAAAGCAAAGAATTTTACAAATGGAAAATCATATAGTGGAAAAGTAGTAAGTACTTTAGTATATGGAGTACAATGGGATGCGACAATGCAGTTTATGGATAATAATTATATAACAGGAACATGTGCAGAGGATTCCTATGTAAGAAATAGCACGAATAAAGGACATTACGGAGCTAGTGAAGTAGCAAAAACAGGTTCTAATGACAATTATGCAATAAAAAATATTTATGACATGGCCGGAAATGTTTTTGAATGGACAATGGAAGCCTGCGACTCGTATAGCCGAGTGTATCGTGGAGGTACTTACACCAATTACGGCGTCGGCTCTTACTATCCAGTGTCCAGTCGTTACTACGACGGCATTCCTGACAGCGGCTACGTCTTCGTTGGCGTCAGGTTAGCTTTATATTTGAAGAACTAAGCTCTGTGAAAACCAAAATTGTAATAAGTACTTAAAGTAGTTTTTAAGTAAAGAAATTTGAATAAGAAATAGTAAGCGATTTTAAACGCACACACGTGAAAATTGAGAGAAAATATAGACTTTAGTTGTAAGCGGTCAATAAAAAGAGGACAATAAAATTAATGGATGATAAAGTGGCAGAAATATAGCCTAAATATCATCCATTTTTAATATTTAATGAGTACCAAAAAATAACCTTATTGAATAATCGAAATATTTTCTGTTGTTTTTATAATATCGGAAGAAAAAAGAAAAAACTTCCGGTATTATATTGACACCGGAAAAAACTTCTGGTATCATATAAATATAGGAACAAAACTTGAAAATTTTCCGGTATTAACTATGGAGAGGTGATATAAATGAAAGAAAAGCTAGCAATGCTACCTTTGAAGGAAGATATAGAGACTAAAAGAGTCTTAAAATAATTATCAAGGACTAGTAGATCTTTAGCAGAGTTAAAAGGAATTGCACAAACGATGCCGAATCAGAATATTTTGATTAATGCTATTATGATAAACGAAGCAAAAACAAGTTCTGGAATCGAAAATATAGTAACAACACATGACGAAATATATAAAGCAATGGTAAAGACAAAAGATGCAAGTCCTGCAGCAAAAGAAGTTGCAGATTATAGAGCAGCAATATGGGAAGGATATAAATTAATAAAAGAAAAACAGATGATTAATACCAATATAATTGTAAGAATACAAGAAAAATTAGAACATAATCAGGCAGGGATTAGAAGCACACTAGGTACAGTAATAAAAAATATAACGACGGACGAAGTTGTATATACTCCACCACAAGAAAAAATAGAAATATTAGAATATATGAAAAATTTAGAAGATTATATAAATAATGATGATGATATGGTGGATCCACTAATAAAATTAGCAATGATTCACTATCAATTTGAGTCTATTCATCCATTTTATGATGGTAATGGAAGAACAGGAAGAATTATAAATATTCTATATTTAGTTTTTAAAGATTTAATAGATACGCCGATATTATATTTGAGTAAATATATAATTAGAAACAAATTAGAATATTATAAATTATTTCAAGAAACAAGAAATACTAATAATTTTGAAGAATGGATAATTTACATTTTAATAGGAATAGAAGAAATGGCAGAGGAAACTATTAACATAATTGATAAAATACGAAATGAAATAGTATCTATGAAATATGAATTGAGAGATAAGACAAAAATATATTCTAAAGAACTTTTAGAAGCATTATTCTTCGAATTCTACACAAAAATACCATATATACAAGAACAATTGAGGGTATCAGACAAAACAGCTCAAAAATATTTAGATAACTTAGTAGAATTAGGATTTCTAACATCTGAAAAAATAGGAAGAGAAAGAATATATAGGAATGAAAGACTATTTAAGATAATTAAAGAAGCTGATAGAGAATAATAAAATTTATGGTTACTTCTGTGCCTGTCCCAAAACTAACCAAAACTAATCAAAACGATTCATAGTTTGAATGAAAAATTTATTCAAACTATGGATTTTTTTTCTATTTGTGATATAATAGGACTACCTGATTTTGGGGAGGATGTTAAAAATGGTATTTAAAAATTATTATAAAATATTAGACTTAGAAACAAGTCATGTTTCAGTTGATGAAATAAAAATAGCGTATAGACAAGCTGCTAAAAAATATCATCCAGATTTAAATGTAGGAGATACATTGGCAGAAGAAAAAATAAAAGATATCAATGAAGCTTATAGAATTTTATCAGTTCCAGCTTCTAAAAGAAAATATGATAGAATATGGAATTCTCGTTTCGGAAAAGCACAAAAAGCTTTTTCCGGAAAGGGAGAAAAAGGTAAAATGTTAAACATGTTTTTAGGAAATATAGAGGGAAAAGAAACACAAAATGTTTTTCGAAAAACGAACCTAAAAGGTGAAAACATTGAAACAGAAATTAACATCAGTATACAAGAAGCATTTTTTGGAAAAGAAAAGATGATATCTTTAAGAACCATGGACGGAAAAATAAAAAATATTATCATTGCTATCCCACAAGGAATCAAAGATGGAGAAAAGATTCGCTTATTGGGGCAAGGAAAACCAAGTGAAAATGGTGGAAAAAATGGAGATTTATTGATAAAAATAAATATAGAAGATACGAAACCATTTAAACTAAAAGGAAATGACCTTTATACAGATTTGTTATTAACACCATGGGAAGCAGCTTTAGGAGCTAGAGCTAATGTAAATTCAATGGATGATGAAACAAAAATATATATTCCACAAGGAATTCAAAGTGGAGAAAAAATCAAGATTCCAGGAAAAGGTTATCGAGATGGAAATGGAAATCGAGGAGATTTGATTGCAGAAATAAAAATAGTAGTACCAAAACAATTAAGTCAACAAGAAAAAGAAATGTTTGAAAAATTAAATAAAATATCGAGTTTTAATCCAAGAAGTTAAGAAAAACTATAATTTACATAATAAAAGCATTGACAAAACGCTTATTTTTCGCTATAATTAATTATAGTGTTGTAACAAAAGAGGAACTACGGGTTAGAATCGTATGGAAGAGGTGTAAAAATGGAAACAATACAAGGTAAACACTTTAGTATAACAGATCCAGAAGGAGTAAAGACAGTAATTTACCAAGTAAATAAGACAAGAAAAGAATACTTAGAAGAATATCCTAAATATACGGTAGAAAGATTAGACCATACAGAAGAAATTGTAGGAAATTTGAATAAGAAAACTTATTATGTCCAGGAACCACAAAAAGAAGGAAATCAATTAGTTATCTTGTCATTTGGAAAAGACAGAGTAGTTATTAATTCTGGATTATTACTAGGAGATGAAATAAGAATTACCAAAAAACCAACACCTTTTAGATTTAACACACTATATTCAGAAGAAGAAATGGAGTATAAAGAAGTCAAATATACGCCAAATTTGAAAAGGCAAATATCTATTATCGACCCAGAAACTACAGAAGAGGTAAAGCCAGTGCTTTATTTTGATGAAAAAACAAATGAAGTAAAAGGAAAATGTAAATTAAAACCATATAAATCATATTTTGCATTCGAAGTAGTGGAGGATAAATAGAGAGGAGTTTATTATGAGTAAAAGATGGAATGATCCGGCAGACCAAAACGATAAAACTGGAATTCGTGTTATGGAAATAGCTTATGCTTTGGAAAAAGACAAAGAAGATAAGGAAGTAGAAAAAACAGTAGTAGGAGAAAACACACAAAGACTTGTTATGGGAGAAGTGATTTCAAGTCAATTAAGAGAAGGCATGGTATTCCATACAAACGAATACAAAGAGGAAAAGAATAAAGGATCAGAAATAGGAGACTAGTTAATACAAAAGAGTAGGTGATTGTATGAATTACAAAATTGAAGGAGCTATTAGAAGAAATAGAAAGAATTTTATTATATTTATAATACTATGGTTTTTTATGGCCATAGTATTTGTTGCGCCTTTTGCCTATAGTTCTTATATGGCAGGATTAGAAGGAAGAATGAACTTACAAGTATTTTTTGAAACATTTGGACAATCCATTGGAAATCCATTTGGAACATTAGGTAATATATTTTCGCAAGGAGCAAGCGGTAACTATTTTTCAGCTTTATTAGTAACCACCATATTTTATTCTTTATTCTTTTTTATTGGATTTGTAAGAACAGCGCCAAAAAATGAATATTCTGATATTGAGCATGGTTCTAGTGATTGGAGTCAAAGAGGAGAACAATATCAAATATTAAGTAGAAACAAAGGAATCATCTTAGCAGAAGATAATTATTTGCCAGTTGATAAACGAGGAAACGTCAATGTATTAGTAGTAGGACGGTTCAGGTTCTGGTAAATCAGCATCTTATTCAATACCAAATGCATTCCAATGTTTAGGGTCTTATGTATTTACAGACCCAAAAGGAGAGCTATATGATAGAACTGCAGGATATTTAAAAGAACAAGGATATGAAATCAAAGTATTAAATCTAGTAAGGCCACAATATAGTGATGGATATAATCCATTAATGCATATATCATCAGAATTAGATGTTGATGTTATTGCCAATACTGTTATTAAAGGACAAAAATCAGATAGTAATTCAGACCCTTACTGGGATGATATGGCAGAAATGTTATTAAAGGCTTTAATTTATTATTTAATTGCTACTAGACCAGAAGAAGAACAAAACTTAGCTAGCTGTGCAGAATTAGTTAGAGCTGCTAACAATAAAAGTGGAAGCAATTTACTAACAGAATTAATTAGTAAATTACCTTATGACCATCCAGCAAGGATGTATTATAAATCCATCGAAATAGCACCAGAAAAAACCTATGGTTCAATCTTAAGCTCATTACAATCTAAATTAGGAAAATTTGATTCAAAAGAAATAGCAGAATTAACCTCAACAGATACCATAGATTTCGAAGAAATTGGAAACAAAAAAACAGCAGTATATGTTATATCATCTGATACACATACAGCATATGATTTCTTATTAACAATAT
>CARUQW010000074.1 GCA_949077355.1 uncultured Clostridia bacterium | reverse complement strand
TATTATTTCCAACATAGGGGTGAACTTTTCATTAGATATTTTCTTAGGGTGATTTTATCATAAATTAATCACACATCCCTAAAATCATGGTTGCTATTTAAGCGTAAATCATATATAATAGAAAAGGAGGGGGAGAAAATGGAACAGGGTAAAAAAGGGAATAAAATAAGTTATTTTATAAGCTTGTTTTTTTTACTTATAGTATTATATTTTGTTTATCAATATTATCAAATGAATAATTTTAATGATTTTATAAGAAGTGAAACGAATTTACATACCTCTCAATTTACAAGAGATGAAGAAATAAAGTATAGTCATAAAAGAAGTTATAAAATAGAGAACCCAGATTATAATGATGCTATGTTTTATCAGAAAGTGCAAGTGAAGAAAAATCAGCCATATAAAGTAACTTGTATGGTAAAGACAAACGATGTGCGTTCAAAAGAAGAAATATCTGGAGTGGGAGCACAAATTGCGATAGAAGGAACAACTGAAAGGTCAGTTGCAATTAGCGGGACGCAAGAGTGGCAAAAAATAGAATTGATATTTAATAGTAAAGATAGAGAAGAAGTTAATATAGGATTTCGATTGGGTGGTTATTTAGGAGATGTAAAAGGAGAGGCATGGTTTTCTGATTTTACGATAGAGGAAGGAATGCCAGAACAAAATAATGACTGGAAGTTTGCTTGTTTTATTTTTCGAACAACCGATGTGGTAATTAATCAAAAACAAGTAAAATTAGAGGTGACTCGGAAATGATGTTAAAGATATTACAGATACAATAAATTTATTTGAAACATCTTGTAATAAATTATCAAAAGGAAAAATGACAGCAAATTGTGATATTTATCAAATTGAAACACCATTATCGAAATTGTCTTACGATAGTCAATTTGGTTACTATGTAGCAGCGGAAGATATAGAAGAGCAAATAAAAGATACCATAGCATCGAATGATTATGACCATATATTTGCGATTGTAAGACTTCGGAGATGAAAAACATGAAAATGATATTGAAGTAAATGACTGGATTGGTTTAGGGTCTATGGATTATTATGGAATTGGTTTTTCTAATGTACGATTACCAAATAATTCAAGGAGTTATATTTATAAATATGACCGAAGAATCAATACATTTCCAGAAGAAGTATTTTTGCATGAGTTTTTACATTCGTTAGAAAGAAATGCAGAAGAATATGGCTATGAAAGACCAGAATTGCATGATTATGAAAAATATGGTTATAAAAATGAATCATTGATTGGGCAGAAAAAATGGTACACAGATTATATGAATAAAAATATCAATACAACAAATGGAAAAATTGGCTTACCACAAGAAATATATACATTAAAACCAGCTAAAAGTACTAACTTTGAATATTCTTATCAAATGAAAGAAGTATTTAAGGAACCAGAAAATTTAATAGAAGAAATGAAAGAGATTTTGAACAATTTAATCAATCATTTTAAAGAAATAAGAAGTGAGAGCTTTTAATTTCTAATGAAAATCATAAAGAAAGAAGGAGCAAAAATGCAAGTATCTGAATTTAATTACGAATTACCTGAAGAATTAATTGCACAAACACCAATTGAAAAAAGAGATACCTCAAGATTAATGGTATTAAATAGAGAAAAACAAACCATAGAACACAAAATTTTTAAGGATATCATTGATTATTTAGAACCAGGAGATGTTCTAGTTAGAAATAATACAAAAGTATTGCCAGCACGACTATATGGAAAAAAGGAAACAGGAGCCAATGTTGAATTTTTGCTTCTAAATAATATAGAAGGAGACATTTGGGAAAGTATTGTAAGACCTGGAAATAAGCTTCATGTGGGAACCAAAGTAATTTTTGGAGATGGCTTGTTAAAAGCAGAAGTGTTAGAAGTAATGCCAGGAGGAACTAGAAAAGTAGAATTTCATTATGAAGGAATCTTTAATGAAATTTTAGATAAAATTGGACTTATGCCATTACCTCCTTATATTCATGAAGAACTAAACCAAAAAGATAGATATCAGACAGTATATGCAAAACACGAAGGTTCCGCAGCTGCACCAACAGCAGGATTACATTTTACAGAGGAATTATTAGAAAAATTAAGGCAGAAGGGAATTGTAATAGCAAATGTAACACTACATGTAGGAATTGGAACTTTTAGACCAGTAAAAGAAGAAACGGTAGAAGCGCATGAAATGCATTCTGAACATTATTATATCAAACAAGAAGATGCAGACAAAATTAATCAAGCAAAACAAAATGGAAAAAGAGTAATAGCAGTTGGAACAACTTCATGTAGAGTACTAGAAACGGTCGCAGACGAAAATGGAAAAATAAAAGCAACAGAAGGAGATACGCAAATATTCATCTATCCAGGCTATCAATTTAAAATATTAGACGGTCTAATTACAAATTTTCATTTACCACAGTCAACTTTACTAATGTTAGTTTCAGCACTAGCAGGCAAAGAATACATTATGAATGCCTATCAAGAAGCTGTAAAAGAAAAATACCGATTTTTTAGTTTTGGAGATGCTATGTTTATTTGTGGTTAGTTTTGGGACAGGCACAGAACTAACCATAATGGATACATTAGTTGCGGATATATAGCATAACGTTCTTGATATACAGCACAAAACTAACTATAATGGATACATTAGTGCCTGTCCCAAAACTAACCAAAACTAACCAAAACTAACCAAAACCAATCAAAATTGACCAAAACGAACTAAAAGGAAAGGGGAAAATAGATAATGAAACCAGCAGTAACTTATGAATTGTTACATGAATGTAAGCAAACAGGTGCAAGAAGAGGTGTTATTCATACACCACATGGTGATATTCAAACACCAGTGTTTATGCCAGTTGGAACACAAGCGACAGTTAAATCGATGACACCAGAGGAGTTAAAAGAAGAAGTAAAGGCGGAGATTATATTATCCAATACCTATCATTTGTATTTAAGACCAGGAAGTAAAATTGTTAGAGAAGCGGGAGGCTTACACAAATTTATGAATTGGGATAGACCGATTTTGACGGATAGTGGAGGGTTTCAAGTGTTTAGCTTGGGAGCTTTAAGAACGATTTCAGAAGAAGGAGTTGAATTCAAGTCTCATTTAGACGGTAGTAAGCATTTCTTTTCACCAGAGTCAGTCATGGAAATTGAGGAAGATTTAGGTAGTGACATTATGATGGCGTTTGATGAATGTGTAGAACATGGAGCAAGCTATGAGTATACTAAACAATCTATGGAACGAACAACAAGATGGGCAAAAAGATGTAAAGAGGCTCATACAACTGTTGATAAACAAGCTTTGTTTGGTATTATACAAGGAGGATTTTATAAAGATTTAAGGGAAAAAAGTGCACACGATTTAATTGCCTTAGATTTGCCAGGATATGCAATTGGTGGAATTAGTGTAGGAGAGCCAAAAGAGGAATTCTTAGATATTTTAAGATACACGGCTCCATTAATGCCAAAAGATAAACCAAGATATTTAATGGGAGTAGGAACGCCAGATTATTTAATAGAAGCAGCTATGGCAGGAATTGATATGTGTGATTGTGTACTTCCAACTAGAATTGCTAGAAATGGAACTGCTATGACATCTCATGGGAAAGTAGTAGTTAGAAATGCAACTTATGAAAGAGATTGGGGGCCATTGGATCCAGAATGTGATTGTTATACTTGTAAAAATTATACAAGAGCCTATATTAGACATTTAGTAAAAACAAATGAAATTTTAGGAGATAGATTACTATCAATTCATAACTTAAGGTTCTTGACTAATTTGATGGAAAGGGTTAAAATAGAGATAGAGCATGATAATTTAGGAAATTTCCGAGAAGAATTTTACCGAAAATATGGTTATATAAAGTAAAATGGAGGGATAGGCAATGAATTTAATGGAAGAAAGCTTTCAAAATAAAGAAGAAAAAAAGAGAAAAAGAACGACCAGAATAATATTAGTAGCTATGATTTTAGTTTTTATTGCAATCATAGGAATTGTTAGCTATTTGATGTATATTCAAAGCACTGTTATGAAATTGGTGATTGATGGACAACCAAATGAAAAAATAAAAGATTTATTGGTATTTGAAAGTGATGGAACAATATATGCGCCAATTAAAGAAATTGCACAATATTTTGGTTATGATAGTTTTAATGGAGAATATAGTGAAAAGTCAGAACAACAGAGTAAGTGCTATGTACAAAGTGAAAATGAAATAGCTAACTTTGAATTAGGAAAAAACAAGATATACAAGTTAGACTTAGAAGAAAAAGATGGAAATTATGAATATGTATATATCAAAAATCCAGTGAAAGCAATTAATGGGGTACTTTACGTATCAACAGAGGGGCTTGAAAAGGCATTTAATATTAGTTTTGAATATGAGCAGGAAAAGAATACTATAACAATCTTTACAACGCCATATTTGTACCAATATTATAATACAAAAGTATTAGATTATGGGTATGCAGAATTAAGCAATGTATTTGCAAACCAAAAAGCAATTATGAAGAATCAACTAGTAGTTGTAAAAGATAAAGATAAAAAACGGAGTAATCGATGTAGAAGGGAAAGCAATATTAGAGCCAAAATATGACGATATTGTGTATCTTCCTAATGTTGGTGATTTTTTAGTAGAAACTAATAAAAAAGTTGGAATTTTATCAGCCACAGGAGAAACAAAAGTACAAATTATGTATGATAGCATTGAATTAATGGATAGTGATTCTGGTTTATATGTGGTAAAAAAAGATGATAAATATGGTGTAATAGATGTTAGAGGAAATATCAAGATTTATATAGAAAATGACGAAATTGGTATGGATGTTTCAAAATTTTCGCAAAATAATATAAAAAATAAATATATTTTTGCAGAAAACCTAATTCCTGTTAGAAATGACAAATATTGGGGATTGTATGATACAAAAGGAAACCAAGTAGTAGAATATAAATATGATAGCTTAGGATATGTTGCTTCTAATAATAAAGATGCCATAAATTTACTAGTAATTCCAAATTATAATGTATTAGTAGCATGCAAAGACCAAAAGTATACATTAATTAATTCTTCTGGTTCAGAATTATTTGCTATTGTGGCAGATGATATATATATGACAATTAGTGGAGGAGAAAAACATTATTATATTACAATTAATGACAATAGAATAGATGCAGAAGAGTGGATGGATTTAAATGGAATTAGAGCATCTTCACAATCTAATACAGATAGTAAGAATAATAGTGATAAGAACTCATCAGATGAACAAAGTGACAAAAGCAACACGGAAGAACAGCAAGATAATAACCAAAATAACAATGAAAATAACACTCAAGATAATAACCAAAACAACAATGAAAATAACACTCAAGATAATAATGCAGAACAAACCAATAATAATGAGCAAGATGACGCAAACAATCAAGAAGAAAATCAAAATCAAGAGGGAGAACAAAGTGAATAATTTGAAAGAGGAAGTAAGAGAAAAATTCTCAAAGCTTCTTCTTTTTTATTGTATAGGAAAATCAAAGATTTTTATCTATACAATAAAAATACATTCCACAGAAAAAATTCTTTAGAATTTTTTCGCGGACGAACAATTTAACGGGGCTTGAAAGAAATAATTTATAAAATAGATAACTTTAATCA
>CARUQW010000073.1 GCA_949077355.1 uncultured Clostridia bacterium | reverse complement strand
GGTTGCCACTGGTTCCGGGTTAAAATGGCAAGGGGGATTTTAAGGAACGTCCCTGCAATCCCCCTTGCCATTTTAACCCGGAACCAGTGGCAACCAGCGGCAACTTTAACGGCATGTCATCTTTTATCATATTTTTTTCGACAAAACTTTACAGGAAATTCCAAAAATGGTATAATTTGGAATAGTTAGGAAAAGAGGAAAGTAAATGGCAAAAATATATTTAGAAAAAAATGTGTTAGAGGCTACATTAGAAAGACTAGAAATTATGTTTCGAAATTTTGATAACATTTATTTTAGTGTAAGTGGAGGAAAAGATAGTTCTGTTATGGTACAGCTAGCTAATAAAGTAGCAGCTAGAATGAATAAAAAATTTGATGTTTTATATATAGACTTAGAAGCGCAATACCGTTATACCATCGAACATATAGAACAACTAAAACAATTGCCACAAATTAGAGATTTCTATCACATTACTTTACCAATTGCATTAAGAAATGCAGTATCTGTCTTACAGCCCAAGTGGATTTGCTGGGAAGAAGAAAGTAAACATTTGTGGGTAAGAAGTATGCCAGAAGATAGTATCAATATCCATAATTGTCCATTTAAATGGTTTAAAAAGGGGGAAGAATTTGAAGAATTTATTATACAGTTCGCAGGATGGTATCAAGAAAAATATGAAGGAAAAGTCGCTTGTGGAATTGGAATTCGAACTGACGAAAGCTTAAATAGATTTCGAACCATTGCATTTCAAGATAAAAAGAAGACTTTTAACAATTATAATTGGACAACAAAATTAAAAGTAAATGATAGACATATTGATGTATATAACTTCTATCCAATTTATGATTGGGCAACAGAGGATATCTGGGGAGCAGTGAGTCAATTAGATTTGAAATTTAATTATATTTATGAATTGATGTATAAAAATGGAGTTAGTATCTATGAGCAAAGACTTTGTCAACCTTATGGAGATGATCAAAGAAATGGATTAGACCAATTTAAAGCTTTGGAGTATGATACTTGGGGAAAAGTATTAAATCGAGTCAATCGGAGTTAATTTTGGGAATATTTATTGCAAAACAACAGCTTTAGGAAATATTAAATCCTGTAAACCAGAATTTATGTCATGGCAAGAATATACAGTATTTTTATTAGAAAGCATAGGAATTTATAACCGAGATTTAATGCTACACTATTACAAAAAAATAAAGAAATTTATGATATGGCATAAAAACAAATATGGGATAGAAATAAAAGATATTCCAGACATTGCAGATTGCAAATTAGAAAATCAAAAAAAGGCAATTTCATGGCGAAGAATGGCAAGAGCAATTGAAAAAAATGATTTTTACTTAAGAAGGTTATCTTTTGGTCAAACCAAAAATGATGACAAGGAATTGATGGAATTAATACATAAATGGGATAACCTGTTAAACAAAAAAACTAAAACAGATGATAAAACATTACAAAAAGTAATAAAAGAACAATGTGGATAAAGGAGGAAAAAAATATGATTAAAAGAGTAACCAATAAAGTTGAAAATTTTTATCAGTATATGGGGAAATTTTTTGGCTCAAGATTAATCGAAAAACAAATCAATGATAGAATTTATGATGATGAAGGTAAGATATGGTATATCTATTTAGAAGAAGGAAAGGTAATGGCTTTTGTATCAATTAAAAATAATATTATTAAAAATATATATACCACTAAGGAAAAATATTTAGAAGAAATCTTAGTAAGAATAAAAAAAGAAAATGAAATAACTTATAGTATTGTACCAAATTGTTATAAAAAACTTTATGAAAGATGTGGATTTCAGGTAAGTAAAAACCAAGATTATAAAAATTTTGTGACAATTTATATGGATAAGCCAGCAATGATGCTAATAGATTAAAAGGAAAGAAGGGGAAAGGCTAAAATGAGTGAAATAGAATTTCCGGTACTAAATGTAAAAATGATAGATATTGAGAAGGTAGTAGCGAATGATTACAACCCCAATAAAGTAGCACCACCAGAAATGAAGTTATTAAAACATTCGATTGAAGAAGATGGTTATACTCAACCAATTGTAACTTATTATGATGAAGAAAATGATCGTTACATTGTAGTAGATGGATTTCACCGTTATCGTTGTGCTAAGGAATATTTTCATTTAAAACAAATACCAATTGTAACAATTGATAAAGATTTAGAAAATCGTATGGCAAGTACCATTCGACACAACAGAGCAAGAGGAACACACCAAATTATAGATATGTCTCATATTGTATTAACACTAACCCAAAATGGATGGTCAGAGAAAGAAATTTCAAAACATTTAGGAATGGAGTTGGATGAAATTATTCGACTAAAACAAATTACTGGATTAAAAGAATTGTTTGCCAATCATAAATTTAGTAAATCTTGGGAAGAATTTGAAGAAAATAAGAAAAAAAGAAGCTGATACGAAAAAAGTATCAGTTTTTCTTTGTGTATAGGAAAAAATAATCTTATTCGATACAGCAAAAACATTATTTTATAAAAGAACGCATAAGCTAATGTTAGAGAATAGAAAAAACTTACGGATGAAAGAATTTGAAGCATTTTACAATAGTATATAAAAGTTTCCATAAAAATAATGTAAAAAAATCAAAAAGGTGTTTACAAGTTAACAGAATTGTAATATAATATTGTCTGTAAAGATGTAAATTTTGGAAATAGTATGCCAAATGCTTATATCCGTAAGAAGATACAAATAATAGGCTAGCTAGCATCCATAAAAATTAAAAATTCATTATATCATATAGGAGGGGAATGATAATGAAACAAGTAAAAGTCAAAATTATGACGATGGTATTAGTAACAATTTTAGTAGCACTAATACTACAAGTAAACGTTTTTGCAGCAGAAACAGAAATACAAGTTGTAAAAATGGAAAATGAAGATTATATAATCTATGTAAAAGATTTAGCAAATACAGAATTCAAATTTGCTATAGCAAACAAAGAAAATGCTGAAGAAGGAGATTTAAATTATATTAAATCAACATCAGATGGAGAAGGAAACCAAGTAGCCTTAATTGAAAAAACAAAAATAGCGGAAAATGAAAACTATTATATTTATATCATGGAAAAAGATAAAGAAGTATCAAAAGTGAACAAAGTAGATTTTTCACAAGCATTTGATACGAACAAAATGAAAGAAGTAGAAACAACAACCAATAGAATTAAAACAGAATTATTAACAGACCTTGAAAAAAGAAATGAAGAAGTGAATGGTATTAAATATACAGAAACAGTTGGTGGATTGAAAATAGTAGATGAAGATACAGCAGAGTATTTCTATGAAAGAACAAAACTACCAAAAGAAAAATATTCAGAGTTAAGAGAATTAGCAGACAAACTAAATAAGGAATATGAAGAAAAAGAAATGTATTCCAAAATTGAATTTGCCAAAGAATTTTATACTTTGTATCATGAATTAATTGACCAAGCACAGTGGACAGAAGTAGAAAATAATGAAATTAAACAACCAATTGAAGCGCAAAAAGATGAGCAATACATTGTTTTCATAAAAAAAGAAGCACAAAACGGTGCGATAACATATGATGCAAAATTTATGACATCTTATCGTGAAGATGAAGAAGAAAAAATACCAGGAAGAATTGAAACAAAAGTAACACAAGAAACCACTAAATTACCAATTACAGGAGACAGTATTGCATTATTTGTTATTTTAGCAGTAGTAGTAATTGCATTAATCCTTATCTTTGTAAGAATGAAAAAATTACAAGACAAAGAGAGAAAACAATAAGATGAAACTGAAAATTTATAGATTACTTTTTATAATATTATTTATGATTGTAATTATAGTAGTAGGATTAATTGCAGCAAAATATAGTAAAAATTATTTAAATGACCAAGAGAACAAGAAAACAGTAGAAACATTTTCAAGAAGTATAGAAGAAAATTCTGAAAATATTACAATGAATGGTTATCCAGTAATTGGAATTGTAGAAATTCCAAAAATAGAATTAAAATACCCAATATTAGGTTTAGAAACTTATCATCCAGAAGAAACCAAAGAACCAATGAAAATAGCAATTGTGAAATATTGGGGAGGAAAAGTAAATGAATATGGAAATCTATCCATAGCAGGACATAACAATTATGATGGAACCATGTTTGGAAAAACAAAGAACTTAGCAATAGGAGATATGGTAAAATTAACAGATTTAGAAAATCAAACCATACTTTATCAAATATATGATAAATTTGTAACAGACCCAAATGATGTAACCATTTTGCAAACCAAAGATGAAAGTATAAGAGAAGTAACTTTAATTACATGTACAAACGGAAATAAAAACAGACTTATTCTAAAAGCAAAAGAAATGAAAGAATGAAAAGGAGGAATTCTAAATGGCAGGAAATTTTAAAATGCCAAATAAGAAAACAACGATAACAGTTAGTATCATTATTGCCATATTGGCTATTATAGCAGTAACTGGTACCGTAGTCTTCTTAAAAGACAGAGGAAGCACAGAGGCTGCGGACCTAGAGAGTGAACAAATGGTAAGAGAAGAAGCAAGAAGTAATGTTGATGCCAATCCAAGTGAGCAAGCAACACAAGGACAAATAGAAGAAAATCAAGAAGGACAAAATGAAGGAACACAAACAAGTGATGCTACAACCAATGCAGGAACGACAGGGGGAACTACAACGACAGCAACAACAGCAGGAACAAGAAATAATGGAACAACCACAACAACAGATAATATTCAAGAGGCAACCATTTCAAGAACAGAATCTGTTGAAATACCAGAAACACAAATATCAGAAGGACATTACGTAGGATGGACACCAATGGGAGTAAACGCTGTATTAGCATCTGCTAACATTAATGCAACACCAGATGATATCGAAGTAAACAAAACAGGAAATGAAACAGCAAAACAAGGTGACGAAGTTACCTATGAAATAACAGTTACAAATAAAGAAGATAGAAAATTAGAAAACATCGAAGTAAAAGATAGATTAGATGATACTATTTTAGATGTAACAACAGTAAAATACATAGACAAGGAAGGAATATTAAACGGAAATGTAATTACTTGGAATGTAGATATAGAAGCAGGTCAAACTATAAAAATCACATTCAAAGCAACTGTAAAAACTGAGGTAGCAGAAGGAACCATATTAAAAAACTCAGTAATTGCTAATGGTAAAGAAGTAGAAAAACCAGTAGAAACAGAAATTGAAAAAGCCAAAATAAATATTCCAGTAAAAAAAGAATGGAAAAATATGAATAGTGATGCTGCTAAAGCATACAAATTAAATGCTATCAAAGTAACAATTGATGGAACTGATAATGAAGTAACATTAAATGATGAAAATGAATGGAAAGCAGAATTCAAAGACTTAGCAAAATATGATGAACAAGGAAAAGAAATTGCTTATAAATTATCAGAAGAAGGTGTAACCAAGGCTGATAAAGAAATTTTAGCAAAATATTATAAAGTACCAGTAATCAACAACGAAAAAGGAATTATAACAAACGAATTTGATGTAACGAAAGTAGATGATAAAACAGAAATTTCTGGAACTAAAATATGGAATGACAACAATAACCAAGATGGAAAAAGACCAACAGAAATTACAATAACAGTCAATCAAAAAGTCGGAGACACGGTAATTGAAAATGTAGCTAAGCAATCAATAAAAGCAGACAAACAAGGAAATTGGAATTATAAATTTACATTGCCAAAATATGATGAGAATGGAGCAACCATAACTTATACAGTAAATGAAGTAGCAGTAGAAGGATATACAACAAAAGTAGAAGGAAATGTAATAACCAATACTCATACACCAGAATTATATAACGAAGATGGAAAATTAACAGTAGACAAAAAATGGGAAGACAATAATAACCAAGACGGAAAAAGACCAACAGAAATTACAGTAACATTAAACAAAAC
This sequence comes from uncultured Clostridia bacterium, assembly GCA_949077355.1. GTDB lineage: Bacteria > Bacillota > Clostridia > TANB77 > CAG-508 > CAG-269. The sequence goes on along the minus strand of CARUQW010000073.1, from coordinate 486 downwards.
AGTAGAAGGAAAAACAACAGAAGTAGAAACAGTAAAAGTAACAGCAGATGCAAATTGGACACATACATTTGAGAACTTACCAAAATACGAAAATGGAAAAGAAATTGTATATAGTGTAAGTGAAAAAGAAGTAGCAGACTACACAAGTAAAGTAGAAGGAACTGTAATTACCAATACTCATACACCAGAATTATATAACGAAGATGGAAAATTGACAGTAAGCAAAAAATGGGAAGACAATAACAACCAAGATGGAAAGAGACCAGAAGAAATTACAGTAACATTAAACAAAACAGTAGAAGGAAAGACAACAGTAGTAGAAACTGTAAAAGTAACAGCAGAAGGAAACTGGACGCATACATTTGAGAACTTACCAAAATATGAAGATGGAAAAGAAATTGTATATAGTGTAAGTGAAAAAGAAGTAGCAAACTACACAAGTAAAGTAGAAGGAACTGTAATTACCAATACTCATACACCAGAATT
>CARUQW010000072.1 GCA_949077355.1 uncultured Clostridia bacterium | reverse complement strand
ATTTGAAATTATTGTAACAGCTAACCATGTAGAACCTCAATCTTGGCTTTCCTTATTAAATGCCATTTCTAAACTAAATGGTCTTTTTAAAAGTTGGCATTTATATGCCAAGATTGAACTAAATGAAGTTCACTTTTTTTGTCAAACCTCTCGCCTTTTGCCACCAATTATCAATTCCTTAGGTGACTTCATGATAAAAAAATTGGATATCACAGAAAAAGACTTTCTGAATTTTTCTACTACCAAAAGTTTACCTTTTATTTTAACAAACAAAGAAAAAAATATATTAGATATCTTTGACAAAGTCGAAGCTTCCCATAAACAGGAATTAAAATTTACTAAAATGCGTATTTTTAGCTATCGAAAAAATCATTTCTTTACGAAAACGCATTTATTTTTTCAAAAACTAGAAAAGAAAAAATACATAAAAAGAAATGCTCTTTTCGTAATTTCTCATTATCTTTTCAGTATTGATTTTTCCATTTATAGCCGCTTCTTTTATCGAAAATATGAAAACGAATACTTAGATATTCAAAAGGCATTACCACTATTGAGAAATGAAAAGCAAAATGCAATCCTAAAAATCGATACTTTTCCATACCTCGCAGATGACTTCTACTTATCTCAAAATAATTTTGACTTTGACCATCATTCCATTATTATTGGTTCTAGTGGTACTGGAAAATCAAAATTAGCAAGTGCTATCATTTCTAATAGTAAACCTGAAATCTCCTTTTCAAACAATTATAAGGTGGTTGTAATTGATCCGCATGCTGCTTTAGAAAAAGAAATTGGTGGTTTAGAGCATACAAAAGTAGTTGACTTCAAAAGCCTGGATACCAGCAGTGATTTATTTATGAATTCACCCCAAAAAGACATTCTCTCTTCGGTTGAATTAATTTTATCCCTATTTCAAACCTTGATGGCTGACCAATATAATTCAAGATTAGAAAGAATTTTAAGGTATAGTATTCATCTTCTCATGGAAACGAATTCACTTAACTTCACCAATTTAAAAAATCTAATTTTGGATATACAATATCGAAATCGTTTGATTAATGAAAATAAAACACAACTTTCAGAAGGTATCATTCATTTCTTTTTGACAGACTTTAATGAATTAAAAACCAATTCTTATCAAGAAGCTATTGCACCAATTATCTCTTTTATTGAAGAAATATGCCTACTTCCAGCCTTTCAAAAAGAAGGTCTAAAACCTCAAGTAAAAGATATCCTTCAAGAACACTTTCTTACTATCTTTTCTCTCGACCAAGCTCTCCTTGGTCAAAAAGTAACTAAAACTATTTCTGGGCTTATTATGCAACAACTATTAGAATTAATTCAATCCCATTATTATGATGAACATATTATCTTAGTAATTGATGAAGTAGCTTTAATTGAAAATCCTATCTTAAGTAGATTTCTATCAGAAGCAAGAAAATATAATCTTTCTCTGATTTTAATCCAACAATATTTTACACAAATCAGTGAAAATTTAAGAAATGCTATTTTTGCCAATGTATCTAATTATTATGTTTTTCGTGTTTCAAAATCAGATGCTATGGTATTAGAAAGCAACATGCATATGAATGTTGCTGTGCGAAATTCTTATCGAATTAAATTAAAAATGTTAACAGAATTAAAAAATCGTGAATGTATTGTTCGTGTTAGTAGTAATGGAGTTCCTCTTCCTGCCTTTAAAGCAAAAACTTTAGATTTCACTCCATGCCCGAAAAAACGTATAAATCAAATATTAAGAACAGACCCTTTATTAGAAGAATTTAAACCAGTAGTAGAAAACCCAACAAATTTATCTTTTCAAATCGGTGAAACAATGGATTCACTTCTCTCTCTTATGCATTCTCAATCTACTGGTAGAAAGCAGGTACAAAATCATGGATAAAAAACAAGCAATGGAAATCATAAATGAATCCTTTAAAATTATATTTGGAAAATCGAATCCCTTTTCTTTTGACACCATTCTTTCCAAATTAGCTTTTGATATAAAACTTCCCAAAAAAGTAATGGATAGCTTAACAGGTGAAGAAACTTGGACTGAAATTCTTCATAGTAATCTTTTTATTACACAAAATAATATGAGAACCTATGATAAACAAAAAGGTTGGCTGCTTCCTAAGCAAGATGTAAAAAATTTAAAAGACATTATCGATATTTGGAAAAAAATTAATTATACCACAACGGAAAGGCAATATGATTGTATTAATGTGGCTCAATGTGACCCTATGTATAAATGTGAAAATGCTTTTCGTTGTGCAGATTGTCGAGGTTGTAAAGATATTGTATTTTGTGATGGATGTGCAAACTGCCAATTTACAATTGCTTCACAAAGAACTGCTAATTCTGGTTTCTGTCTACGCGTCGATGATTCTAATAGTTGTAGCAATAGCTATAATGTCATTTGCTCCAATAATATTAGTAATTCTTTCTTTATTCAAGATTGTAATAATTTACATGAGTGCCTCTTTTGCAGTCACATTGCCAATAAAGAATATTGTATTTCCAATATGCAATTTGAAGAAAAGGAATATTTTATCATTAAAGAACAAATTATTAATTGGATTTTTCGTTCTTTGCAACCATAAATATTATATTCGTCAAATCTCAAAAGCCTAATTCTCTTTCGAGAGAATTGGGCCTTTTCTATTAACAGAAAATAGAATCTTAAAATCTTTGATTTTTCCTGTCCAAAAAAAAATACATTATTGCTTCAAATTAATAATGTATCCTGTACAATTCTTCTACCTTAACTTTTAATGCTATTGCTACTCTTGATAAAGTAGTAATGGTTGGTTCTGTTTCTCCTCTTTCGATTCTGCTTAAATGTCCCTTTGACATTCCTGCTAATTTTGCAAGTTTATCGATTGTATAACCTTTTTTTTCTCTTTTTTTTCTTATTAATATTTCTACTCTCATAATATCCCTTTCTTTAGTCTTTACACTTAGTTGAATTTTTATGAGAGCCTCTCTTTTAAATTTTCAAAAGATTTTACATCCATATGAAACATCAAAGTATTGGCACTGAATAAACAATTATCATAAGCATATTTATCCCACTCTATTTTGGTTATTTCTTTATTTTTTCTTACTTTTTCTTTAAATATTTTTTTACTTTTCTTATAATAATCCATATTACCATCCCCTTTTTTGATAATAACACGGATTTAGTTTCTTATGAGAAACTATCGAAAAATATAAAAACTTTGCTAACTCCTCAATTAGCAAAGTTTTTGTATTATTTATATGGCGGAGTGAGTGGGATTCGAACCCACGGGCCGGGATTGCCGACTACTACAGTTCCAGTGTAGCTCGTTATGACCACTTCGATACCACTCCATTTTCATAACCTATTATACACTATTATTCTTGAAAATACAACCACCTGTTTTTACATTTTATCACGAAAAGGTACAAAAGCACCAGGTATTGCATATTTTTCTAAAATCTCCTCCTTTTTCTTCCATATAAACTCGTCATTTTCAACCTTTACTTGTACTCTATAGCCAATCATGTTCCATTCAATATGTGAAAAAATATGATGATGTGTTCCTATCTTTTTTGCATCTTTACCAACTAATTTCCAATCTTCTAAAACCTTTTCTATTTCTTTTTTTCCAATTTTTCTTGTAATATTCGGAAATTCATACATATTAGCTAATAAGCCTGTTTTCTTTCTTTTTCGTATGGCAAATTTACCTTCCTTCTCTAATAAAAATACTGTTACCTGTTCTTTTTTCCTCTTTATTTTTGGATTTCGAACTGGAATTATATTCGTTAAATTTTCATTTTTAGCAATACAAATTTTCTGTAATGGACATTTTTCACATAGTGGTTCTCCATTTGGAATGCACACTAATTCCCCTAATTCCATCAAACCTTCGTTAAAATTTCCGGCTTGTTTTGGCATAATTTCTTTTATTTTTTCCGTGAATTTCTTTTTTGTTTTACTTTCTAATACATCTTCTTTGCTTCCTACTACTCGACTTATTACACGTAGTACATTTCCATCCACTGCTGGCACACACTCGTCATAAGCAATTGAACTAATCGCTCCTGCTGTATATTCTCCTATCCCCGGCAATTCCACTAATTCTTGATATCTTTTCGGCATCTGTCCATGATATTTTTCTTGTACTATTTGTGCTGCTTTCTTCAAATTTCTAGCACGATTATAATACCCCAACCCTTCCCATAGTTTTAACAATTTCTCTTCTTCTATTTCTGATAAAGCTTGAATATTGGGTATTTGTTTCAAAAATCGTTCATAATATTGCTTAACCGCTTCTATTCGTGTTTGTTGTAGCATAATTTCAGAAATCCATATATGATAAGGATTTTTTTCTTTTCTCCATGGCAACTCTCTTTTATTTTGTTGATACCATTCCACAATTGGCTGCCTAATCTTTTTTAGTAATTCCATTTCTTCCATTTTAATCACCTTATTCTTCCTTCAAAAAATTTTGTCTATCAAATGTATAAGTTGGAACTGCTGTTCTTTTATGTTTCGAGTTTTGATATCTTTTTATAATTTCCTGTTTTACCCATTGTTCTGCTGTATCCCCCTGCTCAATCATTTCAGCTATTTGGCAATAAGTTATCCCCATTTTTTCTTCATCTGTTAATTCTCCTAATCCATCACTAGGAGCTTTCTTTAATATTTTCTTAGGAACACCTAGCATTTTTCCTATTTCTAACACTTCTTCTACTGTAAAATTACCGATTGGATTAAAATCCGAACTATTATCCCCCCATTTAGTAGTATAACCTACCATAGATTCACAAAGATTACCTGTACCAATTACTAAATAACCTAATGTTTGTGCAATTCCATATAAAGTTGTCATTCTTAGTCGGGGTTTCATATTAATCGATGCTTCTTTCGATATTTTTTGTGCTAGTTGTAAATTAATTTCATCTTCCAGTTGCTGATAAGAATTCGTTAAATCAACTGTTAAACATTTTACGCCAAAAGTATCTGCCACTAATTTAGCATCTTCTAAATCACTGGACTTCGAAAAACATGGCATTGCTACAGCAATGACTTTTTCCTTTCCAATTGCTTTGCTTGCCATAGCTAAAACAGTAGCTGAATCTTTTCCTCCACTATTTCCTATTACAATGCCATTAGCTCCTGCTCTTTTTACATAACTACGAATCCATTGAATTGCATTTTCTGTTTCTCTTTTTAATTTTTCTTTTTCTAACATATTTCCCTCTCACTTTTATTGATATAACTTGTTTTTCATGATATAATGCATAACTTCATCTGGCGTCAAATATTGAATACTTTTTCCTTTCTTCAATTTTTCTCTTACCAAACTTGAACTCAAATTGCTTACTATACTATTCTTTGCCTCCACAAAGGCATCTCTATTTTTCTTTAAAAAATCACTCGATTGTATAATTTCTTCCACATTATCCTTATCTCTTCTTAATATGTACATTTTAAATTCTTCCACTAGTTCATCTGCTCTTTCCCATTTCTCCAATTCTTTTAAATTGTCACTTCCCATGATAAAGGCAATTTTATGTGTTGGATACAATCTCTGAATTTTTCTTAATGTTTCAATCGTATACAATTGTCTTTTTTCTTCTATTTCGATTCTTGATACCTCAAATTTCTCATTTTTATCGCAAACTAATTTTAACATTTGATATCGATGTTCATTGCTAAGTAATCCTATTTTTCCATAATTGCTATTTACAGGCACAAATACTATCTTCTCGATGTTGGTATACTCATTTAAAATTTGTTCTGCTAGTGAAAAATGTGAATTTAATGGTGGATTAAAACATCCACCAAATACTACAATTTGTTTCTTTTTCATATTTTCTCTATTTCCTCATAAATTTCATTCCAATTATTTACTCTCACAATTTCATTTGTTTCAATATTTTCATTCATTTTGGTTGTCATTAAAATTGATTTTATACCATTATCAGACAATTGTTTACAGGTTTCATAACTATCTTCAATTAATACATGGATTCCATTTTCTTTACAAAATGATAGTTTGTCGCTAATATGTAAATCCAGACTATCATAAGGAATGTTAAAATCCTTCAAACTTTTTTTCGTAATTGTCTCTGTATCGCAATCCTTAATATTCATTAGTCTTGCTGTAATAAAATGTATGGTATGTCCTTCTTTTTTCAATTTTTGAATTATTTTATCTGCATCAGGAAGTATTGTACATTCTTCCAAAATGTTTTTATAGTATTTTTCAAAAAACGCAAATTTAGTTTTGTCATCCCATCCATACAATGCTTGCAAGTAATATCTATTTTTTATTAAACCCAAACTATCTCTACTAATCGTTTTTCCTTGTATCTCTTCTTCAAATATATCTGCATATTTTAACATTGCTTTCACCGTTAAAAATGTTGTATCATCAATATCAATTCCTATTTTCATTATGCCTCATCCTTTCTTTTTTCGTAATCTATGACATGTACTTTGTCTCTTTATTTCTATCGATTATATTGTGAGCATATTTCATTTCTTCTGGTGTATTAATATATATAATTTTATATTTTCCTGAAGTTGTATTTTTAATATAATCATGATAGATTTCTAAAATATGCACTAAGCCCCAAT
>CARUQW010000071.1 GCA_949077355.1 uncultured Clostridia bacterium | reverse complement strand
AATTAAGACATTTTCCTAAATGATTTATTAAGACATTATCATAAATGAATTATACGAAGATTAAATAAAAAAATAGAGAGCTTGACTTTTCCATTTTTTTACATTATAATATTTTCATATTTTCTATCTAAAAACTAACTTATTATTGAAAGGAGGCATGTATATTGCACAAAAAAATTAAAATCTTTATTGTTCTATTTTTTATCTTCATTTTTTGTTTCTTTTTTCAAACTACTTTTGCAAAATATGTAATTGAAAATACGCAAACCGTTGCAAAACTTGCTATTGACCAATCTAAGCCAATACTTGAATTACTTGATATTGTTTCTTCTAATGTTGATTATCCTACTTATGCCAATCAAACACATTTAATCACTGGACATATCAAAATAACAGAAAAAGATCTTATTCGAAATGATTTATCTTCAGATACACTAAAGGTTGCCGTTGGTAATCGTTATGCTATATCTGAAAAAGATTATATTACACCTGAATTTAAAAGTTTTTTTCTATTCTCCGAAAACGCTTTTGAAAAAATATATGAATTTTCTTTTACTCATACTACTGGTAATGGTTCTTTGATTCTTACTGTCCCAGAAGGAATTGTTGAAGATAAAATGCGGTTTGGTTAATGGCAAGAAAAATTTTATTGCCGAAATTGCTATTGATAACACACCACCAACTGCCATTTTTAATGAATTTTCTAGTTCTGATGGAAAATCAACTGCTAAATTAACTCTTTCTGAGCCAATTCGACCAGTAAACGGTTGGGATTCTTCTAGTTTTGGACTCGTTTTATCAAAACAATTTTTCAACCCTATCTCTTATTTCTTACCAATCACAGATTTTGCTCAAAATTCTTCCGAAATATTAATTGATATCAAAAATGCAACAGCTATTTCGCTTAACTATGGAACCTATGATGCTTACAGTGCTCTTAGCATTGTCACTGCTGGTAAAATTTCCACGCCGAATACAATTTCTTCTAATTCTATTTGTAAAGCAGAATCACTCTTTATCAATTTAGCCGATTCCTTAAATTCTAACGTTCTTTTAGGAAGAGCTTATGTTCATACTTATTGGGGTGAAAATGCTAGCGCTATTTGTCGCCATTCTGGAATCACTTATCATCATGGCTATAATCCTGTTCCTAATTCTGATTGGTTGTACGTAGGTCGTGATCGAATAGCACATTTTAGGGAAAAAATTTTTTCACAATTAGGCGGTATTGGTATGAATCATACAACTACCACTTCCTCTAATGTTTTCTCACCTATCCCCGCTGAAATCGCACAACAATATTTATTTGGTATTTCTGGTATTCAGTTTAAATTTCAAAATAATTCTAATTTTTCTGTTGTTTATCAATCTTATATAAAAGATATTGGTTGGTTGAAAGCATCTTCTGATGGTGAAGAAAATTTTTATCAACATAATAAACCGATTTCATCTCTTCGCATCAATATTGTTCCTACTACCGAAAAACAATATTTAATTAACTTTTGGAATCGTGATATTGGAACCAATCATATTAATTAATTTTATTTTTTATTTACACCAATGATTCCTCCTAAAATTCCGAAAACCATTCCAATTACAATCATAATGATACTTTGTATTTCTAATCCAAATTTCCAATTCAAAATACTAGAAATTAGATAAATAGTAAATATATAAATTCCACCAATTAAAGCCCCATTTACTAATCCATTCTTTTTGATTTTTAAATTTCCAATTGAACTTCCTATTAAAATGCTAATTGCTGTTATTATTATGATAACTGGATTTGTCATACTTTCACTAATTTCTGTATACGTTAATAACCCTGCAAAAATCAATAATAATATAACTGTTACTAGGAAAGAAATTCCTACTCCTTTGGCAATATTGTTTACTATTTTTTCCATTTTTTCTCCTCCTTTTTGTTTCATTTATATTCAATAGAAAAAGAAATAGAACTCCAGAGTCCTATTTCTTTTTCATTTTTTGTATATGATAAAAAACGAGATTTTTAACAATCTCGTTTTTGGCTGGGCTGGTGGGATTCGAACACACGCATGCCAGAGTCAAAGTCTGGTGCCTTACCGCTTGGCTACAGCCCAATGTATTAAAATTATAGTTTATATAAATGGGGTGGAAGATGGGACTCGAACCCACGGTCTCCAGTGCCACAAACTGGCGCGTTAACCAACTACGCTACATCCACCATTATTGTGTGTTCACGTACTTGTAACGAACACACTAAATATTTTACCTTATTTCCACCCTATTTGTCAACTATTTTATAATATTTTTTTCATATTTTTATAAATAACTGCTATTTATATCATAAAAGTTTATTTTTATTGACCTAATGCTGTTGGATCAATTCCATATGTTTTATACATCCATGACATATAATCAAATGGTTCTAATGTTTCTGGTAATCCATAATCTGTTCCATATGTTTCAACTTTTAATGATGTAATCTTTGGGGCATTTACGGGTGTACTAACTTCTGAATTTCCGCTTTCTTGCGCATCATCTGCTGCTTTTACTTCTACTTCTTCTATTTTATGTACAACATCTAATCCTTCTATTACTTTTCCAAAAGATGTATAATATCCATTTAATGCTGTATTTGATTTTGTCATAATGAAGAATTGCGAACTTCCTGAATTATAAGATTCCTCTGTTAGTGTTGGAGAATAAGAAGTATAATCGCTTCTTGCCATTCCAATAACGCCTTCATCAAATTTTAATTTATTGTTTTTCATTCCATTTGCAATAAATTCACCTTTTATTGTATATTCTTTGTCCTCTCCATTGTCTTTTAAATCTGCTATTGTTGCTGAGCCTTTTCCTGTTCCTTCTTTATCCCCACCTTGTATCATAAAATCTTTCACCACTCTATGAAAGGTTAATCCATCATAAAACCCTCTATTAGCTAATGTTACAAAATTGGCAACAGTTTGTGGTGCTAATTCTGGGTATAATTCTATTTTTATCGTTCCGAAATTTTCTACTTCCATCGTTGCTATTGGATTTTTTACTTCCATTGTTGCCTTTTTATAATATCCATATCCTAATACTGCTATTAATACTATTACCAAAATTAACGCAATTATCCATATAATATTTTTTGTTTTCATTTTTTCTTTTCTCCTTTTTATTTAAAATTTCTCTAACCATACCAAATGTGAAAAAGGAAACGTCCCCAATTTCACATTAGAACACAAATTGATCCTGCATTCTTTTCAGTGATTGCTTGATGGTTCTTGCTCTTACTTCTCCAATTCCTTCTACGTCATCTAAACTTTGTATGTCTGCTGCCAGAATATGTTGAAATGATTTGAATGATTCGATTAAGTTTTCTACGATGTTCGACGGCATTCGTGGTACTTTATTTAAAATTCGATAGCCTTTCGTATATACCCCTACTTCATCATAATTGTCAAAATTTTCATATCCTAATAATTTGGCTATGATATTTTCATTGGACAGTTCTTCATAAGCTAGCATTTCTAATTTTTCTAATATCTTTTCTGCTGTTTGCCTTTTTTTATTAGCTACCATATAATCTTTTATAATTAGTAATTCTTCCTTTTCTAAGCCTCCAATTAATTCTTCTAGTTGCATTCTAACTAATCTTCCATCGTCACCTAATTCATATATTTGTCTTTGTATTTCTTCTACAATTCGCATTACCATTTCTGCTCTTTGAATGGCTACTAATACATTCTCTAGTGTCACAATATCATTGAATTCATATTCATTCAATAAGCTTAATTTGTTATCAAATACTTTTTTATATTTTTCTAATGTTTGGATTGCTTGATTTGCTTTGTTTAACACTGCATAGGTATCTTCTAAGACATATCTATCATTTCCTTTGAATACGGTTATAATGCTTCTTCTTTGCGATATGCTAATTACCAATTCTCCTGTTTGTTTTGCCATTCTTTCAGCTGTTCTATGTCTGGTTCCCGTTTCTAAAGTTAGAATTTCCCTTGCTGGTATTAATTGAGCATTGGCATATAGGATTTTCTTCAAATCACCACTTAACACTATGGCACCATCCATTTTAGCTAGTTCATATAATTTCGCTGAAGTATAATCTTCATTGATATAAAATCCCCCATCTACTACTTCTTTTAAAATTTCATTATTATCGGTTATTAGTAACAAAGCCCCTGTTTTAGCCCTTAATATATTTTCTAGACCATCTCTAATGGGAGTACCTGGAGCAATTAATTTTAGAATTTCTGTTATATTATCTTCTTTTCCTTTTCTCAAAATTACACTCCCTTCTCTTCATTTACCTATATTTTTAAGTGTACTATTATCCTATTGCTTTTTTCATTGCTTCGTTTACATTTCCAACGCCTATTATATCTAATTTGTATTTATCTTTCAAGTCTTTTTTATTACTTTCTGGAATAATACAAGATTTAAATCCTAATCTTTCTGCTTCTTTTAATCTTTTCTCAATTAAATTAATTCTTCTAACTTCTCCTGTCAACCCAACTTCTCCCATAATCACCATATCTTTTGGAATAGGGCTATTTTTAAAACTAGAAGCTGTTGCCATAATAATCCCTAAATCAATGGATGGTTCATTAATTCTTAATCCACCAACTACATTCATATATACATCCTGCATACTTAACATTAATCCTGCTTTTTTCTCCAATACAGCAATTAATAAAGACAATCGATTAAAGTCTATTCCATTTGCCGTTCTTTTTGCATATCCAAAACTTGTCTGTGAAGTCAATGCTTGTAATTCCACTAAAATTGGTCTAGTCCCTTCCATACTAGAAACAATACAAGAACCAGATGGATTATCTTCTCTCTCTGAAATTAAAACCTCAGATGGATTGGTAATCTCACACATTCCTTCTTCTCGCATTTCAAACATACCAATCTCATTGGTAGAACCAAATCGATTTTTTACTCCTCTCAAAATTCGATAAGAAAAATATCGTTCTCCTTCCAAATATAAAACTGTATCTACCATGTGCTCTAATACTCTTGGACCTGCAATATTTCCCTCTTTGGTAACATGTCCAATAATAATTGTTGTAATTGCTCTAGATTTACACACTCGCATCACTTGAGAAGTAATCTCTCTTACTTGACTTACGCTACCAGCAGCTGCTGATAATTCTTCCGAATACATCGTTTGGATAGAATCAATAATTACTAACTTGGGATTAATATCTATAATAGCTTGATTTACTACATCGATATCAGTTTCTCCTAAAAACAAAATGTCTTCATTTTTTATGTTTAATCGGTCTGCTCTCATTTTAATTTGCTCTGCAGACTCTTCCCCAGAAACATATAAAACCTTCCCATCCCCCTGTACCTTATCACAAATTTGGAGAATCAAAGTAGATTTTCCTATTCCAGGCTCTCCTCCGAAGTAAAACTAAGGAACCTTTGACCAAACCGCCTCCTAAGACGCTATCTAACTCTCCAAAACCCGTAGAAGTTCTTATTGTTTCTTTTGCCTCATACGAACTTAAACTTTGTGGTATATTATTTTTCAAATCCTTTTGTTTTAAGCTACTATTTTTACTCTCTACTATCTTCTGTTCAAAAAAACTATTCCAGCTATTACAAGCAGGGCATTTACCCAACCATTTCGCTGATTCATTTCCACACTCACTACAAACAAAAATTGTCTTACTCTTTGCCATGTGCAATTGGGGACGTTTCCTTTTTCACATTTTCCTATTTCTTATTCATAAGGTCACATCCCTTCCCCCCTTCTTTTATTTCATTGCCACTTCTACCATTCTTTTACTTAACCCAGTTATTCTTGCTATTTGCAAATTTGAAATTCCTCGAATATTTTTTAATTTTCTTAAACACTCATTTCGTTCTTTAAGATTATATTGAAGTATTTTTTGAATATCTTTTATTTGTAAAATTTCTGCTATATACTGTCTTGCTTGTTCATCATTTAACTTTTCAATCATTTCATATTCAATCAAATCTTTCATTTTATTTCCTTCCAAATTTGTTTTATGAAATTCTATAAAATTATCAAATGCCTCTTTTAATTCTTTTCCAAATAAAGTCAAAATTTTCTTTTTATCAATCAATTTATCCTGACCTATATATTCTTGATAACTGCTCCATAAATATTCTTCCATCTTAGCAATTCCACTTTTGGATGGATTTTGATGAATATAACGACACGCTGTTTTTAAATAGCCTTCTGTTTCTATATTTTTACTTAAAAATCTATTTTGAAACAAATGACCTTCTCTGTCATATTTTTTATTCCAATAAGAAGAATAACTTACCGTTAAACTTTGTAAAATCTTTGATAATTTTTCATTTTTATCATATATAATAAAATGAACATGATTGGTCATCAAACAGTACGCATATAATTCATATTGATATTTTTCTTTTGTGTTACAAATTTCTTTGATAAATTTTTCATAATCTTGTTTTTCTAAAAATATATCTTGTTTCGCATTTCCTCTTATTATGACATGATATACTTTTGTATTGCTTTTTTCTCTTGCCTTTCGGGGCATTTTATCACCTCTCTGTTTTTATTTTTCATCCACACCCCTCTAAAACAAGAAAAGTGAAAATTAAAATTTTCACGCTGGCACTAACTATAAATTAGTGC
>CARUQW010000070.1 GCA_949077355.1 uncultured Clostridia bacterium | reverse complement strand
CATATGATTTCTTATTAACCATATTCTTCTCACAAATGATACAACAATTATATGACTATGCAGATAGAAATGGTGGAGCCTTAAAAGAGCAAACATTCTTTATTCTTGATGAGTTTGCTAACATAGGAAAAATACCAGATTTTGATAAGAAGATTTCTACTTCTAGAAGTAGAAGAATATCCTTTAGTGTTATCCTACAAAATATTGATCAATTGGAGGCTGTTTATGAAAAATCCTATGAAACAATTATGGGTAACTGTGATACTCATGTGTTCCTAGGAAGTAACTCTTATAAAACAGTAGAATATTTCTCAAAAGCATTAGGAGAAAAAACAATTGAAAGAGATAGTGTATCGATTAACCGTGACAGACAAAACTGGAAAACCGGAAAATCAGTATCAGACCAAGTAATGGCAAGAGCTCTAATGACACCAGACGAACTTCGTAGAATGGATAATGACCAATGTATTATTTATGAGAAAGGAATCAAGCCAGTAAAAGCACAAAAATTCTATTATTTCAAACATTCCATGGCAAAGAAAATGAAACCATTTGAAGTTAGTCACAACGATATCGGAGTAAAAGATAGGGGAGTATGGAGAAAGTATAATCCTTATAACCCATATGTAGAAGAAAAAGACGAAAAAGCAGTAGAAAATTTAAAAGTAGAATCATTAGATGATTTGTTCGATGATTCAATCGATGAAAAAGAAGAAAGAAAACCAACAATCCAAAAAGAAAAACAGAATGCCGAAAAATCAGAAATTGATATGACATCAAAACTTAAAATAGAATCGCCATCACCAGTGTCAGCAACAACAACATCAACAGTAAAACCAATAGCACCAGTATTAGACTTAGAAGACTTTATAGATGATGCACCAATCTTACCACAACGAGAACCAGAACAAGAAAAAGGAGAAAATGATGATACTTATGACTTACAAAAAGAATTAGAAGCCAAATTTGATGAACTATTTGGTCCAATCGATGACTAATGTGCAATTGGGGACGTTTCCTTTTTCACATGAATGGTGTCTAGAATACTACCATTCATGTGAAAAAGGAAACGTCCCCAATTGCACATTTTTCTTGCTTTTTATAATATATTATGTTATCATAGAAACATAGCTAAATGGCTAAGTAGTAGCAACGAAATCTTAAAAATTTAAGGAGGAGATAATATGGAAGTAACAAAACAGGGAATAACACCTAAAACATGGAGAGGAAAAGTTAGATGTCCACGGTGTGAAGCAGGTCTAAAAATATCGTGGAAAGATATTTTTATTCGAACCACTAGAAAGGAGACGTTTTTTTCTCACAAGCATATCTTACATTATAGAATAACTTGCCCAGAATGTGGTTGTATCATAGAATTAGATGATGACGACATTCCAGAAGTAATTCAGAAAAAAGTATTTGATAATATGGATATGTATGACAGAATGATGAATTTTTACTTTACTTAAGCAAAAAAATTTTAAATAAGAGATGGAGGGGCCTTAAAAGGGTCCCTTTAAAAAGTTTTTTGTTGTAATTGTTCATTTAAAAGCGAAAAAAGTTTCGCAACAACTATTGCCAAAAAAAGAAAAATATAGTAAAATGACATCTAAGAAAAAAGAAAAGGAGAAGAAAATGAAATTTGTACATATAGCAGATATGCATTTTGACAGTCCATTTGTTAACCTATCCGATAAGGATATATTAGGAGACTTACGTCGATTAGAGCAAAGAAAGGTATTTAAAAAAGTAATCGAATATGTGAAACAAAATCAAATTGAATATTTATTTATTTCTGGTGATTTATATGAGCATAAATATGTTAAACTATCAACGATTGAGTACATTAATAATTTGTTCAAAGAAATACCAAACACAAAAATATTTATTAGTCCAGGAAATCATGATCCTTATTTAAAAAATTCTTATTATAATAAATTTAATTGGAATGAAAATGTAAAGATATTTCATAATGAAATTGAAAAAATAGAAGAAAATGATATTAATATATATGGTTATGGTTTTGATGATTTTTATTGTACGGATTGTGGCATAGAAGCCTTGCAATTAGAAGAAACCAATAAAATGAATTTTTTAGTTATTCACGGTACTTTAGATGGAGCATCCATTGAAGAAAAACAATATAATTCAATGACAAGAAAAATGTTACAAGAAAAGAAATTTGATTATATAGCATTAGGACATATACATAAACCAGAATATACAACTCCTATTGTATACCCAGGTTCTGTCGTTTCACTTGGTTTTGATGAATTAGGAGAACATGGAATGATAGTGGGAGAAATTCAAAAAAAAGGTGAGCTAAAAGTAGAATTTGTGCCATTAGATGAAGAAGAATTCAAAGAAATAGAAATGGATGTAACGGATTTGCTATCAAAAGAAGAACTAATTGAAAAAATAAATCAATTGGAAATACAAAAAAATGAATATATTAAAATTATTCTAATAGGAAAGAGAAATTTTGAAATTAACAAATATGACTTATTAAAATATATGGAAAACGAAAGAATCATAAAAATAAAGGACCAAACTAAAATAGCCTATGATTTAAAAAAGATGGCAAATGAAAACACATTAAAAGGATTATTTGCCAAAGAAATGCTTGAAAAACTAAATCAATCTGAAACAATCGAAGAAAAAGAAATCATTGAAAAAGCAATAGAAATAGGTCTAGAAGCACTAGAATAAATTATGGAAGGAGAAAAATTTTTGAAGATAAATAAATTAAAAGTAAATGCTTATGGAAAACTAAAAGAAAAAGAAATAGACCTAAAAGATAACATTAACATTATTTTAGGAAAAAATGAAGCAGGGAAATCTACCTTATTAAATTTTATTGTCAATTGTTTTTATGGAATTTCTAAAAATAAAAATGGAAAGGAGATTTCAGATTTTGAAAAATACACGCCATGGGTTGGAGAGGATTTTTCAGGAAAATTAGAATATGAATTAGATAATAAAAATAAATTTGAAATATTTAGAGATTTTAAAAAGAAAAATCCTAAAATATTTAATGAAAAAATGGAAGATATTTCGAAAGAATTTAATATTGATAAAAGCAAAGGAAATGAATTTTTTTATGAGCAAACCAAAATTGATGAGGCGTTATTTTTATCTACTATATTAGTGAATCAACAAAAAGTAAAACTAGAAAAACAAGAACAAAATGTTTTAATACAAAAAATTGCTAATTTAGTAGGAACTGGAGAAGATAATGTATCATTTAAAAGAGCAATTGACCGAATCAATAGACGTATATTAGATGAAATAGGAACAGAAAGGTCTAGGGAAAAGCCAATTAATATAATTCAAAAGGAAATTGAAAAGCTAAAGCGAGACAAAGAAGAACTAGAAAAATACGTAGACATAAAATACGAGATTGAAGAACATAAAAATAATTTAGAAAAAGAAATGCAAGATTTGGAAAGAGAGATTGAAGTCTTAAAAAAAATAAAATTAATAAAAGAAACAGAAGAAATCGAAAATGAAAAAATAAATTTGAAAATAGATTTGAAAAACGAAAATGATAAAAAAATAAATTTAATTAAAAATAAAATAAATGAAATAAATTCTGAAAATAAAAATATTTTTGAAAATAATAAAAAAATAAATTCTGAAAAAAATAAATTAAATAAAAAAATATTAATGATTTTTTCAATTTTTATTTTAATTAATATTTTACAATTTATTTTTATTAAAAATAAATATTTTAATTTTATTTTTCTTCTTACAGTGCCAATGGTTTTAATTTTTTCTTTATTTTTTAAAAATAAAATGAAAAATAAAGAAATAAATATAAAAAATAAAGTGGAAAAAATCAATACAGAAATAAAACAATTGAATTTTGAAATAGATTTATTAGAAAAAAATAATAAAGAATTAAATGGAGAAATAAATAATTTAAAAAATAATTTAAATTTAAAAATTGAAAATAGTGATTCAGAAAAAATGGAAAAATATAAAACAGAAAATTTAGAAACAATAAAATTGGAAATACAAAATTTAGAAAATAAATTAAGCAATGAAAAAATACAATTACATACTTTGAATTTAGACAATAAAAACATAGAACCAAAATTAGAAAATTTGTCAAACATGGAAGAAAAATTAGTAGACAATAATGAAAAAATGGTAAACCTAAAAAATCTAGAAAAAAGTATGAGTTTGGCAAAAGCAGTTTTAGAAAATTCTTATGATAAAATGAAAAACACAGTTACCCCTAGGTTTACAGACAAATTATCAGAAACAATAGCAGAAATTACAGAGGGAGAATACAAACATGTTAGGCTAAATGATGATACAGGATTAGTAGTTGAATTAGAAAATGGAAATTATATACCAGCATCTAGATTAAGTATAGGCACAATTGACCAGTTATACCTTTCTTTAAGACTTGCCATGGTAGAAGAATTGTCAGAAGAGAAAATGCCAATTATTTTAGATGAAGCATTTGCTTATTATGATACGAATCGACTAAAAAATATTTTGAAATATATTACAAAGAGATTTACACAGCATCAAATTATCATATTTACTTGTACGAATCGAGAAAAAGAAATTTTAGAAGAACTAGAAGTGCCATTTCACTTTCTTCTATTGAATTAATTGGAAAAATGTAGTATAATACGAAAAGCAAAATCAAAAAAGGAGAATGATTATGTTTGAGAAATTAGAAGCAGTGGAAAAAAGGTATGAAGAATTGACAAAATTAATTGCAGACCCAGAAGTAATAGCAAATCAATCAGAATGGCAAAAATTAATGAAGGAACATGCAAGTATAGAAGATATTGTATTAAAATTTAGAGAATATAAAAAAGTAAAACAAGCAATGACTGAAGCAGAAGAACTAATGCAAGACCCAGAAATGAAAGAATTAGCAGAAGCAGAATATTATGAATCAAAGGAAAACTTACCAAAAATAGAAGAAGAATTAAAAATTTTGTTAATTCCCCAAGACCCAGATGATGACAAAAACATTATGTGTGAAATTAGAGCTGGAGCAGGTGGAGAAGAAGCAGCTTTATTTGCAGGAACACTATTTAGAATGTATACAATGTATGCAGAAAAAAGACATTGGAAATTAGAAGTACTAAATGAAAATGAAACAGGATTAGGTGGTTACAAAGAAATATCTTTCATGATTACAGGAAAAGGTGTTTATAGTAGACTAAAATTTGAAAGTGGAGTTCATAGAGTACAAAGAGTGCCAGATACGGAAAGTAGTGGAAGGATCCATACTTCAACTGCAACGGTTGCAGTATTGCCAGTTGTAGAAGATGTAGAAATAGAAGTGAATCCAGCGGACATAAAAATGGAAGTATTTAGAGCTTCAGGAGCAGGAGGACAACATATTAATAAAACTTCATCAGCTGTAAGATTAATTCATGAACCAACAGGAATTGTAGTAGAATGTCAAACAGAAAGGTCACAATTTCAAAATAAAGACAATGCTATGAAAATGTTGAAAACGAAACTTTATGAAATAGAAAAAGAAAAACAAGATAGTGAAATTGCCAATAGCAGAAAAATACAAGTAGGTTCTGGAGATAGAAGTGAAAAAATAAGAACTTATAATTACCCACAAGGTAGAATCACAGACCATAGAATTGGAATGAGCATTTATCAAATGGAAAACTTCTTAAATGGTGATATTGATGAAATGATAGATAATTTAATTGCAGCAGATAGAGCAGAAAGATTAAAAGGTGAAGAATCATAAAAGTAAAACTCTCTTAGTATAACTAGGAGAGTCTTTTTGTTGTACAAGAAACTAAAGATTTTTATTGGTACAACAAAATATATAAAATTTTAGAAAGAATAAAATACAATTATTTAAAATAAGATAAAATAAAAAGAAAAAGGAGAGAAAAATACGTGGAAGGAATTATAAAAACGACCCTTTTAGGTTTATTTTTTGGAACGTTTGGCACAACATTAGGAGGAATTCTGGGAGTTATTATAAAGAAACAATCCAATAAATTTTTAAGCTTTATATTAGCCTTTGCATCTGGATTAATGATGGCAGTAATCTGTTTCGATTTAATACCAGAAGCCTTGGGCATTAGTTCTATTATGAGTGTAGTGATAGGAATCGTTATGGGTATTATTGCCATGATTTTTTGTGATTTATTAGTAGAGAAAAAATTTAGTATGAATGGAAAATTGAAGAAAGGCAGTAATGCTTTATTAAAAACAGGTATCATTGTATCAATTGGATTGGCTATCCATAATTTCCCAGAAGGATTAGCAATTCGGTTCTGGATTTGAAGCTTCTATGAAATTAGGATTAAGTTTAGCGTTAGCTATTTGTTTGCATGATATACCAGAAGGAAGATTCCAAAGTAGACACCAAGTGAAATATGTTTGATAAAATGATTTGAATTCAAAAGTAATTGAAAATACATACTTCATTAATAAAAAATTAGTCAAGTATGTATTTTTTTTACTTAAAATAATTGCATAAATATAGAATTTTTTGTACAAAAAATATCAAATTTTAGATAATCTTTTTAATAGTAAAATTTGATAGGTATCGAAACGAGCAAACCATTGAAAATATAAGGTTTTAGAATATTGATTTGATAGTTTAGTGAGTGGAGGTAAGTAGGCGATAGCGTATGCT
>CARUQW010000069.1 GCA_949077355.1 uncultured Clostridia bacterium | reverse complement strand
GGAGCCTTTTAGGCGTAAGATAAAAAGCCCCCGGCTAAGCCGGGGGATAATTACTTTGTAATAGATAGTGACAAAATAATAACAGGTGCAGGAACAATATTTAATATAAAATTTAAAGTAAAAGGTACAATCAAAGAAGAAACAAAGACAACAATCAAAGTAAAAGGTATTTCAGCAAGTGGTGGATATGGTATTATAGGAGCAAATGATGCAAATATGGAGATAGGAATTAAAATACCTAAAGAAGATGCTAAAATTACTTCTAACAAATATGTGATAGAGGGAGATACTATATCAAGAGTAACACCAGGAACAACATTAAAAGCATTCAAGCAAAATATAGAAGTAAATAGAGATATTACTATTGTTGATAAAGATGGAAATGTATTAAATGAAGGCAGTATTCTTGGAACAGGAATGATACTAAAAGTAGGAGATAATGAACTACAGTACACAATTGTTGTAACAGGAGATACAGATGGAGATACAGAAATTACACCAAATGACCTTGCCCAATTAAAATTACATTTAATTGATGAAGAAAAATTAACAGGTAACAGTTTAAAAGCTGCAGATGTTGATAATGATGGAGAAATTACAGTTAATGATATTGCAAAAATTAAATTAGTATTAATTAATGCAGATTCAATAAAGTAGATAAAA
The DNA here is from genome assembly GCA_949077355.1 of uncultured Clostridia bacterium. GTDB lineage: Bacteria > Bacillota > Clostridia > TANB77 > CAG-508 > CAG-269. The sequence continues at coordinate 5,983 of CARUQW010000069.1, read as the reverse complement.
ATAACTAGAATATTAGTTTAAAGCTAATTTCTAGTTATTTCTTATTATAAAAAATTTACATAATACTGAAAATGTGATATAATATAGGGTGAGAGTAAAAAGAAGTAGATAATTTTAAAAAAATATTAAAACAAATCAAGAAATGATTGTTGAAAATACAGATGGAAATGTGGTAGAATTAGAAAAGGTTAACATTTGCACAAATAAAATTGATATTAATTGGTTTATTAAAAATAGACTAATGTAAAAGGAGATATTATGAAAAAGGTAATAAGGATAAGTTTAATATTATTAATGGCAATTTGTATATCAGGAAATGTATATGCAGCACTTAAATGTAACATAGATATGAAAATAGAAGAATCAGAATATAATAAAGGTGATACATTTACAGTATATGTTAATATATCTAATATTGAATCTGAAAGAGGAGTTATCTCATTTGGAGGAACCTTAAAATATGATAAGGATAGTCTAAAATTAGAAAAAATGGAAGGTGTGAATGGATGGGAAACACCAACAATTGGTGTTTCATATAATGAAACAAATGGAAAGTTTATAACAACAAGAAGTGGACTAGGAAAAAATGATGAAACTATTTTTGAATTGACATTTACTGTGAAAAATGAAAGTAAACAAAACCCTACAATAACATTAAAAGATATGACACTAGCAGATGGGACATCTCCTGCAAAAGTTAATGAGATAAGTAAGAGTATTACTGTAAAAGAGGGAGTTGAAAAACCTAATCCAAAACCAGGAGATGGTAACACTGATAACGATTCAAAACCAGGAAATAATTCAGGTGCAGATAATAGTTCAAAACCAGGAAATAATTCAAATACAAATAATAGTGATAATACTACTACAGACAAAAAAATACCTCAAACAGGAGACAAAAGCTTAGTCATTCCAATATGGATAGTGGTAATATCGACTATAGCAATTGTATGTTTTGTTAAAATAAGAAAGATTAATAAATAATAAGATAAAGATTAAATGATAATTGAGTAGGAACAGTATACACTAGTTAAGCCTATATATCCTAGCTTTTCTAGTGTTTTATTATTTAAACTATTTTGACAGTAGCTATTCCAAAAGATATGTTTGAACGAATAGGAATCAATGCAGAAAATAGGGATGCCAAAATAAAGATCATGGACATTAGGGGCAGCGATGTTAAATGAATCTATATTTTATGCTATAATTAGAATATAAAATAGTAATTTATCGTTAGGATTGGAGGAGGAAATGTCTTTAATAAGTGTAAATAATTTAACTTTTGGATATGATGGAAGTTATAACAATATATTTGAAGATGTATCATTTAATATCGATACTGATTGGAAATTAGGATTAATTGGTAGAAATGGTAAAGGAAAAACTACATTTTTAAAGTTATTGCAGGGAAAATATGAATATAAAGGAACAATATCTAAAAGTGTTGATGTTGATTATTTCCCTTTTGAGGTTGTAGATAAAAATGAAATGTCAATAGAGATAGTAAATCAAATTGCTCCAAATGTTGCAGATTGGAAAATTATAAAAGAATTGAACTTGCTTAATACTGATTCAGAAATATTATATAAGAATTTTAATTTATTAAGTGGTGGAGAGCAAATAAAAATACTTTTAATAAGTCTATTTTTAAAAGGAAACAATTTTTTACTTATAGATGAACCTACAAATCATTTAGATATTGAAACAAGAAATAATTTAGTTAATTATTTAAAAAAGAAAAAGGGATTTATATTAGTATCGCATGATAGAAATTTTTTAGATAAGATTGTAAATCATATAATTGCAATAAATAATACTAATATTGAAATTAGGCAAGGTAATTTTTCATCTTGGAAAGAAAATAAGGATAGAGAAGATAAGTTTGAAATAATGCAAAATGCAAAGTTACAAAAAGAGATAAGCAGGCTTGAAATTGCCTCTAAAAATTCTGCAAAATGGTCAAATGAAGCAGAAAAGGGAAAAAGTAAAAAATATAATTCAGAAACTACAATAGACAAAGGATATATAGGACATAAGGCTTCCAAAGTGATGAAGAGTTCAAAAGTTATGGAACGAAGAACCCAAAAAGCAATAGATGAAAAAGCTAATTTATTAAGAAATATAGATAGAAATGAAGATTTAAAGATTATTCCTTTGGAAAGTAATAAAAATCCATTAGTTTTAGCAAATAAATTACAGATAAAGTATAATGAACAGGCAATATTTAAGCCTATTTCCTTTGAAGTGAATAATGGCGACAGAGTGGCAGTAATTGGTAAAAATGGAATTGGAAAATCAAGCATATTAAAACTTATTATAGAAAAAGAAATACAATATAATGGAGAATTTAAAGTAGCGAATGATTTGAAAATATCTTATGTATCACAAAGTACAGAAGATTTAAAAGGGAATTTAAAAACCTTTGCTGGGGATAATAAAATAGATGAAAGCATATTTAAAGCAATGTTAATAAAAATGGGGTTATCTAAATCAGATTTTCATACCAATATACATGATATGAGCGAAGGTCAGAAGAAAAAGGTTTTAATTGCGAAAAGTATATCAGAACAAGCAAATATTTATATATGGGATGAGCCTTTGAATTATATTGATATATTAACAAGAATACAGATAGAAGATACTATTTTAAATTGCAAACCTACTCTTATTTTTGTAGAACATGATGAAACATTTATTGAGAAAGTGGCAACAAAAATTGTGAATTTAGAAAGATAGGTGTGAGACAACTTATAATATTGTCCTCAAAATCATAAATGCCCAGCTGTAAATAAGATGCGGTAATAATATACAAGAAAGGGAGGAAAAATGTTTAAACTACATTCAGAATATAAGCCAACTGGTGACCAACCAAAAGCAATAGAATATTTAAGTAAAGGAATAATAGAAGGTAAAAAATTCCAGACACTTCTAGGTGTTACAGGCTCTGGAAAAACTTTTACTATGGCAAATATAATTGAAAAAACGCAAAAGCCAACCTTAGTTTTAGCACATAATAAAACACTTGCTGGACAATTATATTCCGAATTCAAAGAGTTTTTTCCAGAAAATCATGTCGAATACTTTGTTTCTTACTATGATTATTATCAACCAGAAAGTTATATACCATCAACCGATACCTTTATTGAGAAGGACTCATCTATTAATGATGAAATAGACAAGCTACGTCATTCAGCAACTTTGTCTCTATTTGAAACAAAAGATGTTATCATAGTTGCATCTGTATCTTGCATTTATGGATTAGGAGACCCTGTTGATTATCAAGAAATGATGCTATCTTTGCGAGTGGGAATGAACAAATCCAGAGACCAAGTTTTAAAGAAATTAATAACCATGCAATACACAAGAAACGAAATTGATTTTAAAAGAGGAACTTTTCGAGCAAAAGGAGACATCGTAGAAATTTATCCATCGGATCAATCAGAGTCAGCGGTTCGTATAGAATTTTGGGGAGATGAAATTGAAAAAATAACAGAAATCAATCCATTAACAGGAAAGGCTATTGGCACAAGAAAACACATTTTAATATCACCCGCTTCTCATTATGTAACAACTAAGGATAAAATGGAAAGAGCGATTGGAACCATACAGAAAGAAATGGAAGAAAGAGTCAAATATTTTAAGGAACGAAACAAATTAATTGAAGCTCAAAGAATTGAAGAAAGAACGAATTTCGATATGGAAATGATGCGAGAAACAGGATTCTGTTCTGGAATTGAGAACTATTCTAGACACATTAGTGGTAGAGAAGAAGGAAGCCCACCATATACATTATTTGATTATTTTCCAGACAACTTTTTATTATTAATCGATGAATCTCATGCAACGATTCCTCAAGTAAAAGCAATGTATAATGGAGATAGAGCAAGAAAAGAATCACTTATTAACTATGGATTCCGTTTACCATCTGCTTTTGACAATAGACCATTAAAATTTGAAGAATTTGAACAACGATTAAATCAAGTGGTATTTGTTAGTGCAACACCAGCTGACTATGAAAAAGAACATGCACAAGATAATGTGGTAGAACAAATTATAAGACCAACAGGATTATTAGACCCTAAAATACAAGTAAAACCAGTTACCAATCAAATTGATGATTTATTAGAACAAATACGAGTTCGAGTAGAAAAGAAAGAAAGAGTTCTAGTAACTACATTAACGAAAAAAATGGCAGAGGATTTAACAGAATATTTAAAAAGTTTAGAAATCAAAGTGACCTATATGCATTCTGATACAAAAGCTTTAGAAAGAATGGAAATTATTCGAAATTTACGATTGCGGAGAGTTTGATGTATTAGTGGGAATCAATCTTTTAAGAGAAGGGTTAGATATACCAGAGGTGTCTTTAGTTGCCATATTGGATGCAGACAAAGAAGGCTTTTTGCGTTCAGAAAGGTCATTGATTCAAACCATAGGACGTGCTGCAAGAAATACAAATGGAACGGTTATTATGTATGCAGATGAATTAACAGATAGTATGGAAAAGGCCATTTCAGAAACGAATCGAAGAAGAAAAATTCAAGAAGAATACAATCAAAAACATGGCATTACGCCAAAAACAATTCAAAAATCAGTGCGTGACAATATTTCAATGACAACAGTAGAAGATATTAGTGTAGAATATAAGTTGGAGAAAAATGAAAACATACAAGATGTTATCACACAATTAACAGATCAAATGTTACAATATGCAGCAAGTATGGAATTTGAAAAAGCTGCTGAATTACGTGATAAAATTAAAGAACTAGAAAAATTATTATAAAAGCTCTATTTAATACAAATAGAGCTTTTCTTCATTTACAGTACGAATCAATTTGTTACAAAAAGAGCTTTTAATTCATCAGAATTCACCTGATAAAATTCAGCATCTTTATAAAATGTAATATCATTTTGCATTAGAAAATGAATTTCTTCTGGAGTTAGCCATAAAGAAATGAAAGGTGTTTGAGCACATTTTACTTTGCTATATAAATATTTAGAAAGCATAAAATCCCTCCTTAGAAACACAATATAAATACAGTAAATGAAGTTTTTATAAACAAAGCTTAAAAAATATTATACCGAATAAAAAATAAAAAGAATGTCGAAAGAAGAAACAAAAGAAAAAATTTTATTTTTAAGCGATTGTCTTATTTTATTTGCTATTTTATATAAAAATGTGATATAATATATGACCGAAGCATCTAATAAAATAAGAAATCAAAAGAAAGGAGAAAACATGGAAATTATATATGGAATACTGAATTCATTTTGGTTCCAAGCAATCGTTAAATTAGTATTAGGATTTATGTTAGCTGGAATTATAGGGTTAGAACGTTCATCTTGGAGTAAGCCAGCAGGATTTAGAACACATGCATTAGTAGGAATTAGTGCGGTACTAATTATGCTATGTGGAGAATATATGTCAAAAATATATGATATGGATCCATCAAGAATACCAGCTCAATTATTATCTGGAATTGGATTCATTGGAGCAGGAACAATTCTAAGAGATGGTTTTAATGTTAAAGGATTAACAACAGCAGCAGGACTATTAGCGGTTACTTGTATAGGATTAAGCATAGGAGCAGGATTTTATTTAGGAGGAATTATAACAACACTAATCGTATATGTTATATTATCTTATTCCTATAAGATTTCAGACAAACTAGACCATTTTGATATACTAGAACTAGACATCAAAATCCATAAAGATATAAAAGAATCATTAGCACAAATAGAAGAATGTTTAAGTAATTATCAAGTAGAAATTAAACAAATAAAAAGACCAAAAAAAGAAGAAAAAGAAAATGAAAGTGAGACCATTCATATTGTTGGACACTATAATAAAAAAGGATTCAAAAAGAACGAACTATTAAGAAATATTACTTCAATTGAAACCGTTGAAGAAATCTTAGAAGAGGAAGGATGATTTTGGGGATGCCCTTAGCTGTGCGAACGTTAAGTGAGCTTACAGATAAGT
>CARUQW010000068.1 GCA_949077355.1 uncultured Clostridia bacterium | reverse complement strand
TAGATTAAGAATTTCTAATTCAATTACTTTCAATCAAAATTTTTTATCTTGACTTATTCGTTGTAGATACAATTTTTTTAAAAGGGATTTTAAAGAACGTTCCTCTAGTCCCAGTTGTAATCTTTTTAAAATGAATGAAAGGTAGCGTTTGAAAATGGAAAAAATTAGAGTTGCTGGAATTATTCCTATGGAAGGTGGAATTGCTTTAATGCATCGTGTAGGAGTACTAAAACAAAAAGAATACCAAGATTATTATACTTTTCCAGGTGGTGGATTAGAAGAAAATGAAACAACAGAAGAAGGAACCATAAGGGAAATTCAAGAAGAATTGGGGATTAAGGTAAGAATTGTAAGAAAGATGTATGAGATTTATTCAGAAAAATTTCAGCAAAGGGAGATTTTTTATTTGTGTGAATATATAGAGGGAGAGTTTGGAACAGGTAATGGTCCAGAGTTTTCGAATAATCCTCAATATGTGAATAGTGGAAAATATATTCCAGAAATTATAGAAAAAGAAAAACTTTCTGAGATTTTATTATTACCAAAGGAAATAAAAGATAAATTATTAGTAGATTTGACATAGTAAACATAAAAATGATATAATTGGATTATAAATATAAGGGAGGTAGAAAGAATGGGAAGAAGAGAAAACATAGCGATGTTCGAGGCATTAAGGGAGGAATATTCTTCTCAATTTATCGAGCTAGCACAACGGAAATATGTACAGTTTTCTAGTCGCAGAGAAATGGTAGAATTTGTAGCAGCCTATTTTACAACTGAATATTGTACAAGTCTTGCATTGGAAAAACCTGTCAGAAAAGAAAATGCAAAAAAAGTGGAGGCTTGGGAGCAGAAAGTAGAGGCAATTGGAACTGTTTTTGAAGCCACAAAAGATGCCATTTCTTTAAAATGCAGTAAGAGTGAAGGGAAGAAAAATAGTTTTTGGTCGAAAATCGGATTGAAAAATTATGATGAAGTTACCTTCGACTTAAGACAAAGCATGAAGGCATGGCAGCAGGCATTAAATATGGGAAGAGAACCTATTTTGCAGACACTAATCCCAACGAAAGAAGAACTTGTTATTCAGTTATCTAAAAATGGCGTACGTAAGATTATGGCTTGATAGGTAAAGGAAAAAGGAGAAAAAACGATAAGTAGCGTTTTCTCCTTTTTCTTGTTGTATAGGAAAAATCAAAGATTTTTACCGATACAACAAAAATATATTCCACAGAAAAAATTCTAAAGAATTTTTTCGCGGATGAACAATTTAACGGGGCTTGAAAGAAATAATTTATAAAATAGATAACTTTAATCAAGCCCCTATTGTTCTTGTATAGGAAAAATCCTTAGAAAATACAGATAATTTCTTGATTTTTTCTGGATTCTAGAGTATAATTTGAAAAGAATTTAAATTAAAAATAAAAGGAGAAAAACTATGAAAGCATTAGAAATTAGAAATAAATATTTGAATTTTTTTAAAAAGCATGGGCACAATGTAATACCATCAGCACCATTAATTCCAGAAAATGATCCATCTGTTTTATTTACAACAGCAGGAATGCAACCATTAGTACCTTATTTGTTAGGAGAAAAACATCCAGAAGGAACACGTTTAACAGATTATCAAAAATGTGTTAGAACGAATGACATAGAAGAAGTAGGAGATAATCGTCATTTAACTTATTTTGAAATGCTTGGAAACTGGTCATTAGGAGATTACTTTAAAGAAGAATCTATTGCCATGAGTTATGAATTTCTAACAAAAGAATTAGGAATTCCAGCAGATAAATTATCAGTAACCTGTTTTGCAGGAGATGAAGACTGTCCGAAAGATACTGTTTCAGCGGAGCTTTGGAAAAAAGCGGGAATACCAGAAGAAAGAATCTATTTTTATGGAAAAGATGATAATTGGTGGATTGCTGGAGAAGAAGGACCATGTGGTCCAGATACAGAGATGTTTTATGATACAGGAAAGCCAGCTTGTTCAGAGAAATGTCAACCATCTTGTGATTGTGGAAAATATGTTGAGATTTGGAACAATGTATTTATGGAATATTTTAAAGATAAAAATGGATATTCTAAATTAGAGAAAAAGAATGTTGATACAGGATTGGGATTGGAAAGAATGACGATGTTGTTACAAGGAAAGGAAACACCTTTTGATACAGAATTGTTTTTACCAATTATGGAAAAATTAGAGCAACTTCAAAAAGTAGATTACATTGAAAGTAGAAGAATTATAGCAGAACATTTACGTTCTAGTATGATGATAATTTCAGATGGAGGAAGACCAAGTAATTTAGATAGAGGATATGTTTTAAGAAGATTAATTAGAAGAATGATAAGACATTTAAACAAATTGCAAATTGATTTAGAAGAACTATCAGTACTAATTGAAATGAATGTGGAAAACTTGAAAGAAATGTATCCAGATTTAGAAAAGAATAGAGAATTAATAAAAAAGGTAATACTAGAGGAAAAAGATAAGTTTGTAAAAACTTTAGCGCATGGAGAAAGAGAATTTGAAAAGGAAATTAAAAAATTAGAAGGAACAGAAAATAAAAAGCTTGCGGGAGAAATCGTATTTCGTTTATATGATACCTATGGATTTCCACCAGAAGTAACGAAAGAATTAGCAGTAGAAAATGGCTATGAGGTAGATTTAAAAGAATTTGATGAGTTATTTAAGAAACACCAAGAGAAGTCAAGGATGGGAGCAGAACATAAATTTAAAGGTGGACTGGCAGAGCAAACCGAAGAAACGATTGCCTATCATACAGCGACGCATTTGCTAAATGCAGCAATCAAGCAAGTAATTGGAAAAGATGCACATCAAAGAGGTTCTAATATTACAGTTGACAGAATGAGATTTGATTTTAACTGTGACCATAAATTAACAGAGGAAGAAAAGAAAGCAATCGAAGATTTAGTAAATCAGTGGATACAAGAAGGAATAGAAGTAACAAAGCAAGAAATGAAAAAAGAAGAAGCCATTCAATCTGGAGCAGAATGTATGTTTATTGAAAAATATCCAGACATTGTAACTGTATATAGTATAGGAAATGTGTCAAAAGAATTATGTGGGGGACCTCATGTGAAAAATACAAAAGAATTAGGAACATTTAAAATTAAAAAAGAAGAATCAAGTTCATCAGGAATTAGAAGAATCAAAGCAATTTTAAAGAGGGATTAGAGGGACGTTCCTTAAAATCCCTGCAAGGAAAGGAATGTAGAAAAATGGAAGATTGTTTATTTTGTAAAATAATTAAAGGTGAAATACCTTCTAACAAAGTTTATGAAGATGAAGAAATATTAGCTTTTTATGATATTAATCCAGCTGCACCTATTCATATATTGGTAATACCAAAGAAACATATTGTATCACTAGCCCATTTAGAAAAAGAAGATGAGGCAATAGTAGGAAGAATTTATGGCGTTATTAATGAAATTGCGGAAGAAAAAGGTTTTAAAGAAGATGGCTATCGTGTTATTGTTAATTGTGGTAAAAATGGAGGACAAGAAGTAATGCATTTACATTTTCATATATTAGCAGGAAAAGAGCTAGGTGAAAAAATTGTCTAAAAAAGCTACACTTTTAGTGAAATATGTGGTATAATTAATACAGAGGTTAAATATAGTGAGATACGGAGGTAAAAGATATGTTTGAGAGTAAATATAGTAAAGTATTGACCATAATATTGGTAATAGTAATTGTTGCTATTATTGGATTATTAGGATTTTTAGGATATGAATATTATCAAAATTATATTGTAACAAAAGATACATCAGACTTTGTTGATAATTTTCAAGGGGATGTAGTAGATGGTGAACCAACAGATGACGATAATAATTCAACAGAAGGAAATGAGAATACTACCAATCCATTTGATCAAATGAAAGACCCAAATGCTAATTCATCATCTAATAAAAAGCAAACTTATAAAGGATTTGGAGTATTAGGAACAATGGAAATTCCAGCAACTAATTTTAGATATCCAATCTTAGAAAAAGTAACGAAAAAATCAATTGAAACAGCAGTAGCCTTTTTATATGGTTCAGGAGTAAATCAACCAGGAAATACTGTAATTATCGGACATAATTATAGAAACGGACTATTCTTTTCAAATAACAAAAAATTAAATATTGGCGACAAAATATATATAACTGATAATGAGGGTAATAAACTAACCTACACAATTTATAATAAATTTGAAACAACACCAGAAGATACATCATTCTATCAAAGAGACACAGGAGGAAAACCAGAAGTTACCTTGTCAACTTGTACCGATGATAGTAGTGCCAGATTAATTATATTAGCCAAAGCGGAATAATGTGAAATTGGGGACGTTTCCTTTTTCACATGAATGAGAAAAAAATAAAGGAATTTTTAAAATTCCTTTATTTTTTTATGCAAATTGTATATAATAAAAAAAACAAAAAAAGAGGTGTACAAGGTGGATAAAAAACAGGCAAAAGAAAGAATTAAGGAACTAAGAGAACAGGTAGAATATCATGCTAAGAAATATTATGATGAAGATAAACCAGAAATATCTGATTTTGAATATGATATGTTAATGGTAGAATTAAGAAATCTGGAAAAGGAGTTTCCAGAATTTCAATCTAAGGAATCTTTGACGCAAAAAGTAGGAGGACATGTAAAAGAAGGATTTCAAAAGGTGACACATGAAGTGCCATTACAAAGTTTACAAGATGTATTCAGCCTAGAAGATGTGAAAGAATATGTAATGAAAATAGAACAAAAAGCAGAAGAGAATAAAATAGAGAAAGTGACTTATGTAGTAGAAACTAAAATTGATGGATTATCGGCAGCGCTAGAGTATAAAAATGGAGAATTTGTAAGAGGAGCAACAAGAGGAAATGGACTGGTAGGAGAAGATGTTACACAAAATTTAAAAACGGTTAAGACAATTCCTATGAAGCTAAAAGATTCAATTGATATTACCGTTAGGGGAGAAGTTTTTATTAGCAAAGATAATTTTGAAAAAATGAATCAAGAAAGAGAAGAAAATGAAGAAGAACTTTTTGCTAACGCAAGAAATGCAGCAGCAGGGTCATTAAGGCAGTTAAATAGTAAGATAACAGAAAAAAGGCCACTTGATATCTATATTTTTAATGTTCAGAAGATAGAGGGAATGGAGTTTAATTCCCATTATGAAGAATTAGAATATTTGGCAGAACAAGGATTTAATGTGAATCCTGTACGTATTTATTGTAAAAATATTGAAGCAATCGAAAAAGCCATTAAACAAATAGGGGATGAAAGAGAAAAATTAACTTTTGGCATCGATGGAGCAGTGGTAAAAGTAGATGATTTGAAATTTAGAGAAATTTTAGGAACAACAGCCAAAACGCCTAGATGGGCAGTTGCTTATAAATATCCTCCAGAGAAAAAAGAAACGAAATTAAAGGATATTGTATGTCAGGTAGGAAGAACAGGCGTTATTACACCAATGGCAATTTTAGAGCCTGTAAAAGTAGCTGGTTCAACAATTTCTAAAACTACGCTGCATAATGAAGACTTTATTAAAGAAAAACAATTAAAAATTGGGGACACTGTTGTAATTCAAAAAGCAGGGGATGTAATACCAGAAATTGTAGAAGTTAAGAAAGACAAAAGAAACGGAAACGAAGTTGAATTTGAGATGCCTAAAATTTGTCCTGTATGTGGAGCACCAGCAATCAGAGAAGAGGGGGAAGCAGCAATTAGATGTACAGGAATAGAATGTCCTGCAAAGTTGTTTCGAAACTTGGTGCATTTTGTATCAAGAGAAGCAATGAACATTGATGGTCTAGGTGAAAATATTATTGCACAATTATTAGAAAAAGGCTTAATCGAGAATATAGCAAATATTTATACTTTAAAATTTGAAGATATTGCATCTTTAAAAAAGAATGGACAGAAATTTGCACAAAATTTAGTAGACAGTATCAATCGAAGCAAAGAAAATGATTTATATCGATTAATTACAGCTTTAGGAATACGTCATGTAGGAACAAAGGCATCGAAATTATTAGCTAGAAAATATAAAAATATAGATAACTTAATACAGGCAGATTTCGAAGACTTAAGTGGAATAAATGATATTGGACCAATTGTGGCTAATAGTATTATAGAATTCTTTAGGCAAGAACAAACGAAAGATTTAATTCAAAGATTAAAAGAAGCGGGTGTAAATATCCAAGCGAATGAAGAGGAGAATGTTGACAATCGATTGGAAGGAAAGACATTTGTTGTAACAGGTAGCTTAGAAAATTACACAAGAGGTGAAGTAACTAACTTGATTGAGAAATTTGGAGGAAAAACAGCAAGTACGGTATCCAAAAAGACAGACTATGTATTAGCAGGAGAAGAGGCAGGAAGTAAGCTTACAAAAGCGCAAAATCTGGGAATTACCATTATAAGTGAAACCGAATTTCAAGAAATGGTTAGTGGTTAGTTTTGGGACAGGCACGCAACTAACCACTATGGTTACCTTTGTGCCTGTCCCAAAACTAGCCAAAATTATGTAAAAAAGGAGAAAAAATGGAAGGTTATACGTTTGAAAAAATGTGGGAAGATTTAAGAAATGGATATCAAATTTATTATACTTATGTGGGAAATCGCTATTTGCTTTTTAAAACAGCGGAGAATTGCTATACGCAAAAACTACTTTCTG
>CARUQW010000067.1 GCA_949077355.1 uncultured Clostridia bacterium | reverse complement strand
ATTATAACAAACAAAGAATATATTAAATTTCCTATAAATGGTTGTGTATTAAATTTTGTTGTCAGAGAAACACTAATGCAAAAGAATATAATAATTAATGACAACAATACAATAATTCCCTCTCTCATAATACTCTTAACATTCTTAAAGCATTTATGATAGCAATTACAGAAACACCTACATCGGCAAATACTGCTTCCCACATAGTTGATAATCCAAATGCACTTAGAATTAAAACAAGTACTTTTACAAAAATAGCAAATATTATATTTTCTCGAACAATTTTCATTGTTTTTTTTGCTAAATGAATCGCATCTACTATTTTGGATGGTTCATCTGTCATAAGTACAACATCTGCTGCTTCTATTGCTGCATCTGATCCTAAACCACCCATTGCTATACCTATATCAGAAATAGCTAAAACTGGTGCATCATTGATTCCATCTCCTACAAATGCAAGTTTACCTTTTTTGCTTTTTTCTTTTAGTAAACCTTCTACTTTTTGCACCTTACCATCTGGTAATAATTCTGTATAAACTTTGTCTAATCCCAGTTTTTTTGCAACACTTTCGCCAACATCTTTTCTATCTCCTGTTAGCATTACTGTTTGCTTTATATCATTTTTCTTTAAATTCTTTATTGCTTCTATTGAATCTTCTTTTATTTTATCTGCAATTACTATATATCCTGCATATTTTCTTTCTATCGCTACATATAAAATAGTTCCTATATCATTGCATTTTGTAAATCTTATTTGTCTTTCATTCATTAATTTTTCATTTCCTACTAACACATCTTGTTCTCCGATTCTTGCAGCAATTCCAAGTCCTGTTAGTTCTTCTGTTTTTATAATTTGTTTTTCATCAATTTCTTTGCCATATGCTTTTTTCACAGATAAAGAGATTGGATGGTTTGAATAATTTTCACTGTAGGCTATAATTTTCAACAATTCTTCATCACTTATATTAACTGCTTTTACTTTTTGTACTTCAAAAACACCTTCTGTTAAGGTTCCTGTTTTATCAAATACCACTATTTCTGTATTAGCTAATTGTTCTAAATAATTACTTCCTTTTATTAAAATTCCCATTTTAGAGGCTCCACCGATTCCACCAAAGAAACTTAATGGTATTGAAATAACTAATGCACAAGGACAAGATACTACTAGGAATGATAATGCTCTATATAACCAATCTGAAAATGTTGTATCTTTTATGATAAGTGGTGGTAATATTGCAAGAATTAATGCAATAATAACAACGATTGGTGTATAATATTGTGCAAATTTTGTAATAAAGTTCTCTGATTTTGATTTTTTACTACTTGCATTCTCAACTAAATCTAATATTTTACTTACTGCTGATTCACCATATTTTTTGGTTACTTCTACTTTTATAACACCATTTAAGTTGATACAACCACTTAATACTTCTTTTCCCTCTATTGCCTCTTGTGGTAAAGACTCTCCTGTTAATACTTTTGTATCAAGACTTGATTTTCCTTCTGTTACATAGCCATCTAATGGAACTTTTTCTCCTGGTTTTATTACAATTATTTCTCCTATTTTTACATCATCTGGATTAACTTTTTCTAGTTTTCCATTTTTTTCTACATTTGCAAAATCAGGTCTAATATCCATTAAACTCGCAATGGATTTTCTTGATTTGTTTACTGCATAACTTTGGAATAATTCTCCCACTTGATAAAATAGCATAACTGCAACTGCTTCTGGAAATTCTCCAATTCCAAATGCTCCAATTGTTGCAACTGTCATCAAGAAATTTTCATCAGAAACTTTTCCTCTTGTAATATTTCTGATTGCTTTTCTTACAATTTCCAAGCCAACTATGATATAAGATATTATATAGATTGTATTACTAATCCATTCATTCTTAAAATTGATTATAAATGCAATTAAAAATAGTATCATCGCTATTGCAATTTTAATTCCTTTTTTCCTCATGTCAGCAGCCTCCTAAACTTCTTCTATTGTTACATCTGGTTCTTCTTTTTTAATCACTTTTTTTATGTTTTTTATAATTTCTTCTCTTCTTGTTTCATCATATTCAAGTTCCATTTTCTCTGTCATAAAACTTATATTAGCACTTTCTATACCATCTATTTTTTGTATAGCCCTTTCTAATTGACTAGCACAATTGGCACAATCTAATCCCTTTATTTTAAATTTACTTTTCATATTCTTATACCTCCAAATTTTTATTTTTTATGTTCTATATGTTCTACTCCTATTTCAAATACTTCTTTTACATGTTCGTCATCTAGCATATAAAAAACTTCTTTGCCAGATTTTCTACACTTAACAATTCCACTTCTTCTTAACGTTCCTAATTGATGTGAAATTGATGATTTACTCATCCCTAAAACATTTGCAATATCACATACGCACATTTCATTTTTATCTAGTGCAAATAATATTTTTACTCGAGTGGTATCTCCAAGAATTTTAAAAAATTCTGCTAATTTATTAAATATATCTTCCTCCAGCATATTTCTTATTGTCTTGTCAACTATCTCTTGATGGATGATACTACAATCACATATAAATTCATTTTTAGACATTTGATTTCCTCCTTATTTTCTCTTATAATAGTTGAGTGTTTATTCAACTTTTCTTATATTATATGTGAATGTGTATTCAACTGTCAATAGTTTCTATAAAAATTTTTTAACTAAAAATATGTTAAAGTATCTTCACTTTTTATCCTAAAGCTATATCTAATATCATCATCATGATAAATCCTAATGCTACTCCTATTGTTCCAATATTAGAATGTTCTCCATTATGTGATTCTGGTATTAGTTCTTCAACCACTACATAAATCATAGCTCCTGCAGCAAATGATAATAAATAAGGAAGTATTGTTATCACTGTATTGGTAAGTAATATTGTGATAATTGCCCCAATTGGTTCAACTACACCTGTCAAAGTCCCATAAAGGAATGCTTTTGTTTTCGATACTCCTTCACTTTTTAAAGGCATTGATATAATCGCACCTTCTGGAAAATTTTGAATGGCAAGTCCGAATCGCTAATACAAATGCGCCTACCATTGTTACGCCTGTATTTCCAATCATTGCTCCTGCAAAAATCACACCTGCGGCCATTCCTTCTGGTATGTTGTGGAGTGTTACGGCAAACAACATCATTGTAGTTTTTTTCAATCTAGCTTTTACTCCCTCTGGTTTACTACTTTCTAAATGCAGATGGGGAATCAAACAGTCTAAAGCAAGTAAAAATATAATTCCTAATAAGAAGCCTATACTAGCTGGCACCCAAATCACTGTTCCTTGTTCTTCTGCAATATCAATTGCTGGTATCATTAAAGACCATATTGATGCGGCTAACATTACTCCTGAGGCAAATCCTAAAAGTAATTTTTCAAATTTTCTATTCATTTTATCTTTCATAAAAAATACCATTGCTGACCCTAAAGTTGTCCCTAAAAAAGGTATTAATAAACCTATTACTAATTGCATATTATCATCTCCTTTTGTTAGTTTTGGTTAGTTTTGGGACAGGCACAAAGCTATCCATATGGATACTTCAGTTCCTCTTCCAAAACTACTAATCTTTTATATTTTTCACACTCAATGTTTTCTTTTAATAGCTCTTCTAGATTATTTTTTCTAATTAATTCTTCTTTTTTTGCTTTTGTTAACTGTTTAATTCGATATTCTAATTTAGAAGCTAGTGCTCTATCTTCTGTTTCCCATACCATTTCTAATCTCTTAGCTGTATGTGTATAAGTATATTTTGCTCCATTCTGTTTTGTAAAATGTTCTTTCATTCTATGTTCTACATTTGTTGTAATTCCTGTATAAATCGAATTATCTTCACATCTTAACATATAGGTATAATACATAAATCTCTCCTTTTGTTGTTTTTTGGTTAGTTTTGGGACAGGCACCAATGTATCCATTATGGCTAGTTCTGTGCCTGTCCCAAAACTAACCAAAACTAACCGAAAAACACTAAATTTTTCTGATTTTAGCAAGAAAGAAGCCTTCATATTGCTCGTTTGGAAGAACACATATGGTTCCTTTTATCTTTGTTGGAAGGAGTGGTAATTTTTCAATTCCTTCAAAAGTAATTGGCTCAATTTCTATTTTGTTTTTGGCTGTATTTTCTTTTAGTATTTTTCGGATTACTTCTTCGTTTTCACTTGCTAAGATAGAGCAAGTTGAGTATACCATTTCTTCTCCTTTTTTTAGTAAATTGATGGCCTTTTTTAATAATGCTGTTTGTGTTTCTATTGATTTTTGAATTAGCTTTTGGGTAAAGTTTTTTGCTATTTTCTCATCCTGTTCGTTGTAATTTGACAGACTTAGCGTTCCACTTCCACTGCATGGTGCGTCTAGTAAGATTTGGTCAAATGAGAAAAAATCGTCTATTTTTCTAGCATCTTGTACCATAACATAGGCTTTAGCTCCTTGTTTTTCTAAATTGTATTTTAGTCGTTCTGCTCTAATTTTATTCATTTCACAGGCTGTGATATTTGCTTTGTTATTTGTTATAGCTGCTATTTGTGTTGTTTTTCCACCTGGTGCTGCCGCCATATCTAAGATGTCCTTTTCTGGTTTGGGTTGTAATACAATTGGTGGTAACATAGAAGATAAATTTTGTAAATAAATTTTTCCTTCTTGATACAATTCTAAATTTCTTACTTCATTTTCTGAAACATTCTTTAAAATGAATGCTTCTTTGCTCCATTCTACGGTATCATACTCTATGTTATTTTGTTCTAATATTTCTATTACTTCTTGTATTTGAACTTTTAGTGTATTTACACGAAAGGTAGTTTTTCTTTTAACTTGATACCCTTGTATGATTGCTCCGAGTCGTTTCTTTTCCATATTGTTCTTCTAGCATCTCAATTAAAAATTCCGGTAATTTAGTATTCACAGCAAGATTCCTCCTTTTCTTTTACCATTTTATACAATTTAATATTAACTCCTAAACTTGCAACTGTTAATATTATCAAACAAATAATAATATAGAATAAATCTATTTTCAATAATAACATGGAAATTGCTAAATTGATGGTGGTTGCTACAATCCTTCTTGCCAATTGCAAATAAGAAATTGCCTTTTGCTGTTGGTCTTTTGTACTATTTTTTAATATTAAATCATTTGAATAATTATCAAATGAGTCTCGTATTGCTAGAATTAAATCAAATCCAATTGTCATGAATAAAAATTTCAAAATAGTAGAAGTATCAAAACAACTTCCTAATAAAATTATCATAAACGAAAATATTGTCACAATTGCAAATAGAATACTAACTTTATCTCTTAATTGAGTATATATCTTCTTAAACAGTAAATTTCCCAAAACTCTAGCAATTCTTGATGTTACAATAATAAAACTCAGATACATTGCTGTTTGTCCTATGTCAAAATAATCTTGAAGATTATATTGAATAAATAATGTTACATTACCTTGTCCTACATTAATAATAGGATATAATAAGGCAAATGACAAAATTGTCATGATGGCTATTTTTGAAAATTTTGTTTTCGATTGTTGTTTTCTTACAATTTCTTCTTTCTCTTCACTTACATCAAAAATACAAAAAGATAGTAATACATTAATAACACATATACCAATACAAAAATACATTGCGGTATAATGATTTTTGGCAAACATATTTCCTGCTATTAAAGCAATTAACATAGTAATAACTGAATAGATAATATTAGATTTGTTAGCTATTTTAATATAATCATTTCCTTTTTTCAGATAATTCAAATTACTTTTTAATACCACATGATCCATCTTCTTAAAGATAAAAGATGGTTGATATAAAATATATCCAATCAGAATCATCCAATATTGATTGCCAAAAGTAATTAATAAACTACTACACAGTAGCATAAATGTTCCTAATCGTATCGATTTTTCATTTCCTATTTTTTGGATTATTTTTAAAGCTGGTATTTGTAATAAGATACATGACAAATTCGAAATTGTTGATAATAATGAAATTTCGGCAGCTGTTAATCCTTTTACTACAGTTAGAAACAAGGTAGAGATTGCTATAAAAAACATTAAATCTCCTGATATCCCTATAAAATATGGTAAAATACTATTGCTTACCATTACTTTTCTTCTCTTTAGTTTTTCTCCTTCCATTTTTCTCTCCTATTTCTATTTTTTATTATTTAACCTATCTTATCATATTTTGAAAAAAAAGCCCATATTTTTTCTTGCACTTTTTTACTTTTTTCTATATAATAGTACAAAACTAGACAAGGAGATTTTTAAAAATGGAACACTGGACAGTAGATGATTATAAAAATTTTACTAATGGAAATAAAAGAAATACTAAATATAGAGCCAATAAGGTTTCGATTGATGGACATACTTTTGATAGTCAAAAAGAAGCAGATTACTATTGTGAATTAAAATTACGATTACAAAGTAAAGAAATTAATGGTTTTTGTTTGCAACCTACTTTCATTCTAGCCCCTAAATTAAAATATAAAGCTGATTTTGTTGTTTTTCATAAAGATAACTCTACTGAAGTAATTGATGTAAAAGGATTTAAAACAAAAGAATATATTGCTAAGAAAAAAGTTTTTGAAGACAAATTTAATTTAAAAATAACAGAAATCGAATAAAGCAAACCGATTTTAAATCAGTTTGCTTTTTCGGTTCTATAATAAATGTTGGGGTAGTTAAATAATTACTTCAACATTTTTTATTA
>CARUQW010000066.1 GCA_949077355.1 uncultured Clostridia bacterium | reverse complement strand
ATAAAAAATGTTGAAGTAATTATTTAACTACCCCAACATTTATTATAGAACCCAAAATTTTAATTTTTTTTATTTTGCCTTAAATTGATTTATCATGATTTTTTCCTCTGTACCTACAGGCATTACTTATCTGTAAGCTCACTTAACGTTCGCACAGCTAAGGTCATCTCCTAAATCATGGTTTCTTAAATCTTAAGTCATTACCAAAGAAATAATAAATGTCATAATAGCCAGCAATTCGAGAGCCAATTCTTTCTTCATAGCTGTGAAATATATCTTTGATATTTAAATTACTAGAAATGATTGTTTTGGTTATTTTATGATTTAAATTCAAGATTCTAGTATTTAGAATGGTAAATAGTTCGCTTAATTTCATACTATTTAAACTTTCTGTTCCTAAGTCATCAATAATGAGTAAATCAACATTTAGAACGGATTGACAAATGTTGTCTTGTGGATTTTTTTGTTTGCTCATTTTATAATCAATTACGCTTTCAAGTAAAACAGGAGCAGTTTGATAAAGTACAGTTTTTCCTTTTTTTAATAATTCCTGCGCAATGCAATTAGACATAAATGTTTTACCGTAAACCAGTATTGCCAGTAAATAAGAGATTCTTAGAGTCAGGATTATCGAAATTCTCAACAAATTCGATACACTTTTGCCTAATATTTTTAATATTTTCTCTAGGTGAGATATTAAAATGATATTTGGCAACATCAATTTCATCTGAAAATAGTTTTTCATTAAAAGTATTAAAGTTTTCAGAAACCAAATTTGTCATATTTGATTGATAAAAAGATATATCTAATAATTTTTGCTTCAAACAAGTACACATTTGTGTTTGATAAGAATTATTAGAAATATAACCAGTATCTTTACAGATAGGACATTCATAGTTTGGTGTTAAATAATTATTAGGTAAATTTGCATCTTGTAAAATACAGGCTTTTTCATATTTCAATTTTTCAGCTTTTTGATGCAATTCCTCTAAAGAAGAAGTATGATGAAATAAAATATTCTTTGCGGTAGAGATGGCAAAACGATTTAATTCATCTTCAATTTGTTGAAGTTTAGGAATTTTTTGATACAATTCTTCTTTTCTTTTTTCTAAATCTAATTCTGCCTTTAATTTCTTTTGTTCATATTCTTTTAATAAAGAATTTAAAACTTCGTTAGCCATTTACTCCTCCTTGTTCATTTGATTTGCATATAAAAAGTCTAAATTATCATAGTTTCGCTGCTCATAAGTTGCTTTATTTACTTTTGTTTTCAAGTCTTTTGCAGATTTTTCTTGTTTTTTACGTTGTTCCAAAAATGCTTGTACCTCATCTGGGGTTTTTAAGTTTCTATCATGCCAATCTGTAATGACACTATTGATATATTCAAAGGTAGGATTTTGCTTTAAAGTAGTACGCTTTAATGCGATTTCAATAATGTTCATGTCATAGCCAAAATTTAGAACCCAGTTTTCAATATAAGCTTCTTCATATTGTGTTAATCCATTGTATTTTCCAAGTTTTTTACTAATTGTTTTTTTGAATTTATTTAAACTTTCTTGTTTTTCATAATATTGATCTAAATCGTTCCAAGTTTTTACTTTATTTGAAGCCCAAGCTTCTGCAACAGTTTGTACATAATTTCTATGCATAGCACTTCTGTTATAACAATAATCAAATAAGGCAATCATAACTTGTTCATCAAATTCATATTTTTTAAACCATAAATCAATGTCATTGTACCAAGATGGCCCCATAATTCCTTGAAAATACATATTATTAATATGTTCAATCGCTTTAGCTCTTGACTTGTTTTTAGAAGTTTGTTCTACCTTTTCTTTTGACATGGTTAAATTAGGGGTGTATAGGTTATGAAGTGTAGCTTCTTGTATATCTACAATAATAAAACCAGTTGTTTTCTTTAAAAGTAAACCATTTTCTTCTAAATATTTTAAGCCATCATTAATTGTTTTAATAGGAATATTTAATTTTTTCGATAAATCATTTAATTTTACATCTTTACTATATTTGGATAAAAAGATTAAATATAAGTAAATTTTTAAATAATCTCCTGGTAATGCTGACAGATATTCAGAAAAAAAGATATCAGGTATCGTGGTTTCTGAAAATAAAAGTGATTTTTCTTTTTGTTCTAACTTCATTTTTGATTCTCCCCTAATAAAAAATATAAAAAATTGTAATACAAATGAACTACAATTTGTATTACAGATTATATCTTTTTTAGACAAAAAATTCAAGCTATCCGAAGAAAAATATAAAAAAGAAAGTTATGAATATAGCTATTTCTAATTTGTTTTATTTACTTCGTTTTCTTTTAGTACCTGCTTTACTTGTTCAATAAGTTCATCTTGATTGGGAATATAATATGTATAATTAGATGTAAATAAATTATTATTTATTCCCACCATACTATACTCTGCTACTATATTATCTTTATCAGCACAAAGAATTATTCCAATAGGTTTGTTATCTCTTTCATCATTAATTTCTTTTTCATAATAATTGAGATACATATTCATTTGTCCAAAATTTTCTGGTCTTAAACTTCCCATTTTTAAATCTATTAAAACATACGTTTTTAAAATTTTATTATAAAATACCATATCTACATAATAATGAATATTTCCTATTGTTATTCTTTGCTGAGATCCTACAAACATAAATCCTTTACCTAATTCCAATAAAAAATTTTCAATATGTTTTATTAGTTTATATTCTAAATCCTTTTCCAATAATGGTTTTTGTTCAGGAAATCCTAAAAATTCAAAAACATAGGGATCTTTTATCATATCTTCGGGTCTATTCAATATTTGTCCTTTTTTTGCTAACTGTAAAATTTTTTCTTTATTAGCTTTTCCATCAGATAGTAATAATCTTTCAAATAAAGATGTATCTATTTGCCTTTGTAACTCTCTAACAGACCATTTACTATTTAAAGTTTCTTTTTCATAAAACTGTCTTTTGATATCTTCTTTTATCGATATGAGCTCACAATAATGAGACCATCCCAAAATTCCAGACACGTCTGGAATTTTGGGGTAGATCAAATAAAACTTTCTCATATTAAATAAATTGCTTTTTGAAAATCCTTTTCCTATTTCTTTTGTTAGCCTTTTTGATACATTTTGCAATATGGATTTTCCATATTCTGCTTTAATTTTACCAGATTGTTCTTTCTGAACTATTGCTTTTCCTATATTCCAATAAGTATATATTAATGTTTTATTTACTTGTTGAGATATTTCTTTTCTAGCATTTAATACTAGTATTTTTATTTCTTTTACTAATTCATTTGTAATTTCTTCCTTATTAATCATTTTATTAGACATATTATCAACCCCTATCTTGATTAATTATTATTTCTTATATAAAAATAACTTAGGTCTTGCAAAAAAGTGAAGAAGATAAGAAAAGACAGAAAGAATATTTTCACCATTAAAACCAGCAAAACTAAGAAGTAACAAGGGAAAACAAAAAATAACAAACACAAATATCTTTACAGTTAAATCCTTAAAAATAAATTGAATTAAAATAAAAACGATAGCATACCATAACAAATTAACAAAGGCAGTTGAATAATCAATAACGCCCAATAATTTATTTTTAAAATCATAATTTTGTGGAAAAATAAATTTCATAAATATCGTCCTTTCAATATAATTTTAAATAGTTAATATTTAAAACCAACTAAGTTTTTCACAGATTGTGAAATTTCTGTGGAAACTCCACCAATAAAATCACGAACAAGAGAGTTTGTTTTGATTAAAGCATAAATTCCACCAACATAAATAAATTTAGAAAATAAATTAGAGGAAGAATAATCCATAGAAAATAAAATTAATAAAACCAAAGAAACAATAATTTGAATAAACAATAAAGAAAACAAATTACGAAACCAAGTTTTAAAAAACCAAGTAGTTTTATTTAAAGTTAAAGACAAAAAGGCAAAAGGAGATAATAAAATAAATACTTTAAGCAAAATATAACGTAATGAATAAGAAAATACTAAATTTAAAAGTGAAACACTCAAAGTTCCCTTAATTAAACCATCCAAAGAAAAGATGTTAAGACTATTAGTATCAATAGCTATATGAGTATTAATAGTAGTAATTAGCTCAGAAAAACAAATATTTTTATGGAATAAGCTTTCTCCTAAATTACGAATAGCAAGCGAAACATTAGCATTTAGATTAAGAAATAATTCAATTAGAAAAAAAGAAAAATTCATAGCGATTCCACATAAAACTAATTTTATGATAAAACTAAGAGGTGCTTCTGTTTGCGCATAGGTAAAATGAGCAAGTAAATAACGGATAGCATAATACAAAATAAAGGCAAGTAAAAATGAATTAGCAATTAGTAAAATACCATTTGAGGCAGAAGTTCCAAAGAGATTTTCAAAATTTTTATCCTGTAAAATATCAGAATTGATAAAAGTAATATCATCTAAAATGGCATAAAGATTATTGTCAATTGAACTAAATAAAGTTTCAAAAATAGTATTGATGGTATCTATAATAATTTGAGTAATATTGGCTGAATTTTCCAAGAATACCTCCTTAACTAATTAAAGATTTGATGGCAGATAAAATTAAATCAATAGCCAAAATAAAAGCATAGGAAAATAAAGACCCTTTAATTAATTTTTTTCCTGTCCTAATTTTTTCTTCATCGCCAAAGCTGAATTTTTTCATGAAAACTCCAGTACCTACAGCAACAGCGGCAGCAGGAGTTGCAATTTTTAAAAGCCAACTTTTAATACTTTCAAAAGCAGAATTAATTTTGCTAACAATTTGTGGGTCTCCCCAAGCGAAAGAGATAGAGGAAAGTGTGCTTAAAAATAAAAGAAAAGTAAAAAATATATATAAAATTTTTTTATTCATGTAATCATTCCTTTCTAAAATAAGATAACATTTGTAATTTTTGTGGTGGATAAATTTTATTTCCATCTGATAAAAAAGTTAAAGCCGAAAAAGTTTCTAAGTTTTGTGTAAAATAATTGGTTTCAAAAATATAATCATTTTGTAAATAAGAGCTAAAAGTTTCTGAAATGTTAGAATTTTCGGAATTTAAAGTATTCGTAATATAACTGAAACGAGTTTGTTTCGCACTTTCAGAAATACTTTTCGAAGTTCTTTCTTTTTCTTCTTTGCCTAATTGTTTTTGTGCCTCTTCAATAGTGAAGATATCGTCAGTTCGAAACCAGATTTTATTAATTAAATTTTGTATGATAACTTTTACATGTGCTTCTTCTTTTAAAGTAGCTTTTAAAGAAGAATAACTTTGTGTACTTACAATATTAATACATTTTGCTTCTCTGCTTAAAGAGAAAAATTCACCATCTGACTTAGTAACATATTTATCATACTCATCGCAAATAAAAGCACTAGTCTTTACGAGTGAATTTGATAAATTAGAAATAACTTCTGTCTGAAAATCTTGTTTTAAATAAGCTGCAATGATTTTAGAAAGAGAGGCATATTCCGATAAATTCATATTCAGAACTACAATTTTTCCTTTTTGGAGTACGTCGGAAAAGCCTAAAAAAGAAAGTTTTTCTAAGGGTGCACAAAAAGTAGACATGACATCATAATCAGAAACGAAAAAATTAGTAATGCGAGTAATTTCAGAAATTAAAATTCCTTTGGTACGACTATCTAAATTTTCAAGTTCCTTTTGAAAAAAATCTAGACAAGAGTTCAATTCATAAATTTGCGAATGAGATAGTTGAGAAGAAATAAATAAATTTCTTAAAATGCCAATTTTTTCTTTATAATAATGAGGAATGGTAATTAATTTATGAAGTTCTAAAAAAGTAACATAATTGTTGTTATACAATCTACATAATTTAATACACTCTGTCAAAATTTCCTCTGCTTTATCAAGCCAATATGATTCGGTATTATTTTCAGAGAAAAGTAAAAGAATATTTTTTAAGCGATTGGCTAATACTTGAGGTTTTAAATGAGGTTTATGTAGGGGATTATAATAAATATTAGATTTTAATCCAATGACAATTAAATCTTTCTCAAGTTGATATTGTTTGGCATATTTTTCTATTTGCTGGTAGAAATTTCCCTTTACATCTAAAATAAGCATTCCTATTTTTTCCTTTGGATGGCAAGAATTAAATTTCATTAGTTGTCTGGTAAAAGGATACATAGCACTAGAAGTTTTGCCAGAACCAATCGTGCCAGTAATGAGAAAATTTTGATAAAGACCAGATTCTGGAATATAAACGTTATATCCAGATATTGTTTTTCCAATTAATAAATGTAAGGAATCTTTTGATGGAGTAAGATAAGATTGATTAGTAGTAACTTTAGCTTGAAAGAAAGAAAATTTCATTAAAATTCGATGGTAAAGCAAATGTGCTAAGACCAAATAAGAAAAAGAAGAACAAATAATATATAAGATTTTAATGATTTTCCAGAGTTCCAGGTTTTGAGAACAAATATCAAAAGGATGAATGCCGTAAGAAATAATGATTTCTTTTGCCGAAAAGATAGGTTGAAAGATAGAAAAAGTAAATAAATTTCCAAGAATGAAAAACAATAAAGAAAAGATAAATTCTTTTAGGTATTTTGAAATAATAAAACCTCCTCAATTAAAATGAATTTTTTTTGATTTTTAATTTGGAACCTTGTTGATTATGAAAAAAGATAATATCAAAAAATGTATAAAGTGAATATAAAGTAATAAAAAGATAAATAATAAAACTAAAAAAGAATAAATCGATTAATTTTGAAATAATGTCACCGCCTTTCCAATTTTTACCATAATACAATATTTTTTTCGATTTGTCTATACTTTTTTTGAAAAATATGCTAAAATTAAGAAATAAAGAAGGAGGTTGAGAAAAATGGAGATTAATAAAGATACAAAAATAGGAGAACTTTTAGAAAAAGCACCAGAGAAAGCAGAAATTTTATTAGAAGCAGGTATGCATTGTTTAGGTTGTCCAGCATCTCAAATGGAAACATTGGAAGAAGCTTGTGGAGTTCATGGTATTGATGTAGAAGAATTAGTTGAGAAATTAAATGCATAAAAATAACAATATTTTTGAAATTAAGTAATATTAAATTTAGATAATAGCAAAATTTCACAAAAAAGACAAAAAATTTTCATAAATGTATTGACATTTACAGAAAAACATAGTAAAATATAAAAGCGTTGTGAGTGCAACGCATTATGTGGGCTATTAGCTCAGGTGGTAGAGCACTTGACTTTTAATCAAGTTGTCCCGCGT
>CARUQW010000065.1 GCA_949077355.1 uncultured Clostridia bacterium | reverse complement strand
AATAAAAAATGTTGAAGTAATTATTTAACTACCCCAACATTTATTATAGAACCATTTTTATATATCAACTTTTTCTATTGTTTACAGTGTACAAAAACGGAAAAATGTGGTAAAATAGGAAAGATAGAAAAACTTCTAAACAAAAGGAGAGAAAAATATGGAGAAAAAAAGAATATTGACAGGAGATAGACCAACTGGAAAATTGCATATTGGACACTACTTTGGTTCACTAAAAAAGAGAGTAGAACTACAAGAAAGTGGAGAATATGACCCATATATACTAATTGCAGATGTACAAGCATTAACAGATAATTTTAGCAATCCAGAAAAGGTAAGAAAAAATGTGAGAGAAGTAGCCATAGATTACCTATCTGTTGGAATAGACCCTAAAAAAACAACAATTTATATACAATCTATGATACCAGAAGTAGCAGAATTAACAGTGTTCTACTCTAACTTAGTAACCATAGCCAGATTAGAAAGAAATCCAACGGTAAAAACAGAAATTGCACAAAAAAGAGAAATTTTTGGAGAAAGTGTAACCTATGGATTTTTGGGATATCCAGTAAGTCAAGCTGCAGATATAACAGCATTTGAAGGAAAATACATACCAGTAGGAGAAGATCAACTACCATTAATTGAACAATGTAGAGAAATCGTAAGAAAATTTAACAGTATTTATGGAGAAGTACTAATTGAACCAGAAGCTGTATTATCCAGTGAAAAAAGAATCAAAGGACTAGATGGAAACGAAAAAATGGGGAAATCATTAGGAAATGCAATTTATTTATCTGACACTGAAGAAGAAATTACCAAGAAGGTAATGAGTGCAGTAACAGACCCTAACCGTATAAAAAAAGACGATTTAGGAAATCCTGATATATGTATGGTAGCTTATTACCACAATTTATTTAGTACGCAAGAAGAAATAAAAACAGTATGCGAAGAATGCAAGGCAGGCAAACGTGGATGTGTAGCATGCAAAAAACAATTAGCCAAAAATATCATAGAAGAATTACGACCAATTCGAGAAAAAAGAGAATATTATGAAGCACATTCAGAAGAAATCGATAAAATTCTAATAGAAGGAACCAAAAAAGCACAAGAAGTAGCTAAACAAACAATGAAAAAAGTAAAAGAAGCTATGAAATTAAACTATTTCAAATCATGATTTTGGGGATGCCCTTAGCTGTGCGAACGTTAAGTGAGCTTACAGATAAGTAATGCCTGTAGGTACAGCGGAAAAAATCATGATGTTTTAGAATATAATCCCTAAAATAATAAAAGATGTTTTGCTAATGAAAGTAAAAAGTCAAAAGGAGAATAATTTATGTTTACAGATTATACAAAAATAATAATTAAATCAGGAGATGGTGGAAATGGAGCAGTAACCTTTCGCCGAGAAAAATATGTAGCAGCGGGTGGACCTGATGGTGGAGATGGAGGAAATGGTGGAAATATCTATTTTCAAGTTGATAAAGATAAAAATACTTTAATCGATTTTCGTTACAACAGAAAATTTAAAGCTATGAATGGAGAAAACGGAAGTGGAAGCCATTGTAATGGGAAATATGGAGAAGATTTATATATTAAAGTACCAATTGGAACTGTAATTAAAGATGTAGAAACAGGAAAAGTAGTAGCTGATTTATCAGAACCGAATCAAACTGAACTGGTTTTAAAAGGTGGACGTGGAGGAAGAGGAAACTCGCATTTTAAAACATCTACCAGACAAGCGCCTCGCTTTGCAGAAGATGGTGAAAAAGGAGAAGAAAAAGAAATTATATTAGAATTAAAATTATTAGCAGATGTAGGATTGTTAGGATTTCCAAATGTAGGAAAGTCTACCTTTCTAAAAGCGGTAACAGACGCTAAACCTAAAATTGCAAATTATCATTTTACAACATTAGAACCAAATCTCGGCGTGGTAAAAACAAAAGACGGAAACGGATTTGTTATAGCAGATATACCAGGAATTATTGAAGGTGCAAGTGAAGGGGTAGGTCTTGGGATTCAATTTTTAAGGCATGTAGAAAGAACTAGACTATTATTACACTTCTTAGATGTATCAGGGCAAGAAGGAAGAAATCCAGTAGATGATTTTTATGCAATTAATGAAGAATTGAAAAAGTACAGTGAAAAATTAGCAACAAGAAAACAAATCATTGTAGCAAATAAAGTGGATATTGTACAAGATGAAACATTATTAAACAAAGTAGAAGAATTAGCTAAAAAAGAAAATCTAGAAATTTATCAGATATCAGCAGCAACTTCTCAAGGGGTAGAAGAATTAATAGACCATGTAGCAACAACTTTAAAAACACTACCAAAAGAAGAATTAATTGAAATAGAAGATAAGGTAGTCTATACTTTAGAAGAAAAACAAGACCAATGGACAATAAAGGAAGAAAATGGTGTATTTATTGTATCGGGAAAAGCAGTAGAAAGATTAATGGGAAGAGTTAACATTGAAGATAACGAATCGATGTACTACCTACAAAAGAGTCTAAAAAATATGGGAATTGAGCAAAAGTTAAAAGAAATGGGCGTATGTGAAGGAGATACCGTAATTCTAGCAGATTGGGAATTAGAATGGTACGAATAAATGTGAAATTGGGGACGTTTCCTTTTTCACATTGTAGAAATATTTTTTTAAGTATCAAAAAACAAGAGGGGTTTTAAGGAATGTTTTCCTTAATCCCTCTTGTTTTTTGGATGTGAAAAAGGAAACGTCCCCAATTTCACATTCCTTGTCATAATAAGACCATTCTTATTTTGATAATAATTTTTTCGTATTCCTGCTTGGATAAAATTAAAATTTTTGTATAAGTGGATAGCAGAATAGTTTTCTTCCATAACTTCTAAGGTAATGGTGTTTAATTTTTTTTCTTCGGCTAGATGAATAAGGCTTTTTAGTAATAAGCTTCCGATTCCTTGATTTCGAAAATTCTTTTTTACTACAATATTCATAATATTGGCTTCATCCATCAAGATTTTAATACCAGCAAAACCAACAATTTCACCATTAAGCCTAGCAACGAGATAACTAGAATTTTCAGAATTTAGTTCGCTTTTCAAAATATTGTAATTCCAAAATTCATCGAAATCAGAGGTGAGTATAGCAGAGATTTGTTCTAAATCTTCTAAATTCATAGGAATGATTTGAACATTTCGAGATTTTGCTTCTAATTGTCTTTGGGCTTGAGGCTTTTTCAAATATAAAGGTAAAATTTCTTCGGAACCGTTTTTTCTAAATTTATCTAACCCAGCTAACCCAACATAGTAAGAATTTAAAAGATTGTTTTCTGGTGTTGCTAAAATGCTATTTTCAAATTGATGGCAAATAATATCTTGATAAAGAGTAGCTCCATCACCAACAAAATTAATAGACTGAGAAGAGGTGATAGATTGTTGACAAATTTTCAAAGCATTTTCAATTGTATCAGATGAAGGCGAAATTATTTCATGATATTCAGCGTTTTTTCGTTCATATAAGGCGAAATAACAGTTATTGTTTTTACAATCTAGAAGGCTTACAATATAGCCATCTTGTTTTATAGAATAAGCGAAAGCTTCTAAAGAATTAACACCAATACAAGGAATGCATAAACTATCATGGAAAGCTTTAGTAGTTGCAATTCCAATTCGAATACCAGTAAAAGAACCAGGCCCCTTGTCACAGACTAATAAATTGATATCTTTTAAAGTAAAATCTGTTTGAGAAAAAGCTTGTTCAATCATTGGCATCAAATTTTCAGAATGTGTTCTTCCAGTATATTGGTCTAAATTACAAATCAAATTATTATCTTCTAAAATAGAAACGCCACAGATATTACTGGCGGTATCAATACTTAATATTTTCAAAATAATCCTCCCATTTTTTTAAAGTAGTATTTATATTCAAAATTCTAACATTTTCATTTTTATCATCTTTCGAAAAAGTAATATGGAGATATTGGTTTGGTAAAGCATCTTCAATTAATTCGCCCCATTCAATGAGACAAATTCCGTTTTCAAAATATTCTTCTCCACCAATCTCGTAAAATTCAGAAGAATCCTCTAAACGGTATACATCAAAATGATAAATCTTAATATCATCTTTTTGATATTCGTTTACAATGGTGAAAGTTGGACTAGAAATTTCATCTTCTAAACCAAAATAGCTTAAGATACCTTCTGTAAATTTAGTCTTACCAGAGCCTAAATCGCCAGTAAGAACAAGAACGTCTTGTTTTTTTAATAAAGAAGCAAGTTCTTTTGCAAAGTTTTTGGTATCATTTTCGTTTTTTGAAATGAACTGAAAATGGCTCATAAGTACCTCCTGAAAATTAACATTAAAGTAAATCATACTAAACCATAACTATTATAATACAAAAAAATAAAAAATTCAATGAAAAGCCTTGATAAATTAAAAAGGTTGTAATATAATTGTAATGATTTTGTAATGAAAGAGAAACAAGAAGGGAAGATAGAAATGTTTAAATTTGGTTTTGGACAAGATATTGGTATCGATTTAGGAACGGCAACAGTAATCGCCTATGTAAAAGGAAAAGGAATTGTATTAAGAGAGCCATCTGTTGTAGCAGTAGACAATAATACAGGAGAGGTGTTAGCAGTAGGACAAGAAGCAAGAAGAATGTTGGGAAGAACACCAGGAAATATTGTAGCAACAAGACCTTTAAGAGATGGTGTAATATCTGACTATACAGTAACAGAAAAAATGTTAAAACATTTCATCAATAAAGTGTGTGGAAAATTCCTTTTTGCTCCTAGAATTATGATATGTATCCCTTCACAAGTAACAGAAGTGGAGAAAAAAGCAGTAATTGATGCAGCTTCACAAGCAGGGGCAAGAAGGGTATATCTGATAGAAGAACCAATTGCAGCAGCGATTGGAGCAGGAATCGATATCTCCAAACCATGTGGAAATATGGTAGTTGATATTGGTGGTGGAACAACAGATATTGCAGTAATTTCTTTAGGAGGCTCTGTTGTAAATACATCTTTAAAAGTAGCAGGAGATAAATTTGACGAATATATTGTAAAATACATTAAGAAAAAACATAACATCATGATAGGAGAAAGAACAGCAGAAGATTTAAAAGTAAATATTGGCTGTGTATTTCCTAAAATCCAAGACACAGAAATGGACATAAGAGGAAGAGATTTAGTAACAGGACTTCCAAAAACCATAACTGTATATTCAAGTGAAATGTTAGAAGCACTAATAGAACCAGCTATGATGATAGTAGATGCTGTACATTCAGTACTAGAAAAAACACCACCAGAACTAGCAGCAGACATTAGCGACAAAGGAATTTATATGACAGGTGGAGGCTGTTTAGTAGATGGATTAGACAAACTATTGCAGGAAAAAACAGGAATCAATGTAATGATAGCCCAAGATACCGTATCATGTGTAGCGCTGGGAACTGGAAAAGCACTAGATAATCTAGATGCCTTAGAAGGAAAAGGAAAATAATGTGAAGTTGGGGACGTTTCCTTTTTCACATTTTATAGAAGGAAGATAGCATCTTGTTTACAAGATGCTATTTTTTAAGAAGAATAAAAATAGGAGAAAAAGAAATGAAAAAAGTAGCATTTATCACTTTAGGATGCAAAGTAAATCAATACGAAACCAATAGTATGATACAAAAATTTATACAAAAGGGATATGAAATTGTAGAAGCAACAGAAAAAGCAGATATTTATATTGTAAATACATGTACAGTGACGAATATGTCAGATAGAAAATCAAGACAAATGCTAAGAAGAGTGAAAGAACAAAATCATAAAGCGATTGTAGTAGCTTGTGGATGTTATGTACAAGTAGCGAAGGAAGAAGTAGAAAAAATCAAAGAGATTGACTTAGTGTTAGGAAATAATGAAAAAAAAGAAATTGTGGAAATGATAGAAAAATATGAAAAAGAAAATGAAAAGCAAAGTAAAATAGAAGATGTGATGCAACAAAAAGAATACGTAGAATTAGGAGAAATTACTTATACAGAAAAAACACGAGCAGTTATAAAAGTACAAGATGGTTGTGACAGATTTTGTTCTTATTGCATTATTCCTTATGCGAGGGGAAGAGTAAGAAGTAGAGAGCCTGAAAAAGTGATAGCAGAAATAAAAAAGATAGCACAACAAGGGATTAAAGAGGTTGTTATTACAGGAATCCATATTGCTTCTTACGGAAAAGACTTCAAAAAAGACTATAAACTAATTGATTTACTAGAAGAGATTAACCAAGTTAATGGAATACAAAGAATTCGATTAGGTTCCATTGAACCATTATTAATAACAGAAGAATTTGTAGAAAGATTATCAAAATTAGAAAAAATATGCCATCATTTCCATCTTTCTTTACAAAGTGGATGTGATGCAACATTAAAGAGAATGAATCGCAGATATTCTATCCAAGAATTTCAAGAGATAGTAGAAAGACTAAGAAGCGTATATCAAGATGCAATTTTAACAACGGATATTATTGTGGGATTTCCACAAGAAAGTGAAGAGGAATTCAAGGAAACTTATGCGTTTTTAAAGAAAATAAAATTTTATAAGATGCATGTATTCAAATATTCTCCAAGAAAAGGAACAAGAGCAGCACAAATGCTAGGACAAATTGATGGAAAAATAAAAGAAGAAAGAAGTCAAAAACTAATTAAGTTATCGGATGCAAATGAAAAAGAATACCATGAAAAATATTTAGGAAAAGAAGTAGAGATATTATGCGAGGAAGAAAAAAATGGATATTATCAAGGTCATACTAAAAACTATATTTTAGTAAAAGTAAAAAGTAAAGAAGACTTAGAAAATCAAATTGTAGAAGTAAAATGTATCGAAAATGAAAAAGGCCATATAATGGCAAAAATGTAAATATGTAACAGAACTGTAATAAATGCGTAACGAATATTTAATATAGAAATTTAATAAAATTACTTGCTTATTCCCCAAATATATAGTATAACTAAGATAACAATATGTATAAAATACGAAGGAGGAAATAGAAAATGGCTGATTTTGAAGATGTAAACAAAGTATCAGGTGTATTTGGAGGAGCTGAATTAGGAGGCTTTGAAAAAGAAGAACAACAAGCACAAGAAAATGCAGGAACAATCAGACAAGCAGGAAGCAATCTACCAACAAAAGTAGGATTCTGGAATAAATTTAAAGCATTCTGGCTACAAGACATAGATTGGAACAAAGAAATAAAAGTTGAACTAACACCATATCAACAAAAAGTAGAAGACGAAATCAATGAATTCTTACACCAAGAAATTACTTGGGAAAAAGTACATGATTTCTTATTCCAAGAAGTTTCTTTTGGAAGCAAAAAATAATGTGAAGTTGGGGACGTTTCCTTTTGCACATTATAAAAAGACTAAGATAAGTTTGAATTGTAAATTTTTAGTAAATTAATTAAAAAAGTATAGCAAATTGAAAAAAAATATGCTATACTTTTTTTGTTGTATAGGAAAAATCGAAGATTTTGACTATACAACAAGAATAAGTT
>CARUQW010000064.1 GCA_949077355.1 uncultured Clostridia bacterium | reverse complement strand
GACAAAATGTAAATGGGTGTATACAGATAGTAGTACTTCACTAGAAAAAAATGAATCTAAATTTACAGGTGGATTTTTTAAGGAAAATCAAACAGAAGTAAAAACAACAATAACAACACCAGGAACTTATTATTTGCATATTTTAACCGTAGATAAAGCAAAAAACAAGACAGAAACTGTGAAAGGTCCGATTACAGTAACAAAAGCAATGGCAAAGGTAGGAGAAATAGTAACAGGTGAAAGCAAAGAATATGAAAAAAATGGAACAGCAATTATACCACCAGGATTTGCGATAAAGCCTGGATGTGATGATGTATCACAAGGATTGGTTATATCTGATGTCGCAAATGATACATGAGACACAGGAAATCGATTTGTGTGGATTCCTGTAATTTCGGAAAGTCAATACACGAGAAATCTGAATTATCCAATCGAACCAATTGCGACCTTTGGATCGAACTACGGTGGCGTTAGAGCCTCAGGAGAAAGGAGTGATGCTTTGCCAACAGGTTTGACAGACGAGGCATTAACAGTAATTAATGCAAAAGGTTTTTATGTTGGCAGGTTTGAAACTAGTTCATCTGGTCGGTTCCAAGAAAGGTGTGACTGTTCTTGGAGGAGCATATTTTAATAATGTTAATACTTTATGTAAAAACTTTATAAATAATAAGTATGTTAAAAGTTGTCTTATAACTGGAAGACAGTGGGACTCTGTGATGCGATTTGTGAATGGTGGAGTTTCTGGAACGGGGGTTACTTATAATGTGACACAAGCAGTTGACAATAGACATACAGGTTCTAAAGCTTTGTCTGGTGCAAATCCAGCTGACTGTGTAAAAAACATTTATGATTTAGAAGGTAATATGATGGAAGTAACGTCAGAAATGTTAACTGGGAATAGTGGTGCCCGTCAAGTTCAAAGAGGTGGAAGATGGGGCTCTAAAAATCAAGCATCCTATCGAGTTGATTATAATGAAAGTGATACTGCTATGGGTTGTAGAATAGCACTGTATGTAATTGCATCTGACTAAGTATAAAATTCCGTATATATAATTTTAGAATTAAAAACACAAATAAACAAAAATAGCTTTAAATTTAGAAATAAGTTTAAAACTATTTTGTAATGTAGAATCAAAATAAAGAAAAACAATTGACCATTATGTAAATTGATGATATAATAAAACCCGATGTTTCGTGCATTAACTATCAAAAGTAAATTAAATTTGGTAGGAAAATGTATATGGCACAAATATACAAAAAAGAAAGGAGAGAAAAGAAACTATTCACAATAATTAGTATTCATAGAAATTAGAAGGAGGACAATATGATTGATGAAAGGATTTTGGAGGTAAGACCAATCGAAATTTTCTGCCCAATGTGTGGAAAATGGCATGAGTGGAAAGGCGAACGGCTGGGTTATTATGCTGGATATCTAAAATATGAATATCGGTGTTACGATAATGACACCAATATAGCTATCTGGCTTAAAGAAGGAAGGATTTGTGTCAAAAGCTCACCGATTTGCGCAGAAGACGAGTGTTTCATTGATGCTGGTGTAGGTTATAAACAAATTGAATATGACTATGAAGAATGTAGTATCAAATTTGGAATACCAGTATGCGTAAATAGGCGGATGAATGCAAGCGGCTGTAGATACGTTGAATGCAGATACTTTAATAGTTGTTATTTACCAACTATCTGGGATAATGGTAATTACGAAGAGATTGATGATGATAACTATCATCTTATGCTGGAATTCAAAATCAAATTTGGGGAAGAAGAGTTTTACAGATATGCTCCACCAAAACAGCAACAGAAGGAAGAAATCAGAGAAACAGCCAAGAAAGAAGAGAACAAAAAGCAACCAGAAAAGCAAGAAGAAAAAAAGGAGGACGCAACTATGAAAACAACAATTTTTGAGCAGCTGTATGAACATTCACCAAAGGAAAATGTAGAACTGGTAAAACATTTCGCAGAAAAGTACAAAGGCACTTTGAAGTGGGCTGTTCCAGTAGTAAGTATCTATGCGGCGTACCGGATTTTGAACAAGAAGGATTCTGAGTTGACAATTGATAATGTGAGCGGAAAATGCAAAAAGGC
Source organism: uncultured Clostridia bacterium (assembly GCA_949077355.1). GTDB lineage: Bacteria > Bacillota > Clostridia > TANB77 > CAG-508 > CAG-269. The sequence continues at coordinate 5,568 of CARUQW010000064.1, read as the reverse complement.
ACTGGGATTCACATTCGACAACTTGAAAGATAAGAAACTCTTGGCAGAGCTGATGGCTCTTGGAGGATTATCAGCAGGAGCCTATGCAGCGATTAAAGCAATTTCAACCATTCAGACGGATAAAGATGAAATATCCATGGACGAAATTGAAGATGGTCTGGAAAAGGTAGATGGAGTAAGCAAAAAGTTTGCTTGGATTCAGCCAAAGACCGAGAAATTGTTACCAGTTGCAGTTTCTGTTATAACGGTTTATCTGATGACACAGGAACCAGTTTGGTTTGTAAAAGTCAAAGATAAAGTAGGCCAATATGCAGGAAATATATCTGTAAAAGCAGGTGTATATGTTGAAATGCTGAAACTCTTTGCGGCAGACAAATTGCACGTAGATCTGGAAGATTCAGAAGAGGTGCGGAAGTTCAAAAAGTTTGCTCTTTTGGCAGCAATTGTAGGAATTGCAGTATTCCTTTATGGGAAGGACATTTTGAAGAAAAAAGTAGATAAGGAGAGCAAAACAAACGAAAAAATGGCAGTGGCAGCTTTCATTGAGCAGGTTACCTCAATCATGCAGAAAATCATGCCAAGTGCATTTGCTGGCATCAGTAGCTATCTGATTAGCAAAAAGGTAATCGAAGCAAATGAGCAGGAAGAAGACTTGGAAGAAGTAGTAGACTACGAAGAAGACTCCGAATAGTTTGAATCTCTAAAGAATCCCCCTAGGACAATGTTCTGGGGGGACTCTTCCATAGAAGGCAAGTATTTTACTTGCTTTTTTTAGTGCATTATAGTAAAATAAGTAAAAGCGAAAGACAAGGAGAATAGCCATGAGGGATTATTGGAAAGAAAGTATGCAAGAAGGAAGCAAAATGAAAAAAATCAACAAAAAAAAGATAATAAGCATACTATTAATAACTATATTAGCAATAACACTAATTACAATTATTATAATCTATTGTAATAACAGGCAAGTACGAGAATGGATTGATAAAAATGTATTTAGAAAAGAAATCAGGCAAGATAATGTTAGTACCATAGAATTAAAAGAAAGCGAAAAAGCGAATATTTATGCTTTTAATAAATATATAGGAGTATTAAATAAAAATAAATTTATCATCTATGGAAACAGTGGAAATGAGGAAAAAACACTAGAAGTTGAGGTATCGAATCCAATTTTTGATTCAGCTGGTCGATTTTTAGGAATGGCAGAAAAGAAGGGAAAAAAATTATACCTAATTACAGACAAAGAAATAACATGGGAAGCACAAGTAGAAGGAAATATATCACAAATACATGTTAACAAAAATGGGTATGTAGCAGTTGTGATAACAGATACGAGTTATAAAACAGTAATTGCAATGTACAGTCCAGAAGGAAAACCATTATTTAAAACCTATTTATCTTCCACAAGAACCGCAGATATTGCTATATCCAATGACAACAAGCATTTAGCCATTGCAGAAGTAGATACTTCAGGAACGATTATACAATCTAATATAAAAATAATATCTATCGATAAAGCAAGTTCAGATGCAACCAATTCAATCGAAAAAACATATCAAGGAGAAAATGACCAATTAATAACAAACATTAAATATCAAGACAGAAACAAATTAGTTTGTATGTATACCAATGAAATTCGCATCATAGAAGATGAGGCAAATAATAATTTAATAAACAACACAAACAAAAAAGTAATTTTTCAATCAGTAGAATTGAACAATCATGCAATAGAAGTAGAAGAAAAATCATCTGGATTATTTACAGCAGATTCTGTTGTATCTATTGTTAATACAGAAAACAAAGAAAATAAAGAATACGTTGCAAATGCAGTAACAAAAGAAATCTATACCTATGGAAATATGATAGCTTTAAATTTAGGAACAGAAATCGAATTCATTAATACAGGTGGATGGCTTGTAAAACGATATATTGCCAATCAAGAGATTACCAATGTGGTAGTATCTGACAGCATTGCAGGAATCATTTATAGAGATAGAATAGAAATTGTTAATTTATAAAAGAAAAGAGGATAAAAAATGGGAATTGTAGTAGATTTAATCATAATAGGAATTATTGTACTATCAACCTTTTTAGCATATCAAAAAGGATTAGTAAAATTAGCGATTGGCTTATGCGCATTTGCTATTTCAATTGTGGTGACAGTTATTTTATACCAACCAATTTCGAATTTAGTGATTCATGTAACAGCAATCGATGAAACCATTGAAAATGCTATTTATGAAAAAGCAAATGAGGTAATGCAGAACGAACAAAATAAAGCAGCGAATCAAGTAATAGAAACTACCAAAAATGAAATGTTACCACAAACAGCTAGAACATTAGCAGTTAACATTGTAAGAGGAGGCGTTATGATAGTTTTATTCATTGCTATTCGAATCGCCTTAAGATTTATAACAGCATTAGCTGATGCCGTTGCTAAATTACCAATATTAGCACAATTAAATAAAACAGGAGGAATTATATATGGATTAGCAAGAGGATTTTTAATTATTTATGTAGCACTTCTTATCTTAGGAATACCAAGACAAATTAATCCTAATAATGCAGTAACAACAAGTATAGACCAGTCATTCTTAGGAAAAACAATGGAGGAAAACAATTTATTAAATGTGTTTTTTTAGTGAAATTTCTTGCTTTTTAAAAGCAAATTTGCTATACTAGTACCATGAAATTTTAGGAGTGAATCATTTTGGGAAAGAAACAAATGAACAATAAAAATATAAAAAATAATAAGAAAAAAGGAAAAAATAAAATTTGGAAAAAAGTATTATTAATCATATTACTAATATTACTAGTAGCAGGAGGAGTATTTGCTTATAAAGTACACCAAAATGGTGGAGGGGCATCAGGTATGTTAGCCACAGTATTAAATACCAAAAAAGATGTAGGAGAATTCAAAGCTCTTTTACTAGGAATTAGTACAGACCAAGATGGAGTAGAATTAACCGATACGATTATCGTAGCATCTTATAATCCAAACACGCAAAAGGCAACATTACTATCCATTCCAAGAGATACCTATACAGGAAAAAATACAGCAAGAGCAACTGCTTATGAAAAGATAAATGCATTATATGGTAGAAAACATAGACCAGATGAAACACTAGCAGCTGTCAATGAAATAACAGGATTAAACATTGAATACTATGTTGTAGTGAAAACAGAAGCTTTAATTAAATTAGTAGATGTAATTGGAGGAGTAACCTTCAATGTCCCAATAGACATGGATTATGATGATACATCACAAGACCTACACATTCACTTAAAAGCAGGAGAGCAAAAACTAGATGGAGACAAAGCAGAGCAATTAGTACGCTTTAGACATAACAATCCAGATAAATATGGAAGAATGACATCTTATCCAGCAGAATATGGAGACAATGACATAGGAAGAATGAGAACACAAAGAGAATTCATCTTACAAGTTGTAAAACAAACTGCTAAACCAGAAAATATATTCAAATTAGGAGAAATCTTAGATGTAGCAAAACAATATGTTATAACCAATATAGACTTTGATGTAGCAAAAGATTACATACCATATGCAGTAGAATTTAATACAGAGAATATGCTAACAGAAACTTTACCAGGAACAGTGCCAAGTCTAAATAAAACCAATAATGTTAGTATATTTGTACATGACAAGCAAAAAACCAAAACATTAGTACAAGAACTATTTTTTGATCGAGACTTAGAAGAATCAGAAGAAGATACAACAAGTGAAGAAACGACTTCTACTACCACTAGCAAATCCGATATTTCCATAGAAGTATTAAATGGTAGTGGAAACAGCAGTGACTTGCAAAAAGTAGTAAACCAGCTAAAAGGAGCAGGTTACAAAGTAACAAGAACAGGAAGCACAAATACAACAGCCAAAACAACAATTATCAATAAGAAAAATGTAAAAGAAACACTATTAAAAAACATGAAAGACGTTATTGGTGTAGGAACCATAGAAACAAGTGAATCCAGTTCTAGTAAAATAGACGTAACAATTATCATTGGAAAAGATTATTAAAAAGTTTAATTATATTTTTCTTTATAACAATTCGTGGGGACCAATGAGCTACAGTCTGTTATTTAATACAGACTGTGCGAAATTGGGAGTTATAAAGACAAAATATAATTAAACTTTAAAATTTATCATTCACAAAGGTTTTCATCCTTTTTATGAAAAAACACAAAATAAATCAAAAGTAAAATTAAAATCAAAGCAACAATTCCCATTCCAATCAAATAAAACAACAACTTAGATTCCTCAACAAAATGAGAAGCAATCAAATCAGATTCATAAGAAATTCCATCAACAGAATAAGAAACACGACCTAAAATTTCACCTTGAGCAATCGGAGCTTTTATATCATCTTTTAAATTCACAGAAAAATCAAGACTGTCTTTGTTTACAGAATTCTCTAATAAAGCATGAACCGTAGTATTTGGCAACAAATCTAAAATTTTAGTATCTTTAGAAGCATTTGGAACTTCTATTTGAATGATAGAATCTTGTATATCCCATAACGGCTGTATCGAATAATTATGATAGCCATATTCATACAGAGCTTTTGTCTCAGAAAATCTAGGAGAAATTCCATCTATCATTACTGTCGGACCACCTAAAACAACACAGATTAATTCCAAATTATCCTGATAAGCACAGGAAACTAGACATTCACCAGCTTGTTTGGTATAGCCAGTTTTACCACAAGTTAAATAAGAATAGTAATTTGGACTATCTGGTATGATGAGTTCATTGGTTGAAGGATATTTTCTAACATCATATTTGTTGGTGGCAGGAATAGCACAAGAAGCTTTGCCAGCCAAACTTCTAAAAGTTTTATTTTTTATACAATATTTCATTAATATAGCTAAATCCTGAGTGGTTGTATAATGATTTTCATCGTGCATTCCAAAGGCATTAGTAAAATGAGTATTTAATAAACCAAGTTCATGTGCCTTGGTGTTCATCATAGAAATAAAACTTGGAACAGAACCACCAACATATTCAGCCAAAGCATTTGCAGCATCATTAGCGGAATGAACTAACAAAAGTTCAAGTAATTGTTCAACTGTTAATTGTTCTCCAACTTGAAGATAAGCAGATGAATATCCTTCTGGAATAGACATAACCGTATCAAAACTAACGGTTACTATATCATTCATCTTGCCATTTTCCAAAGTCAGAATAGCAGTCATAATTTTAGTCGTACTAGCAGGATACATTTTTTCTGTTTCATTTTTCGCATATAAAATTTTTTCTGTTTTAGAATCTATTAGAATAGCAGCTTTTGAAGTTAATTCTGGTTTTTCAGAAGTAGCAAAAACAAAAGAAGTTTGTAAAAAAACGAAAAGTAACACAAAAAATGCTATAATTGACTTTTTAGAATTTAATTTCATACTTTATCTCTCCTAATTAATATGTATTATCATACTCTATTTTCTTGGAATTTTCAATATAATTATGGCAATCGCTTAAAAATATTTAGTTATATAGACCATGTAAAATGCGCCTCTCTCATGTTCAAATCAACTTTTATCTATTTCGCATAAATT
>CARUQW010000063.1 GCA_949077355.1 uncultured Clostridia bacterium | reverse complement strand
AAGAAAAAATAAATTGACTTTTATTATGAAAAGATTAAAATAGAAATTGCCAAAAAGGCCTGTCCCTCGAATCCCATGTGCAAAAGGAAACGTCCCCAATTTCACATTATTTTCTTCTGTCGACGGCATAGCTGCTTCCCATAACAGATTTGGCTGCATGTTTTACTTGTGCTCCTATTTCTCCAATTTCTAATATGTTACCGAATCTTCCTACATCTGCTACTACAACTCCTATGGATAAAGAAGTTAATGGGAATTGTTCTATCATTCCTTTTCGGTTGGCTACTTCTATATAACCTCTTTCTAGGTCATCGTCTGTGAAATACTTTTTCACGTTTTGGTCAAAGTTTGCTAGTATATTCTGACATAATTTTTCACAGGTATTTCCTGGTATTAATGCTACAAAATCGTCTCCGCCCAATGTGCCCAATAAAGGTATCTCGCATTTCGCTAGCATGTATATTATTGATAATAATGTTTGCTGTAAATTTTATAATTTCGTCTCCTTTTAAAAATCCGTATACATCATTATAAGCTTTGAAGTTGTCTAAGTCTAAGTATAATACACAAAATGCTTCTTTTTTTAGAATTCTCTTTTTCAATTCTGCATGAATTTGTACATTTCCTGGTAATCCTGTTAACGGACTAATTCGTCTATTGGTTGAAAGTAATCTGTTTAAATTTTTTACGGTGTGATATAGATATTGTTCATCCACAGGCTTTTTGATAAAATATTCAATGGATTCTTGTAATATACTTAACCTATGTTCTCTTTCTCCTTTTGAAGATACTACAATTACAGGAGTTATGGTGTTATCTTCATCCTTTCTTATCTTTCTACATAAATCTACGACATTACGGTCTATGGCATCTTCATTAATTACAATTAGTGATGGAATGTTTTTTAGAGCAATGTCTATTTGCTCTGTTTTTACACTTGTAAATTTATATTCTGGATCATTTTTAAATAATTCTCTAAAGATAACAATTGATGCATCATCGTCATCAATGATATAAATATCTTGTATCATGCGATTTCTTCCTCTCTTATTTTTTTTCATTATATACAAAAAGACTTGTTAATTTCAAGTCTTTTTCTTTGTTTTTGCTCTTTTTTTTCTTAATTCAATTTTTTGATTTAGAATTTCAGTGATTTCTTGAGTATTGATAGCAGGAAACGCCTTTTTTAGACGATATACGTTTTTGTATAAATGTAAAATGGTTCTGTTTCTTTTCTTTTTCAATTTTTCTAAACCTTGTTGTATACTTTCTGCTGCCGTCGATTTTTCTTCTTTTTCTTTCTTTAGTTTTCTGACCTCTTTTAATTTCTCTTTGATTTCTCTGTTGATTTTCTCTATATTTTCTAATGTTGATTTGATATTTTTTACATGAATAATGGTAGTAATGGTATCTCCTATGAAAACTACCAGTAAAATTGCTAATATATAGTTTAATAACCCTGTATCTATTTTTGCCATTAATTCTTGTACAAAAGGGTGAATGTATTTTACAAATAAAAGCCCTAATACTCCCCAACAAATAGAATTGGTTAAACAAATTCTTCCTTGAAAATTGATTTTATGGTCTGAATAATCCCAATATTTTGTATGAAATACAGTCTCTAAAAATACACCTACTACATATTCCCATATTGTTAATACTATAATGGAAATAAAAAATAACAAAATTGGTTTGTTTTCAAATCCTTCTAAGAATAGAAACATAATTGTTGCTCCTATTCCATATATCGGGCAAAACGGGCCTCTTAAAAAGCCCGTATTGATTATTTTTCTTTCACAAATAGACCTAAATATTGATTCCATTACCCATCCTAAAAATGAATATAGGATAAAGTATGTTAGTAGCTCTAATAAATTGATGTTCATGTCTTCTCCTTATTTTCTCACTAATGCTCTAAAAGTTTCTGTTACATCACTTTCGTTGTATACTGTTACTTCTAGTTTGTTTTCTCCTTCATGTAATGGATATGCATATTCAAATTCTTTTCTTTCTTCTAATGATAATTCTTTTTCTAAATTTAATACATATCTTTCTTCTTCATTTATAATAAACTCTATTTTCTTAATTCCTTGCTCGTCTGAAGCTTTGATAATAAAGTTATCAGATCCATCTGTTGTTACTTCTAACTTTGGTTTGGTTACGCCATTTACTTCTTGTTCTTTTGTTTCTGTTTGATTATTTACATCTACTACAATTACGGTTAGTGTGTGTAAACCTTTTGGTATTTCAATGGTTTCTTCTATACTGTTATTTTCAATATCAATTCTTGTTTCATCTTCCTCATCCCAACGATAAGTCATATATTGCAATTGATTAATTCCATTGGCTGTTATTTTCAAATTGTTTCCTTCTGGTTCTATATTAATATTGATATCTCCTTCAATATCATATTGTTTAACATATTCTGCTTCTTCTCCTTTTATATCAACTGCATGTACTTTTAAGGTATTGCTTCCTGTTGGTATTTGAATTTTGGTTTCGACTTCTTTTTTGCCATTGGTTGGCACTTGTGTTGCCTCTTCTTCATTCCATTGATATGTTACCGTTACCAACTCTTTGTCATGTTTTATTTTTAATGATAGTTCGGTTTCTGTTGTTTGTTCAAATCGAATTTCTGGTTTAGTATTTGTAATTTCTTTTGTAGTTCCTTTATACATAGCATAAGAACCTGAAGCTATCATAAATATTCCAAATATTAATATGGAAATTGCAAAAAATTTTACTATATTACCAATTTCTATTGGTCTACTATTTCTTGTTTTTTCTTTTTTTACTTTTCCTTTCTTGCTGTTATTATCAATACTTAATATTTGATTCAATATTTTCACCTCTCAAATTTCACTATTCTGATTATATCATATTGATTTTTGGTTGTAAATAATTTTGTCAAGTTTTTGCTATGCATAGCTTATTACAAATTAGTATGCATCAATTATATCTGTAATATTAATTTTTTTCAATTAAATTTTTGAATTTCATTGTTGTTTTCTATACAACAAAAAGAACACTTTTCAATAATTCTCTTTATTGAAAGTGCTCTTTTTTAATATTCTTTATTGAATTAGTTTTGTGCATATGGTAATAAAGCAATGTGTCTTGCTCTTTTTACTGCTGTTGTGATATCTCTTTGATGTTTAGCACATGCTCCAGTTGTTCTTCTTGGTAAGATTTTTCCTTTATCATTGATGAATTTTCTTAATTGTTCTGGATTTTTGTAATCTAATACAAAGTTTTTATCACTGCATAATACGCAAACTTTTTTTCTTTGTTTTCTGAATCTTGGATTGTAATCCTCATCATAGTTTTTGTTATTTCTTTTATTTTGTTTTTTGTCTGCCATTTCTTTTATTTCCCCCCTCTTTTTATTTAGAATGGTAGGTCATCGCTAGAAGATACTTCAAAGTCTGCTCCCATGTTTCCTGGTGCTGTATTTCCAAATGTATTTTCAAAAGAGCTTGCTCCAGCTTCTCCTTCTCTTTTACTATCAGCAAAGTATGCTTCTTCTGCTACTACTTCTGTTACATAGTGTTTATTTCCTTGGTCGTCATCCCAAGTTCTTGTTTGTATTCTTCCGATAACTCCTACTTGTTGACCTTTCTTAAAGTATTTGCTACAAAATTCACCTAGTTTACTCCATGCAACGATATTGATGAAGTCTGCTTGTCTTTCTTCTCCTTGTCTAACAAATCTTCTGTTTACTGCTAGACTAAAAGATGCTACTAGTGTGTTATTGGTTTGTGTGTATCTTACTTCTGGGTCTCTGGTTAGTCTTCCCATTAATATTACTTTGTTCATTTTATATCACCTTTCTTTACTTTAAATAAAGGCCCCTCTCTTTATTTAATTTTTTCTTTTTGCTTATTTCTATTTAAGCTTCTTTTTTTACTACGATAAATTTCATGATATCGTCTGTAATTCTGTAAACTCTTTCAAGTTCTTTAATAGAATCTGGTTGTGCTTCAAAATTGAATAATAAGTATGTACCTTCTGTTTGTTTTTTGATGTCATAGGCTAATCTTTTTTTACCCATATTTTCTACTGATTCTACTTTTCCGTTTTCATTGATTAATCCTGTAAATTTTTCTTCTAAAGCTTTTAATGCAGCTTCGTCTAAATTAGGATTAACAATGATAATACTTTCGTATTGATTCATTATTTTCACCTCCCTTTGGATTTTTAACCTACATTTCCTGTAAGTAGAGCAGAATAATTCTATCACATTTTTTTCTATTTGGCAAGTGATTTTGGCTTTTTTCTCCATAATTTTGTTATTAAACTCTTCTTTTTTAATTATAAAAAATCACCTTCTTTTCTATAAAAGATGATTTCTTTATTCTATTGTATCTCACCACATAGCTGGACGAAATCCATAAATACCATCTGCTGTTGATGAAGTATACTCTGAATCATCAAGGCTTCCAGTGTAATTATATGCCTCATAGAATCGCCTATATGGATTATACTCACCTGTATAACTATAATAGTCTCCTCGACATGTACATTTGCCATTCGTATTATTAGTATATTCTAATGTCCACTCTGAAACATTTCCTCCTAAATCATAGATTCCTAATACACTGTTTCTGTCTGTTGCTCCTGTTGTTAATAATATGCCTGTCTTTGGCTTTGTATAATTATAAGCACTATCCCATGAAGCATTTTTTCTTGGTGTTGCTGTATATAATGCTTGTTGCCTTTTAATCTCAAATGTTGCATAATAATAATTTCCCCATTCTACTGAATTACCTTTTAGCATATCTTGCGTTACTTTTGTTCCATCCTGTAATTTTCCTTTTTCCTCTATAAATTTTAATACTAAATCCCATTGAATCCCAAACATTAGACTAGTATTTTTTTCTCCTATTGTTAATTCTTTTGCTTTTGTTTGTGCTTGTTTGCATGTTATATAAATATATGGATACTTATCTCTTTGTATCAATGGTGTGACTAGTGCATCTGTTTTACTGTATCTTGCAGACTCTGTTCCCGCCTCATATCTTCCTATATAAAATCCTCCATTATCAAATACACTTTTTAGCATACTATTTTTTAATTCCGTATATTCTGAACTACTTAATCCATGATGATTAATCGAATCCCATTTATCTGTATAGCTTGCATTTCTATATGCACTAGCATATGTCTGCATTGCTTTTTCAATCACGTCATAATCTGTATTTTTTGTAGTCGTTGTATAAATAGACTTTGGTACTTCTATCCACACCCATTCATTCCCCTTACTATCTTGTATGATAATACCAGTTTCTGGATTATTACTAATTATTTTTGTGTCTTCACTTTCTGGTAAATATGGTTTGGTATTATCATCTGTTGGCAGAGTTTGAGTTGGTGGTATTGGCGTATCTCCTCCTCCTGTTTGATTTCCGTCTCCAGTTGTATTACCATCTCCTACCGATACTTTTCCAATGTAGTCATCTAATTTTCCTGTTATTTCATATCCTAGGTCCGTTCGAATCGCTCCTGTTTCTTTATTTACTTGATTATCCTTACTAATCACTTTATTATTTTTTAATTCCTCAATTACATTATCTATTGTTGGATTTCTATATTTTTGTTCTGCCTTTATAATAGCTAATTCTACTTGCTCTTCTAATGCTGCTTTTTCGGCTAATTCTTTAGCTGTTTTGGCTTCTTTAATAATCCCCTTTTGTCCCGTTAAACTGGCAATTGTTACTCCTGATAATATCATTAAAACAATTATGGTTACTATTAATGCCATTAATGTAATCCCCTTTGTATTTTTCATAAAACTCATCCTTCCTTAGTTTCTTGTCTAGATTTTATCAACCACTCAAAAATTATGTCAATGTATTATACTTCATTCTTAATTTGCATAACTTAACAGAAAATGGTATAATTAGAGTATACGATTGGAAAGGAGAATGATGTTATATGATGATAAAAAAAGGAAACATGTCAATCCAATTAAAAGAAAATGTGAATGAATTAAATCTTGAAATAGAAGAATTATTAAAAGTAAAAGAACTGCTAATCCAATCATCTTCTTATAAATTATTATATGGAAAAACGCAATCTAGTGAACAAAAAAACACTCAAATTATTCGTTCTCGTTTAGAACATAGTCAAAATATTTCAGAAATTGCTCAGTCTATTATCAGTGGTATTTATGATGAATGTGCTACAGAAGAACAAAAAAAATCTGAAATATTTATTTTAAATAAGAAAAAAGAATTATTATATACTGAAATTTGTTCTCTTGCACACGATTTAGGTCATACTCCCTTTGGTCATGATGGAGAAAGAACCATTAATCACTTCATGCAAGAAATTAACGATACAGAACAAATCGATGCCATCATTGCCAAAAGAATTAAGTGTTTTGGCAATGATTATGAGGAAGAACAGGGACATATTGGTAGTGATATCACATTAAGTTTTGAACATAATGAACAAAGCGCTTTAATCTTTTATGATTTATTACATAATGGAACGATTGATTTAGAGCATATCGATGCTAATCGAATGATTACTGCCATTTTAGCGCATAGTACAACAAGAGTACCAGAACCTCCCAAAGATTTAGTAGCGCAAGCTATTCGACATACTGATAAAATCGAATATAAAAATATGGATTTTAGTGAATTAGGTAATTATATTAAATTAGAAAAATTTAAAAATCCTGATTTTGCTCAAAAAACTTCTCAAGAAAGAATCTACGAAATTGTTGCTAAAATTGTAAAGGAAGCCATTCAAAAGGGAAAAATAACAGACCATATGGATGCTTTGCAAAATTTAGAAGAACTAAGAAAAAGTTATGAAAATGTTATTTATTTTTTAGAGGAAGGAACCAAAGGATTATTGACAGCAGAAAACGTTGTAAGAAATAGATTGATTGTTGAAAAATTGCTAAGCTATTATTACAAAAATCCTGAACAAATTCATACCAAATATTATTCTAAAGTAACACCACTTAATTTATCGGTACAAGATTCCATTCGTAGTACTTTTGATACTTTGGAAAATAGTGATTGTACAAATATAGAAAAATCTGTTAATTTTATTTTAAGTATGGATAATGATAAGATAAAAAAACATTATTTAAAATTGGTAAGGCAAAGAATTGTAACAGGAGAAGGTGTTGAGCCAATCACACAAGGAGACTTTGAACTTGTTAAAAAGACTTTAGAAGAAGATAAAATTGAACAATTTCGAGCAAAAGAATTTGCTAAATCAAGACAACCACATACAAGAAAAGAAATTCGAAATATCATTCGAGCCAAAGATGAAAGATTTAAAAACGAAATGTTAACACCACAAGGACTTGCTACCATCGAAGCTACCAAAAGGAAAATAGCAGAAGAGGCAAACTTAGATTTCGCTTTATGTGAGCAAATGGAACAAGCTGACCTTGCTAGAAAGTATAAACGTGAAGAAAAAATCGATATAGCTGTATTAGATTCACTAATTCGAACAACGCCAAAATTATCGGAAGAGGAAAGAAGACATCAATCTGCTATGAAAGTAAAAGAGCAATGGCAATCTCATAATCCTTCTGCTCCTGGTGAAGATGAAGAGGGCCCTGGTGGAAGATAAAATAGAAGAAGAATCCTGTTTATGAGTTGTACTGAACCCAAAAAATTGGACATTTTTTGATTAGGTACTAGGCAGCCTGGG
>CARUQW010000062.1 GCA_949077355.1 uncultured Clostridia bacterium | reverse complement strand
TAAAATTCTAAAAATTGCCAAAAAGGTCCGTCCCCTCTGGCAAGAAACGTCCCCCTAATCTCCCTGACTTTTTCCTCTGTCCCCAAAATCATTCTTTTCAAGGGTAGAGGCAATAAGAAATCCGAACAATACAACACAAAATGCTAATTAGTATATCTAGATTAGAAGTAAAGGTAGGTAGCAAAACAAAGATAGAACCAACGGTAAAACCAATAATGCCAAAAAATGTAGGGGCATAAAAATGCTCTAATAAAAATTTAGTTAGTTTCATAAAACAGAGACCGCCAATGATAATGCCAATGCCAATGGGAATTAGTGTAGGAAAATATAAGTTAGATACAGAAGAAAGGTAAATAGGATAAATTCCTAATAACATTAAAATAATGGTACTACTGACTCCTGGAACGACAATTCCGAACTGACATAAGAAATCCACACCAGATAAGATAAAGAAAATTAACATTTTCTAATGTTTGAATGGCTAAGGTGTTTTCTAAAAAAATACATCCTAATCCAAGCAAAAGTGCAAATAGAAAGAATAGCCAATAGGAGTTTTTCAATTTTTGTTTTGTATTTATTTCTTTCATTAAGGCAGGAAGGCTTCCTAAAATAAGTCCAATGAAAATTGATTTTGTTTGAATTGGAAATTGGTATAAACAATAATTTAAAATATTACCAAATAAGATGATTCCAAATCCAATACCAATAACAATGGGAAAAAGAAATTTAAAATTATTTTTAATGTCACTAAAAAAGTTTAAAATGCTATCTAAAAGTTTTTCATAAATTCCAAAAATCACACAAAATACACCACTACTAATGCCAGGTAGAATAGCTCCACTCCCAATAGCAATTCCTTTTAAACAATTGGACAGAAATTTCATGTTTTAATACACCTCTATTTTATCTTATGAGGATAGAAAACGAATTATTATTTAAAATAGTTAGATAATTATGTAAAAAGGCTATTATAAAAAAGCCCTTTTTTTATTGTTTAGAAAGAACTATGAAGATATAATAAAATAAAAAAGGAGACGAAAAAAAATGAAAAAAGGTAATGGAATTACATTAATAGCACTAGTTATAACAATAATTGTATTATTAATTTTAGCAGGGGTTAGTATTATTACTTTAACAGGAGAAAATGGAGTGTTAATGAAAGCTAAAACTGCTAATAATGTAACAATTGAAGGAGAAGAGAGGGAACAAATAACTTTGGCATATAATTCAGCCATAGCAGAAAAATTAGAAAAGGAGCAAGAAACACAAATCGTAGCAAAAGAATTACAACTGCAACTAAATAATCAAAATGCAAATGCAATAGCTGTTGATAAAAATAGCAAAATAGAGGTAACATTCAAAAAAACAGGTAATCAATATATGGTAAATGGTAGAAATGGAAAAATAGAGATTGCAAAGGAAGAGATACCAATTGTGTTCGAAGTAAATGGTGTAGAATTTAAGGCAAATCTTCGGTGATACTTGGGAGGATTTTTTTAGATTACCTATTTCAGAATCAAATCGAAGGCAATCAGAATGGGCAATTCATTATATCATACAAGATGGAATTCCATTTGTGGCTGCAGCAGGATGGAATGGTAATGGTATGGCTACTTGCAATTTTTTACTTTATAATGAATCAAGAATAACAATAACTGATAAAATTGAAGCAAATGCAAACTATCAACTAGATTACCAAGGGAGACTTATTACCAGTTGGAGCATTAGTGATGATTATGATAGTCCATGGAAATTTTTATAAACTAGAATTTTATAACGAAAAACGATTAGACTGACCTGTCAGTCTAATCGTTTTTTAGTAAAATTATGGTATAAATAATAGAGTAGTAAATAACAAACGAGGAGAAAAAGGATGAGTGAAAGAATCTATGAATACATGAAAATAACAGATTTAAAAGATATGTTAAAAAAATCAGGAGAAAAATATGCTGACAAAATAGCCTATCAAATAAAATTAGGAGAAGGAAAATATAAAAGCATAACCCATAAAGAAGTAAGAGAAGACATTGATGCATTAGGGACAGCTTTAATTGATATGGGATTGAAAAATAAAAGAATTGCAGTAATAGGAGAAAATCGAATAGAATGGGAAATTGCTTACCTATCTATCGTATGTGGAACTGGAATTGTAGTACCATTAGATAAATCATTACCAGAAAATGAATTGAAAAGTTTAATTGAGCGTTCAGAAGTAGAAGCTATTTTTTATTCTAAAAAATACGAAGAAATATTGGAAAATGCAAAATATGAAGGCGTTGGAAAATTAAAACATTTGATATCTATGGATCGAGTAGAACATAGAAGAGGAATTTATTCCGAAAAAGAGTTGATTGAAAAAGGAAAAAAACTAATACAACAAGGAAATACCGAATTTATAAAGCGTGAAATAGATAATGAAAAAATGAGTATCATGTTATTTACATCTGGAACCACATCAGCTTCAAAAATAGTAGCATTATCTCATAAGAATTTATGCTCTAATTTGATGGACATTGCGTCTATACTAGATGTCAATTGTAACGATGTATTTTTATCTTTTTTGCCATTACATCATGTTTTTGAATGTACAGTAGGTTTTTTATTTGCTTTATATAAAGGAGCAAAAACTGTATTCTGTGATGGAATACGACATATTCCAGAAAATATGAAAGAATATAATGTGACAGTTATGGCATCTGTTCCAGCTATCTATGAAAGAATTTTTAAAATAATTCGAAGACAGTTAGAAAAGCAAGGAAAAGTAGAAGAAATTTTACAAAAAGAAGAAAAATATAGGAATTGTAGTATGGAAGAAAAAAAGAATGCTTTTCAAGAGATTCATGATATGCTAGGGGGAAATGTCAAATTACTAATTAGTGGAGCAGCTAGTTTAGATAGTGGAATTGAAGAAAAATATAGATTACTAGGTCTTAATTTAGTGCAAGGATATGGATTAACGGAAACATCACCAGTTGTAGCAATAGGAACCAAAAAATATTATAAAGTTGGTTCGATTGGAAAAGTAGTACCAAGTGTAAAGGCTAAAATAATTCATAAAAATCAAGAAGGAATTGGAGAATTAATAGTACAAGGACCGAATGTGATGCTGGAATATTTTGAAAATCGAGTAGAAACGAAAAAAGCATTAGTAGATGGTTGGTTTTATACAGGAGATTTAGCAAAAATTGATGAAGAAGGATATATATTTATTTGTGGAAGGAAGAAAAGTGTCATTGTTTTAAAAAATGGAAAAAATATTTTTCCAGAAGAAATGGAAAATCTGATTAATCGTATCGAAGGAATAGAGGAATCTTTTGTATTTGGAAAGCAAATGTCAGAAGATAAGAATGATATTAAAATTTTTGCGAAATTGGTTTATAATCAAGAAATTGTAGAAAATGCTTATAAGGTACAGGGAAAAGAAGAAATTTATCAAGCAATAAATGGAAAAATAAAAGAAATCAATCAAACAATGCCACATTACAAAGCAATTAAAGGAATTATTTTAACACAGGAGCCTTTAATTAAAACAACAACAAACAAAATAAAAAGGCAAAATAATTTAGAGCAAATTAGAAAAGAGGAAGCGGATGCAATTGGAAAGTTTAACAACTAAATTTTTGGGAAGAACCATGCTATATTATCCTGAAATTGATTCTACTCAACTAGAAGTTTGGAGGCAAATAGAAAAAGGAACGATTTCAAATGGAACCATTATTTTAGCAGGTAAACAGACAAAAGGAAAAGGAACGCATGGGAGAAAATGGTATACCGATGAAGAAAACAATATAGCTTTTACTTTTTTTATAGCAGCTGATTGTGAGATTCATAAGTTAGAAGGAATTACCATCGAAATTGCAGAAACTTGGGTAGAAGTATTTCAAAAATTATATAACATATCTTTAGAAATTAAATTTCCAAATGATTTAGTTCATCAAGGAAAAAAAATAGGAGGAATTTTGACAGAGACAAAGTTAAAAGGAGAAAAAGTTAAAGATATTGTAATTGGAATTCGGAATTAATACGAATCAAAAAGAATTCAAGAAAGAAGAAATAAAAGAAATAGCATCTTCGATTCAAAAAGAGTTTCATATAATGGTAGACAGACAAAAGGTAATAGCTGCATTCTGTAATTCTTTTGAAGAAAAATTAGAAAAGAGACGGTATTTTCGGAAACTAAATAATGGGGATTTGATTTTAGAAAGGAAGATTAAAAAATGAAAATAGGATTTTTATTTCCAGGACAAGGTTCACAAAGAGTAGGAATGGGACAGGATTTATATGAAAAATATGAAGTCGTAAAAGAGATATATGAAAAAGTAAAAAAAATAACAGGAGTTGATATTGCTCAAATTACTTTTAATGGAAAAGAAGAAGAATTGAATGAAACAAAGAATACACAACTTGCTATTTTAACCATGAGTTTAGCGATTTTAGAAATATTAAAACAAAACGGTATAAAAGTAGATGTTTCTGCAGGGCTTAGCTTAGGTGAATACACAGCTTTGATTAATAGTAGAGCTATCAGTTTTGAAGAAGGAGTAAAATTAGTTCAAAAAAGAGGTCAATATATGCAAGAACTAGTACCAGAAGGAGAATGGTCAATGGCAGCTATTATGGGAATGACGGAAGAACAAGTGCAAGAAGTCTGCCAAAAAGTGACAAAAGGGTTTGTGGTTCCAGCTAATTTCAATACGATAGGGCAAATCGTAATATCGGGAGAAAAAGAAGCAGTAGAAGAAGCAGAATTAATTGCCAAAGAATTAGGAGCTAAAAAAGTAAGAATTTTAAAAACAGCAGGACCATTTCATACTGAAAAATTAAAGAAAGCATCTGAAAAATTAAGAGAAGAACTAGAAAAAGTTACGTTTCATGATTTCAACATACCAGTTGTTAAAAATTTAGATGGAACGATTTATCATAAAGAAGATGATATAAAAGAAATTTTAGCAAAACATATCATTAGTCCAGTTAGATTCTCAAAGAGCTTAGAAACAATGCTAGAAATGGGAGTTGATACCTTTATAGAAGTAGGACCAGGAAAAACATTATCTGGTTTTGTAAAAAGATTAAAAACAGACAGAGAAATTACAATATTAAATATTCAGGATGTTGAAAGTTTGATGATTTTGGGGATGGAGGAAAGAAGATGAGTAAGGTAGCGTTGATTACAGGTGCAACAAGAGGAATTGGAAAACAAATTGCGATTACGTTAGCAAAAGAGGGATATGATATTGCTCTTAATTATCGCAAAGAAAATGAAGAATTGAAGAGTATAAAAGAAGAAATTAGAGAAAATAATGTCGAATGTTTGGCGGTACAAGGTGATGTTTCTATTTTTGAAGAATGTGAACAATTGGTAAAACAAGTTATTGATAAATTCGGAAAAATAGATGTATTAGTGAATAATGCGGGAATTACCAAAGATATGCTGCTAATGAGAATGAAGAAGGAAGATTTTGAACAAGTGATTGATGTCAATTTGATAGGAACTTTTAATGTGACAAAAAATGCAATCAATCCTATGTTAAAAGCACGTTCTGGAAGAATTATTAATATTTCTTCTGTGGTAGGTGTGTCTGGAAATGCAGGTCAAACCAATTATGCAGCATCAAAAGCAGGGATTATTGGATTTACTAAAAGTTTAGCAAAAGAGGTAGCTTCTAGAGGGATTTTAGTAAATGCGGTAGCGCCAGGTTTTATTGAAACAAGTATGACAGAAATTTTGAAAGATGAAGTAAAAGAAGAAATTGCTAAAAATATTCCATTAAAAAGAATGGGAGAAGCTCAGGATGTAGCCAATGTAGTTAAATTTTTGGCTTCAGAAGATAGTTCTTATATAACTGGCCAAGTGCTACATGTTGATGGTGGTATGTTAATGTAAAGAAAGGAAAATAGAAATGGAAAGAAGAGTTGTAATTACAGGTTTAGGAGCGATTACGCCAATTGGAAATAATGTAGAGGAAACATGGAAGGGTATTAAAGAAAAAAAGTGTGGAATTGATGAAATAACTTTATTTGATACTACAAATTATAAAACAAAATTAGCAGCAGAAGTAAAAAATTATGAAGCAAGTGAGCACTTTGATAGGAAGCAAGCAAAAAGATTAGATAGAAGTTCGCAATTTGCTATTATAGCGGCAAGAGAAGCTTTTCAAGATAGTGGAATTACCAAAGAGAATACTGATATGGAAAGAGTTGGTGTGTTTGTAAGTTCAGGTATTGGAGGATTACAAACCATTCAAGAACAATGTGAGGTAAATTGTATAAAAGGAAATAATAGAGTGTCTCCAATGTTTATTCCTATGGCAATCGCGAATATGCCAGCTGGAAATGTTGCCATTGAGTTGGGAGCAAAAGGGGAATCGATTTCTATTGTAACAGCTTGTGCATCCTCTACACATGCCATTGGAGAGGCCTATAAGACGATAAAATATGGTTCAGAAGATGTGATTTTAGCAGGAGGAACGGAAAGCTCTATTTGTAGCGTTGGAATTGCAGGATTTGAAAATATGAAAGCATTATCTTATGCAACAGATAAAAACCGAGCTAGTATTCCATTTGATAAAGAAAGAAATGGATTTGTTATGGGAGAAGGAGCAGGTGTTCTTGTTTTAGAAGAGTTAGAACATGCAATCAAAAGAGGTGCTAAAATTTATGCAGAGGTAATTGGTTATGGAGCAACTTCCGATGCTTATCACATTACTTCACCAGCACCAGAAGGAGAAGGTGGAGCAAGAGCTATGAAGAGAGCAATACAAGATGCTATGATTCAACCACAAGATATTGACTATATTAATGCACATGGTACATCGACTCATTTAAATGACTCTTGTGAAACGATGGCAATTAAATCAGCTTTGGGAGAAGCAGCTAAAAAAGTAATGGTAAGTTCAACCAAAGGAAATATGGGACATTTGTTAGGTGCTGCAGGTGCAGTAGAAGCTATTCTATGTACGAAGACAATAGAAGAAAAACTTATTCCACCGACCATTAACTATCAAGAAAAAGATGAAGAATGTGATTTAGATGTTGTACCAAATGAACTAAGACACAAAGAAGTTACAGTAGTAATGTCAAATTCGCTAGGATTTGGTGGTCATAATAGTAGTATTATTTTAAAAAAATATTAGAATTGAGAAAGGGATGAAAAGAGGATGGAATACGAAAAAATCAAACAATTAATGGAAGATATGGGTAATTCAAAATTAACAGCAATTGATATTGATTTTCCAGACGGTACTAAAATTAGTATGAAAAAAGAAGAGAAGCAAGTTGTAGTAGAAAACTTACCAGTAAAAGAAATAGCAAAAATAGAAAAAAGTGAAGAGGTAGAGATTCCAAAAGAAGAAAAAGTAGAAGAGGGAAACATTGTAAAATCACCAATGGTAGGAACTTTTTATGCGAAACCTTCTCCTAATCGTGAAGCTTATGTATCAGTTGGGCAAAAAGTAAAAAAAGGTGATGTCCTTTGTATTATTGAAGCTATGAAATTAATGAACGAAATTGAATCAGAATTTGATGGAGAAGTTGTAGAAATTTTAGTAAAAGATGAAGAAACGGTAGAATATGGAAAACCATTATTTATAATAAAATAGAAAAGATAAAGAGAACCAGCAAGCATTCACTTGCTGGCTGGTTGTGGAGATTATTCCAAAGTAACAACAGTTAATTTGCCGATTTCTCTTTTGATAGACGTAGCTTTTTTACCAGTTGCTTTCAAGAGAACATAGAAGATGATATTGTCTGCAAAATGACAAGATACTTCTAGTTTATCAGGCAAGCAACCTTCGTGGTCAATGGCATCGTGCATGAGTTCCTGTGCCAATGCTTTGGCAATGCTGGCGTCAACAGGAGAAAAATACTGACTCCAATCGACATGAATAAGTTCGTCTAAACTGATTTTTGTCATAGGGGTAACCTCCTTTATGAATATAAAATATTAAGTAACATAATACAATTATAACATAAAATTTCCATAAAATCAAAGAAAAAAAGGCAATCGCTTAAAAATAATTTGGTTATATAGACCATATGCTTTTGAAATTTCTTAAATAAATATCATAAA
>CARUQW010000061.1 GCA_949077355.1 uncultured Clostridia bacterium | reverse complement strand
GCTAGCGTTCTAACCAACTGAACTACCAGGCCGTAAAAGATGGTGGTCGCTATAGGGCTCGAACCTATGACCCCCTGCTTGTAAGGCAGATGCTCTCCCAGCTGAGCTAAGCGACCGTTTCGTCTTTCGACGTTTTTTATTATACTAATTTTTCACATAGTTGTCAAGCATTTTTTCAAATTTTTTTTATTTTTTTATTCTTTTCTTTTAGTTTCTGTATTGCTCTAGTTTTTCGTAGATTTTTTATAGTATTATTGTTCTATTTGTTCCTTTATCTGTTTTATAATTTCTTTATAATTATCATAATTTTTAGCTACATCATCTATATTTTCTATATCTCCACTGGATAAATATCTTAGAAAAATAGATTCAAATCCTAAAAACTCACCAATTCCCTCAAAATATTCTTTGATATTTTTTGCAATTTCTCTATTTTCATCTTCCTCCATTTGTCCAATCACAATAATATAAAATTTCTTACCTTTAAGTAATCCTTCTTCCTTACAAAACGGATTAAATCTATCTACAACATTCTTTAAAATTCCTGATATGTGATTCATATATACAGGCGTTGCTATAACTATTTTATCATTTTTTATTATTTCTTCATATATTTCTTGCATATCATCCTCTATGATACAATATCCTTCTAATTCATTTACACATGCACTACAACCTAAACAATAATTAATACTTTTATCTGCTAAACAAATAATTTTATCATTTTGTTTTTTTAAATCTTTTAAAACATTATAACAATTCTGTTTTCTATTACTTCCACTTATATATACACTCATTCTAAATTTCTCCTTTTTTTCAAAGATTGATTTATAATATTTTTATAAAATAGTCAAACAATCGTCTACTATATGTATCTTCCATTAAAGATTCTGGATGCCATTGAATTCCCATAAAGAATTTTTTATTTTTATCTTCAATTGCTTCTAATACATTGTCTTCACTATAAGCAACACAATCCAAATTCGTATAAGGTATTTGCCTCATGTGCCTACTATTTACCCTAATTATTTCTTCTCGCATAATCTTGTATAATAAACTATCTTTCTTTATCACAACTTGATGGACATATTCTTCTTCACTACAATGTGTTCCATCCTCAATTACAGTCCTTACTTTTCCATTAAATAATTTTCCCATAATCTGCATTCCCAAACAAATTCCTAATGTTGGTTTATCTATTTCATGTAAATATTTTATGATTTGATAGTCTATGTCATATATTTTAGAACCTCCTGGTGATATAATACCATCACAAAAATCAATTATTTCTTTTATTTTGTCAAACTCCTCTTCATTTTCAAATACGATTGGTATTCCTATAATATTTACATCATATCTTTTTAGGTATTGAATTACATCTCTCCTACATGAATATAACGGAATTCCTTTATATTCTGATGTGTTTTCTCTCAAAATTACGCCAATTGTTTTTTTCATTTATTTTCTCCTTTCACTCTACCAAATGGTTAGTTTTGGGACAGGCACCAAACTAGCCATCATTTTTTAGCTGCAATACAGAAACCACTTCACAGCTATTGGTATATGGGAACATATCTACTGGTTGAATACTTTTTACTTCATACAATTCTTCCAATTTAGCCAAATCACGCACTAGAGTAGCTGGGTTACAACTAATGTAGATACATCTTTTCGGTTTTATCATCAAAAGATTTTCTATCGTTCTATTATCTAATCCCTTTCTAGGTGGATCTACCATAACAATATCTGGAACTACTTTTTGTTTCTGTAACAACTCATCTAAAATTTGCTCTACATCGCCTGCTATAAATTCAACATTATCCACTCGATTCAATTGTGCATTTTCATTTGCCATTTTTACCGCTTCTTCTACAATTTCAATTCCATAAACTTTTTTAGCATATTGAGACATAAATAAAGAAATTGTACCAATTCCACAATATAAATCAAATACGATATCCTCTTTCGTTATTTCTGCCGCTTCTACTCCCATTTTGTATAATCGTTCCGCTTGCAATGGATTTACTTGGTAAAATGATAAAGGTGATATTTTAAAAGTATATTCTCCTAATTTATCCTCAATATAACCATCGCCATATAAATTAATATTTTCTTGTCCTAAAATAACATTTGTATTTTTTGTATTGATATTTTTTACAATTGTCTTTACTTCTGAAAAATGTGTTGTTATTTGTTTTACTAAATCTTTTTCTTTTGGTATCTCTTTTCCATTGATTACAATGATACACATAATTTGCTTTGTTTTAATTCCTATTTTCGTTACAATATGCCTTACTAATCCCTTTCCTGTCTTTTCGTCGTAAACACTAATGTTATTTTTCACAATATATTCAAATACAAATTTTGCTACTTCTTCTGTTTTCTGATTTTGAATCAAACATGTATGGATTGGTATTATTTCATGAGTTCGATTAGCAAATACCCCGTATAACTGGTTTTCCATTTTTGCCAAAGCCAATTGGATATTGTGCTTTATTTCTATAATGATATGGATTTTCCATTCCGAATTACAGATTGTACTTTTATTTTATTTTCTAAAGTTTTGTCTACTAAGCTTTGTATGGCATTTTGTTTCATTTGTAAAGTTGTTTCATATTGGATATGTCTTAAACTACAACCACCACATCTTTTATAGGTTTTACAATCACTTTCTATTCTTTTCTCTGATGGCACTATAATTTCCAATATTTTTCCAAAAGCATGAGAAGATAATACCTTTACCACTACAATTCTTACTTTTTCACCTTTTATAGCATTGGGAATAAAAATAGCAAAATTCTCTATTTTGGCTATTCCTTCTCCTTCAAATCCATTGTCTATAATATCTACTATATATTCCTTGTTTTTTTCCACTGGACTTTTCATGTTTCTCCTCTTTTCGATTTAGTATGTAGTTTATACTATATCATACATCTTTTAATTAATCAATATTAGTTTACTTTCAAGCTTTTTTGTGGTATAATATTACGTAAATCAATAATAGGAGGTAAACTATATGCTTACAAAATCAAGTGCTATTGACAGATTATTAAGAGAGCGGCCACATTTAAGAGAAAGGCGATTTGGTCTGCCCAATATCGGAGCAAGATTAGATGGAGAGGAATTCAATCCCACTGTTCAGGCAATTGCTGACGCTATTGACTTTTATGGCTATGAAGTCCGTGACGAAAACATTACAACGATTCCAGACACTGACTTAGGTTCTGGAAATCCTACTATGTTTCCACCTTTTCCACCAGCCGTTGCAGCAATGAAAAAATCATTGGATTGCGATTTAATGTATCGTTATCCTTATACAGAAGGTGCTGATGAGATACGGCAAAAACTTTTGGATTATGTAGAAAGGGAAGGATTTGTCAATACCAATCCCTATTCTTATGATGATATTGATGAAAAAGGTCTTTCCGTTCATAACATTACCTTTTCCGTTTCTACTTCGATACTTTTCAACCAAATCATTAACATCTTATGCAATCCTGGCGATGTTGTATTAGTAACTGGTCCAAATTATGGACTCTTTACCATTCGCACAGAAAGAGCAGGTGCTGAAGTAGAAGTTCTGAAGCTTGAAAAAGAAGATAACTTCTTAGTAAATCCTTCTAAACTTGCGAAACGAATTGATGAACTAAACGAAAGCTTGCAACAAGTCTATCATCGTCGAAAAGGATATGTACCGCGGGTAACAGCATTTCTAAATGCCAATCCCAATAATCCTACTGGAAAGGTTATGGGGAAAAATGAATTTTCTCTTTTATACGAAATTTCCGATATCTGTATGAAACGCGGCGTCTTTGTCATTGATGACCTTGTATATCGTGATATCACTTATGACAAGGACAATTTGGCAATGCCTATCGCAACCATACCAGGAATGTTTCGAAACACCATTTCTCTTTTCGGCCTTTCAAAGAGTTATTCTATGGCTAGTTTGAGAGCTGGATTCGTTGTTGCTGATGAAGTAATTATTCGAGAAATCATTAACCGAATTTTCCAAACCATGGATTCAGCTCCAGCTCTTATTGGAGAAGCTCTTGTTGGTGCTTTTAATGGAAGCGAGGAAAGATACCAAGCTTATAACAGTTACTTTAGTCACTTAAGAAAAATCTATGTCTATAAGTTTAATTTGTTAAAAGCTATGGTATGTGGGATTGATGCAATCGCCCCTACACTTAAAAAACGGGTTTCTGAAACCGTAACTAACATTTTAGGAGAGGAAGAAGCTAGGAAAATATTAGCTGGTATTCCTATGGTAAGCTTTCCTGAAAATTTGGAACCAGAATCTGGATTTTTTGCTATCCTTGATTTTACCCAAATCAGGGGAATGAAATATAAAGGAAAGGCAATCCGAACCGATGAAGATTTGCTTCGATTTTTCTATGCAACTTCTCGGACCCGCTTTTTAGTTGGGCAATCCATTTCTTGGCCTTATGATGAATTAGTAGGAAGAATTACTTTTTCTCTTGAAGAGGAAAAGCTGGTAAGAGGTATTACAAATATTCATAATGCCATTCTTCTTCTGGAACCTAAAGATGATTACATCATTCGTAAAAATATCTATGCAGACCAAGAACAGATGGCAAGAATCAAAGTAGACGGTTGGAAAACTGCCTATGATTCCATTGTTTCTTCGAGTTTTCTAAATTCCTTAAATTATGAGGAACAAACAAAACGCTATCAGGCTAGTTTTGAAGAATATAAAGACTTAGTATTTGTAGCAGTACGAAGAAATGAGGTTCTTGGTTATGCCTGCTTTAACCCTATGCCTAATATCGATTGGTTTGATTCGGAACTTGTCAGTCTTTACGTAAAACCAGGAGAAACTGGAAAAGGAATTGGAACGTCTCTGTTTTTAGAAACTTGTAAACACCTGGCATCTCTTGGAAAGAAAAACATGGTCATTTGGTGTCTTAGCGATAATGAAAAAGCCATCCAATTTTACCAAGAACTTGGTGGCAGCATTGTAAAGACAAAGAAAGCAAAAATTGGAAATAAATATTACAAAGAATATGGCTTTTATTTCCATTTAAAGTAATTTACCAAAGGAGCAGTCGAAATGACTGCTCCTTATTTTTCATATTGTTATTGATTAAAATTCTCTGATTATGCTTTCTTTATCTGTCACACCTATAAAATTTTTGATTACCTCTCCATTTTTCATGATAATCATGGTTGGTATACTCATAATATTATATTTTATTGCCAATTCTTCATTTTTATCTACATCTATTTTTACAAATTTCACCTCTTTATGCTCTTTTGCTATTTCTTCAATAATCGGGCTCATTGCTTCACATGGCATGCACCATGTAGCATAAAAATCAATAAAAACAGTGCCATGTTCATTAATTACTTCCTGCTCAAATTGTTCCGCATCTTTAATTTCCATTATTTCTATTTTCTCTTCGGCGTTTGTTACCTCATTTTTTGGTACAATGAAGCAATTATAGATAACCGTTATACCGATTAATAGTAATACAAATAAAACGATTTCAATGATTAACTTTTTCTTTCTATCCATTTATTCTCCTCCTAAAACATTAATTTAATTCCACTAAAAATTAGTATAATTCCTGCTATTTTATTTATCATATTATAGTGCTTTTTAATGCAATCAAATGTATTTTTTAATCTCTCTAAAAATATAGAAGTTAAAATAAATGGTATTCCTAGTCCAATCGAATAAATAAACAGCATAAATCCACCTTTTAAAATATTTTCTGAAGTAGCACTCATCATTAAGGCACTACTTAAAAATACGCCTACACATGGTGTCCAACATATAGAAAAAACCATCCCAAATAAGATTGCTGAAAAAAAGCTCAGTTTATCCGTATTTTTCTTTATTCCTTTGGATTGATTTAGTACTTTTATATTTAATATTCCTATATAATTCATTCCAAACAAAATAATAATAATTCCAAATATAATATTTATATATCTGCCATTGGCTGTTATTAATTTTCCCAACGTTCCCGCAAATATCCCCAATAGCACAAAGATAATGGTAAATCCTAAAACAAATCCAAAGGAATTTAAAATTGTTTTTTTCAAGTCTTTATCTTGCCCTGCAAAATATGATACATACATTGGCAACATTGGTAATACACATGGTGATAAAAAAGATGCAAATCCTTCTATTAATATAATTAAAAAATCCATTTGACCTCCTCAATATTTATTTTCTATTGCAATTATAACATATTGTATTGAAAAAAAATAGTGGAAATGGTAGAATTTAATATATAAATATTTGTTACAAAAAGAAGGTTGGTGAATAAAGATGGCAGAAAAGGAAGTTACAAAGATAAGTCTATCAACATTCTTCTTAATAATAGCATTAATCGTAATTTTTGTTATGGCAATTTTTCTCTATCTATCTTATGATGAAAAAATAAAAGCAAACGATAAATCTCTTGAATTGCAAGCACAAGTAACGAACTTAGAAAGAAGCATAAATAATTTGCAAGAAAAAATGGATTCTAATAGCGCAGTTGAAAATACAAACACAACAAAGCCTACTTCAACAACTATGTTAGATAAGAAATACGAAAATTCTAAATATGGTATTACATTTTCTTATCCTTCATCCCTATCAGATTCTGACTCCTCATTAACCAATGATATGGTTGAATCCTTTATCGATAACAACGGGAATCAAATTGTAATTGCTAGATTTGATAATGACACCATTGAAAATATAATCGACTTTGAAAAAAATAAAGTCATGCCAGATGGTACAAAAATTGAATTAGATATAAAAAAAGAAGGATATGTAACATTAGATAGTGGAACAAAGGGATATTGCATTGAAACAAATGACAACAGTATTGTATTTATTACAGAAAAAAATGACATGGTATTTCGATTTACAATTATCTATACTACTGGTAATGAAACCTTATCTAATGCTATTTTAAATTCTTTTTCTTTGAAATAAAGATTTAATATTATGAAAAAAGAGCAAAATTTGCTCTTTTTTCACCTCTAGATATCAATACCTGAAATTTTCATTAAACCAAAAAGTAAGAGGAAAATCCTCCACTAATTAGTGAATATGGAAATAAATGTATAAAATGTATTCATATCACATCTTATTTTATGTAAAATAGCAATATAAAACCTTGTTTTTTTTTTAATTTACATTAATTTATTCTTTATATTCTATATCTTTCTTATCATATTCTTCTGGATTTAACCCAATTCTTTTTTTCATATATTTTAGTACAAGTAAGATAACAGTTACCCCAACCATTCCTATGATTAAATATGCTGTGCTTGTACTATAAAATTCTAATAATAATCCTCCTAAAAAACTAATAACTATTTCTCCAACATTTTTTGTTAAATTACTTGTCGATAAAATTTTAGCTCTAATATTAGTGGTTGTGAAATTAGTAACATATTTATCCTCTAATACCCAATAAGGTCCTCTAAAGAAATGATGTATAAAAAATGCAAACATAACTATTATGATTGTAAAAGAAAAATTCAAATTCAACTTAGCAACAATGCCAGTTATAATAAAAGATAAAAATATTGGTATAGATATCATTGCCAGTGTTTTATTTTTAAAAGTATTATGGATTTTATCTTGATATACTATTGAAAAAGATTGTACAAGAGTTAATATTGCAAAAATAATGCCAAAATATTGTGGAGCTACTTGTAAATCTGTTAGAAGTTTTTTTTCATAAGTGGAAATCATCATTAATACACCGCCAAATATCGATGTAAACAAAAATAATGATTTCAATCTTTTTGATTTCATAATAAATTTAAAACATTGCTTAACATCTTTTACTGATTCTGATATAGTTGTTTCTTTTGTTTTTTCTATTTCTACTTCTTCAAACCTATAAGCAATGATTACAGCTAATATTGATATACAACTAGATAAAACAAGCGGAATATATGGATTAATCACAAATAAACAGCCTGCACATATTGATGTAACTGCACTTAATGCATTACTTAAAGAGGAACCTTTAGCATTTATATTGGCAAATGAATTTTTACCATTACATATTTTAGTAGAATCATATAGTAATGTATTTCTAGCAATATCTTTTATAGCATTACCAAAAGCAGACATAAAGTATGCAATAACTAGAAATGTAAAATTGTTTATAAAAATCATCATTATTATTTGAATGGTTGCAAAAGTAGTTCCCAAAATCAATGCTTTTCTACTTCCAATTTTTTCAATTATAATAGTAGCTGGTATTTGAAGTAGTAACAAGAAAAGTGAAAATTAAAATTTTCACGCTGGCACTAACTATAAATTAGTGC
>CARUQW010000060.1 GCA_949077355.1 uncultured Clostridia bacterium | reverse complement strand
TAGGAATCTATGATTTAGCTGGTAATGTATTTGAGTGGACATTAGAGTATACTGCGAATACCCGCTATCCGTGTGCTTATCGTGGAGGTGATTACAGCAGCAGTGGTTCTAGCCTTCCAGCCTCTTACCGCCACTACACTAGCACGACCGGTGTCAGCGGCAACTATGGCTTCCGTCCAGCTTTATGGTAACTCTAAACTCTGTAAAATCAAAAATAAAATTTAAACCCCGAAATCCTTGACAATCAGGAAAAAAAGTGGTACAATAAAATGTGATTTTATCTAATGATAAAGTCACATTTTTAAAATTTATAAATCATACAAAATTTTTTCAAAAAATTTGAAACACAAATGAAAGCGCAACATAACAATTAGGAACTATGTTGCTTTTATTGTTAACAATTAAAAAAAGAGGAATCAAATGCAAGTACCTCTAAAGAAGAAAGATTTGAAAAAAGCAGGCAAATCAAAAACTTTAGACCAGTTACTTGTATGTGAGAAGGACTTTTTTTAATTCTATATAAAATTTATTCTCTGCTTAATATCAAAATCTAAGGAGTGATTTTTTTGAAAATCAAAGAAGTAAATTACGAGAAAGCATCTCGTAAAGATTTCGCTAAAGTTGGTGACTACATCGAAATGCCAAACCTAATCAAAGTACAAAAAGACTCATACGATTGGTTCGTAGAACAAGGATTAGGAGAAGTATTAAAAGATATCTCACCAATTGAAGACTACTCAGGAAACTTAGTTCTTGAATTTTTCGATTATTACATGGAAGAAAAAACAAAATATTCTGTAGAAGAAGCCAAAGAAAGAGACGCAACGTATTCTACCAGATTACACGTAAAAGTAAGACTAATCAACCGTGAAACTGGTGAAATCAAAGAACAAGAAATCTACTTAGGAGATTTCCCACTTATGACAGACAGTGGAACCTTTGTAATCAATGGAGCAGAAAGAGTTGTAGTCAGCCAATTAGTACGTTCACCAGGATGTTACTATGGAGAAGAATTTGATACCAAGACAGGAAAGAGAACTTACAACTCAACAGTAATGCCATTACGTGGAGCATGGTTAGAATATGAAACCGATGGAAACGATATTTTCTATGTACGTGTTGACAGAACTAGAAAAGTGCCAGTAACCACGTTATTAAGAGCCATTGGTGTAATTTCTGATGACCAAATTAGAGAATTATTTGGTGATGAAGAAATGATAACAGCAACCATTGCTAAAGATACTATCAAAGACCAAGACGAGGCTTTAATCGAAATTTATAAAAAACTAAGACCAGGAGAACTTCCAACCGTAGATGCTGCAAGAAATCTATTTAATGGATTGTTCTATGACAACAAAAGATATGATTTAGACAAAGTAGGAAGATACAAATTCAACCAAAAACTAGCCATAGGTGTAAGAATTAAAGACAAAATAGCAGCAGAAGATATTATGGATAGCGAAACAGGAGAAATATTAGTACAAGCAGGAGAAATGATTTCAGAAGAAGTAGCAGAAGCAATTCAAAATGCTGGAATCAATAGTGTTGACATATTAGTAGGAGAAAGAAAAGTAAGAATCATAGGAAATAGTACGGTTAATATCCACAAAGTATTACCAACTGTTGACTTAAGCAAATTACATATCAAAGAATTAGTAAATTACAATATTCTAAAAAATATTGTAGACAATACAGACGAAAAAGATTTAGTAAAAGCATTACAAGAAAGAATGGATGAATTAGTACCAAAACATATTACAACAGAAGATATGATAGCATCTATTAACTATTTATTAAATCTTTCCCATGGATTAGGAAAACCAGATGACATTGACCACTTAGCAAACCGTAGAATTCGTTGTGTTGGTGAATTGTTACAAAATCAATTCAGAATTGGTTTAACAAGATTAGAAAGAGTTGTTCGTGAAAGAATGACAATCCAAGACTTAGACGTGGTAACACCACAAACTTTAATTAATACCAAACCAATCACATCAGCTATCCGTGAATTCTTTGGAAGTTCTCAATTGTCTCAATTCATGGACCAAACAAACCCATTATCAGAATTAACCCATAAAAGAAGAATATCAGCATTAGGACCTGGTGGATTAACAAGAGAAAGAGCAGGATTCGAAGTACGTGACGTTCACTATACACACTATGGTAGATTATGTCCAATCGAATCACCAGAAGGACCAAACATTGGATTAATTTCTGCCCTTTCATCATTTGCAAGTATCAACGAATATGGATTTATTGAAACACCATACCGTAAAGTAGACCCAGAAACACATAAATTAACAGACATCGTAGAATACATGAGTGCTGATGTAGAAGATAATTACATTATTGCACAAGCATCAGAACCAATTGATAAAGACGGAAGATTTGTAGATGAAAGAATTAGAGTTCGTTTCAAAAACGAAGTTATCGAAGTTGACCGTGATAAAGTTCAATATGTAGACGTTTCACCAAAACAATTAGTATCCATTGCTGCTGCCATGATACCATTCTTAGAGCATGACGATGCAAAAAGAGCGCTAATGGGTGCCAACATGCAACGTCAAGCAGTTCCACTTATGATAACAGAAAGTCCAATCATAGGAACAGGAATTGAATATAGAGCAGCCAAAGACTCTGGGATTCTAGTATTAGCAGAAGAAGATGGTGTAATTGAAAAAGTAACAGGTGATAGCATCACTGTAAAATATGATAGCAAAAAAACTATCACTCATAAACTTCGTAAATTCAAAAGAACCAATGGTGGTACTTGTATCAACCAAAAGCCAATTGTAAGAGCAGGAGAAAAAGTAAAAAAAGGTGATGCCATAGCAGATGGACCATCAACTTCTAATGGAGAAATGGCATTAGGTAAGAACGTATTAGTTGCTTTCTCAACATGGGAAGGATACAACTACGAGGACGCTATATTAATTAATGAAAAATTAGTAAAAGAAGACGTATTCACCTCTATTCATATCGAAGAATATGACTGTGAATGTCGTGATACCAAATTAGGAGCAGAAGAAATTACACGTGATATTCCAAATATCGGTGATGATTCTTTAAAAGACCTAGATGAAAATGGAATTATTAGAATTGGTGCAGAAGTAAGACCGGGAGATATCTTAGTTGGAAAAGTAACACCAAAAGGAGAAACCGAATTAACAGCTGAAGAAAGATTATTAAGAGCTATCTTTGGAGAAAAAGCAAGAGAAGTAAGAGATACTTCTTTGAGAGTACCACATGGAGAAGCAGGAACGATTGTAGATGTAAAAATCTTTACAAGAGATAATTCAGATGAATTAGGACCTGGTGTAAACCAAATTATTAGATGTTATATTGCAACCAAAAGAAAAATCTCAGTGGGAGATAAAATGGCTGGACGTCATGGTAACAAAGGTGTTATTTCAAGAGTATTACCAGAAGAAGATATGCCATTTATGCCAGATGGTACACCAATTGATATCTTATTAAATCCATTAGGTGTTCCTTCTCGTATGAACTTAGGTCAAGTTCTAGAAGTACACTTAGGAGGAGCTGCTAAAGCATTAGGATGGAAAATTGCTACACCAGTATTTGATGGAGCAACGGAGGCTGATGTAAAAGAATTGTTAGCACAAGCTGGTATGAGTGAAGATGGAAAAACAATTCTATATGATGGTAGAACGGGAGACCCATTTGATAAACCAATCACAGTTGGTGTTATGTACATGTTAAAACTTCACCATTTAGTAGATGATAAAATTCATGCTCGTTCAACAGGACCATACTCATTAGTTACACAACAACCTTTAGGAGGTAAAGCACAATTTGGTGGACAACGTTTTGGAGAGATGGAAGTTTGGGCACTAGAAGCATATGGTGCATCTTATACATTACAAGAAATGTTAACTGTTAAATCAGATGATATCGTAGGAAGAGTAAAAACCTATGAAGCAATCGTTAAAGGTGAAAATATTCCAGAACCAGGAGTTCCAGAAAGCTTTAAAGTTCTTGTAAAAGAATTGCAATCATTAGGATTAGACGTTCGTCTATATTCAGAAGATAATCAAGAACTTGAATTGAAGGAAAACATTGAGGAAGGAATTGAATATGACCCAGAAAGAGAAAGAAAAATGTTATCCGAAGAAGAAGTAATTGCTGATGGTGACTTAGATGGTTATAGTGAAGAATTAGCAGATGATATCTTACTAGATGATGAAGCAGGGGATTTAGCAGAAGATAGTGATGAGCTTTTTGAAGATTTAGGTGATGAAGGCGATGAATTACTATATGATAGCGATTTAGCAAATGATAATTTAGATAATGATGAAGATATCATTGAATAAATTTGAAAAATGAGGGATGTAGAAATGAAAAAGAAAAATTCTTTTAAAGAAGAATTAAATTGTTCCGAAGCTGCAGGTTTACAAGAAAGATTAGCAGAAGAGAGAATGAGAAGTGAAGTATTTAAAGAAATTTCAGATTTGCATTTAAAAAATAAAGAAAAAGGACCCAAATTAGTAACCATAGTAGAGAAGATAGGAAATCAATATGGGATTTCTGACTCTTCTCACTTATTCGAAACTTTAAAAGAAGATTTTAGTGTAAACGAAGAATACTTATATCAATTAGATGAAGAAGGATATGTGGTAGCTGATTATCCAGAGATTTATATTCAAAAAATGCAAAGACAAAAAGAACAAGATAAATTGGCAAATGAAAAATTAGAGAGATATGCATCAAAAGCAAAAGCAGTAATTGATCGATTACCACAAATCATCTTGCAAGAGCAATTTTCAGATGAAGAGGAAGTAGAACATGGCTTCTTAGTGTTGGCAATCGAAAAAGCAATGAAAACATACTTAGAAAAAGATTATGGCTGGAAAGGAATTTCTGCCAAAGAAGAAGAGAGATAATTAAATAAATTTCAAAAAGATGAGAAGCGACTAGAGGGAATTGCAAGAGCAGGGGATAGACTTCGAAATTTGTTTTGAAATTACCCAAAAAAATAAAAAAAAAATTGGGAGGAAAAGAGTGGACGAATTAGATATTTTTAATAAATTAAAAATAGGTGTAGCATCTGATGAAAAGATAAGAGAATGGTCAAAGGGAGAAGTTAAAAAACCAGAGACAATTAATTATAGAACATTGAAACCAGAAAAAGATGGTCTATTTTGTGAAAGAATATTTGGACCAACAAAAGACTGGGAATGTCATTGTGGAAAATATAAAAGAGTGAGATAT
The DNA here is from genome assembly GCA_949077355.1 of uncultured Clostridia bacterium. GTDB lineage: Bacteria > Bacillota > Clostridia > TANB77 > CAG-508 > CAG-269. The sequence goes on along the minus strand of CARUQW010000060.1, from coordinate 3,288 downwards.
AAAGGAATTGTGTGTGACCGTTGTGGGGTAGAAGTAACCAAAGCAAAGGTTAGACGTGAAAGAATGGGACATATTGAATTAGCAGCTCCAGTAGCACATATTTGGTACTTTAAAGGAATTCCAAGTAGAATTGCTTTAATGTTAGATATTTCACCAAGAAACTTAGAAAAAATTATTTATTTTGCTTCTTATGTAGTAATTGACAAAGGAACTTCTAACTTAGAAAAATGTCAAGTATTAAATGAAAAAGAATACCATGAAGCAGAAGAACAATATGGAAAAGGTTCTTTTAAAGCTAAAATGGGAGCAGAAGCGTTAAAAGAATTACTACAAAGTGTTGATGTAGAAGCATTATCAGCACAAATTAGAAAAGAATTAGAAACAGCAAGTGAACAAAAAAGAGTAAAATTAGTAAAAAGATTAGATACCGTAGAAGCATTCAGAATTTCTGGAAATAAACCAGAATGGATGATTATGCAAGTAGTACCAGTAATTCCACCAGAATTGAGACCAATGGTACAATTAGATGGTGGTAGATTTGCAACATCTGACTTAAATGATTTATATAGAAGAGTTATCAACAGGAACAATCGTTTAAAAAGATTGTTAGAATTAGGGGCACCAGAAATTATTGTAAGAAATGAAAAAAGAATGTTACAAGAATCAGTAGATGCCTTAATTGACAATGGTAGAAGAGGAAGACCAGTAACAGGAGCTGGAAATAGACCTTTAAAATCTTTATCAGACATGTTAAAGGGAAAACAAGGACGTTTCCGTCAAAACTTACTTGGAAAGCGTGTTGACTATTCAGGACGTTCTGTTATCGTGGTAGGACCAGAATTACAAATTTATCAATGTGGACTTCCAAAAGAAATGGCAGTTGAATTATTTAAACCATTTGTTATGAGAGAATTAGTAGGAAGAGGAATTGCACAAAACATTAAAAATGCAAAAAGAATGGTAGAAAGATTAAGACCAGAAGTATGGGGAATCTTAGAAGAAGTTATCAAAGACCATCCAGTTATGCTAAACCGTGCTCCGACACTACATAGATTAGGAATTCAATCTTTTGAACCAGTATTAGTAGAAGGAAGAGCAATTAAACTTCACCCATTAGTTTGTGAAGCTTTCAACGCTGACTTCGACGGTGACCAAATGGCTGTCCATTTACCATTATCACCAGAAGCACAAGCAGAATCAAGATATTTAATGTTATCAACCAATAACTTATTAAAACCACAAGATGGTAAACCAGTAGCAGTACCTAGACTAGACATGATTTTAGGTTCTTATTACTTAACCATGGTTTTAGATGGCGAAAAAGGAGAAGGAAAATACTTCAAAGACCCAGATGAAGCGATTATGGCATTTGAAAACCATGACGTTGGAATTCATGCAAAAATCTTTGTAAGAATTCAAAAAGAAATTAATGGAGAAATCAAAACCAAAAAAATTGAAACCAGTGTTGGTAGAATTATCTTTAATAAGGGAATTCCACAAGATTTAGGATTTATTGATAGAGAAAAAGATCCATTCCAATACGAAATTGATTTCCCAGTTATGAAAAAGACAATGGGAACGATTATCGAAAGAGTTATTAGTACCCATGGATTATCAGAATCAGCAGAAGTAATTGACTATATCAAAGCATTAGGATTCAAATATTCAACTCTAGCAGGAATTACATTCTCTATGGATGATGTTCAAGTACCTGCTGCGAAAAAAGATATCTTAAAAGAATCTGATAGTAAGGTAGAAACCATCAGAAAACAATATGCAAGAGGTTTGATTACGGATGAAGAAAGATACAATGCTGTTATTAATGTATGGGAAAATACAACTAAAGAAGTAAGTACTGCAATGGAAGAAAACTTTGATGAGTTGAACCCAATCTACATGATGGTTAAATCAGGAGCCCGTGGTAACATGAACCAATTAAGACAAATTGCAGGTATCCGTGGATTAATGGCAAGTACAACAGGTAAGGCTGTTGAAATTCCAATCAAATCATCTTTTGCAGAGGGATTAGATGCCTTAGAATACTTTATTTCAGCCCATGGAGCTCGTAAAGGACTTTCTGATACTGCTTTAAGAACGGCTGACTCTGGATACTTAACAAGAAGATTGGTAGACGTATCACAAGACATTATTGTTAGAGAACAAGATTGTGGAACAGAAGACGGAATTGTTATTTATGATATTAAAGATGGAAATCAAATTATTGAAAAAATGCAAGAAAGACTATTAGGAAGATTTGCAGTAGAAGATGTCATTCATCCAGAAACGAAGGAAGTAATTGTTGACAAAGATACCATGATTACTGAAAAAATGGCGGAAGAAATTGTAAATGCAGGAATTGAGAAATTAAAAGTACGTTCTGTATTAGGATGTCGTTCAAAACACGGTGTATGCCAAAAATGTTATGGTATGGGATTAGCAAGAAGAGACTTAGTTTCTATTGGTGAAGCAATTGGTATTATTGCTGCGCAATCTATTGGTGAGCCGGGTACACAGTTAACCATGAGAACGATTCACTCTGGTGGTGTTGCTGGTGTTGCCGATATTACACAAGGTCTTCCAAGGGTTGAGGAATTATTCGAAGCTAGAAAACCAAAAGGACTTGCTATTATTTCTGAAATTGATGGTAAAGTAAAAATTAAAGAAACAAAGAAGAAGAAAGAAGTTGTAGTAACTTCAAATGACGATTCAAGAACTTATACCATACCATTTGGTTCAAAAATGAAAGTAAAAGATGGTGATTTAGTAGAAGCGGGAGAAGCTTTAATCGAAGGTTCTATTAATCCAAGTGAAATCTTAGAAATCAAAGGACCAGAAGGAGTATATGAATACCTAATTTCTGAAGTACAAAAAGTATATAGAAACCAAGGTGTTGATATCAATGACAAACATATTGAGGTAATTGGTAGACAAATGCTTAAAAAAGTTAGAGTGGAAGATAATGCTGATACCGATATGTTCCCAGGTTCATTAATTGATATGTATGAATTTGAAGATAAAAATAATAAAGTAATTGCTGAAGGAAAACGTCCAGCAACTGGTAAAAGAGTATTACTTGGTATTACCAAAGCATCTCTTGCAACTGATAGTTTCTTATCAGCAGCTTCTTTCCAAGAAACAACAAGAGTTCTTACAGAAGCAGCTGTTAAAGGAAAGACAGATGACTTAGTGGGATTAAAAGAAAATGTTATCATTGGTAAATTAATTCCAGCTGGTACAGGTATGCAAAAGTATCAAAATATTCATATTAGTACAGAAATTGAAAATGTT
>CARUQW010000059.1 GCA_949077355.1 uncultured Clostridia bacterium | reverse complement strand
TTTTAAGGAACGTCCCGCCAATCCCCCTTGCCATTTTAACCCGGAACCAGTGGCACCAGTGGCAACCTTATTTTCTGTCGAAAATTGTTTTGAATACTCCCTGGTCAATCAAACTAGCAAAAATGTTTTTAAATATAATTAGAACAATTGGTCCAATCAGTAATCCCATAATACCAATGATTTTGAATCCTGTGTACATAGCTATTAAAGTAAAAATGGGATGTACGCCTATGTTTTTGCTGACTAGTTTTGGTTCTAATATTTGTCTTGCAACTGACATGATGATAAGTAATACAATAATAGCAATTCCTAAATTAATATCTCCATTTAAAGCACAAATAATAGCCCATGGCACCATGACTGCTCCTGAGCCAAGAATAGGAAGTGCATCTACAAACCCTATAAATAGAGCCATTAATAGTGGATATTCTATATTAAATCCTGTAAATTGTAAAATATAAAGGCCGATTAAGGAAATGATAAAAGATACCAGAATTAACATTGCTTCAGCTTTTAAATATCCGCCTAATGTTTGAATTAAATCTTTTAAATGTCTTCCTATTTTTCTTACCCACACTTTTGGTAAATGGTGCTCTACTTGGTCCAATATATAAATTTTGTCCACACAAATAAAATATAATGCAACTACTGAAATACCAACACAGATTGCAATTGATGGCAAACTAGTCACTAGATTAATAAGCCCTGTTAGCGCATTTCTTAACCAATTTGATGCTGTTTCTAACAATTCTCCTGTTGAACTTTGAATAACATTTAATACTTCATCTGACAAATGTATTTTATCAAATTGAAAACTTTCCATCAGTGATTGGAATTGTATATAAGCTTTATCAAAATAATTATTTAATCCTTGTAATAAACTTGAAGATTCTGAGAATAGTGTAATTAATATCCATGCTAAACTTCCTAAAATAATAGCAGATACGATTACAAATATAATAATAGAACTACTTCTTCTTGTTAACTTTGTTTTTGCCATAATAAATTTAATAGCAGGTTCTATCATCAATGATATAATAAAGGCTACTAAAAATGGCATATAAAATAGCGATAATTTTAAGGCTATATATAAACCTAATAAAAGTAGTAATACATATATTATGTTTTTAAACACTCTTGTCCAATAAGATATATCGATTACCATCTCTTTCCTCCCTATCTTATTGTATGTAAAAGAACGGAATATTATCCGTTCTTTTCCCATTTTATTCTGCGTTTTTGTGTTCATTACAGTTACAAATTTCTTCTATTGTTGTACAAACTTCTTGTACTCCTAAGTCTCTTTCATTTTGTGCTAAATTTCCTAATGTTAGAATTCCAACTACTTTATTATTTTGATCACATACTGGTAATCTTCTAATTTGATTTTGCGACATTTTGGTTTGCGCATTGGTCATTTCATCATCCTCTTTACAAGTACATACATTACATGTCATAATGTCACTTACCTGACAATTTTTCGTATCCTTTTCACAAGCAACGGCACGAAGCAAAATGTCTCTATCTGTTACAATTCCACAAATACAATTATTGTCATCACAAACAGGAATACATCCTACATGATTTTCACTCATAAGTTTTGCTACTTGATTTAAGCTCGCATTTGGTTTAACACAACATACATCACTACACATACAATCTTTTACTTTCATTTTTTTACCACCTTTCATTTTTTTCTCAAATTTAGTTTTAACGAAATTTAAGAAATATATTCGTGAAATAATATTGAAAAGTGACAAATTTTTCAAAAAATATTGACTTTTACATAAAATCGTAATATAATAATTATGTTTCAACCCGATATGGGTTTTTGCCCGTCCTGAATAGCTTAATGGTAAAGCGGTCTCCACTATTTAGTGGGTCAGTTAGGGGTTCAAATCCCCTTCGGGACATTCTCGTAGTTTTACTATGAGAACTTGACGTTCTGTTGGGTGAACAAGTAGGTTCAAATCCTACGTCAAGTATCCATTTTGAAGTTCTGCAGAGTGGTAGAACTTCCACTATTGAAAAAGGTGGCTGTGCTAGATTTCTTTCTCTAGTATGGTCACTTTTTTATATTTCATATAAATCACGTGGCATAATTGGCGGACGAGGTCCAGTTCCTGGTCCTCCTGGTGGAAAAGGAGGTCTCATTGGTGGTCTTGGTGGTGGCATTGGTGGACGATTTCCTGGTCTTCCAGGTCTTCCCAATAATTCTCGAATCAATAAAATTCGAATTAAATCTTGTAAGCCTTTATTTCTAAACTGCCTATCTTCTCCTCGATTTTCTCGTACTTCCTCTTTCCTAAGGTTCTTGGAATTACTAGGCATTTTTTCACTACCTACTTCATTTGTTAAGTTAATGGTAACATTTATCTCATTATCACTTTCAATGGATAAGTAGATTTCATTGGTCAATTCATCAATCAAATTTGATGTTACTGGTCTTGTGTTACTACTACATGCTTTGCTTACCATAGGATAAACAACTTTATAAATTTCAGGATAACAATCCTCTATTTCTATATTCTGGTCATTTCTTTCATAAGCTGTTGGCGCTGCTTGTTGATAAGTGACTCCATAATTAGGATATCCTAAAATGCTTCTTATGTAGTCATCATATGTTTCATTATACATATTATACCTCCTTACTATTTGGTATATTATATGTATAAAAGTAAAAAAGGTGTTTTATTCTATTTCATTTACTAATTTTTTAAATTGATTTCCTCTATCGGCAAAATTCTTAAACATATCAAAGCTTGCACTGGCAGGAGAAAACAAAACAACATTTCCTGGCTCTGCTACTTTTCGTGCTAATGTTACTGTTTGCTCTAAGCTTTCGCACATATAAATCGTTAAATTCTTATTTTGATTTTCTAACTCTTGTTTCACGGCATCAAAGATTTTACCTGCCGTTTGGCCAATTAGTAATATTGCTTTTGCTTTTTCGACAACTGTTTTAGCAAGAGGCTCATAATCTAAATTTTTATCATATCCACCAGCAATCAAAACAATTTTTTCATCAAATGCATTTAATCCCGATAATGTTCTTGTTGGTGAAGAACTTGCAGAATCATTGTACCATTTCACTTGGTTAATTTCTCTTACAAATTCAATTCTATGTTCCACTGGTTTAAATTCTTTAATGGCTTCTACTGCTTCTTCTATTGTTACTAATGTTTTAGTAGCACTAATAGCAGTTGCAATATTTTCCAAATTATGTTCTCCTCTTAAAATAGCTTCCTCTCCATTCAAGATATGTTTTCTTATTTTATCTTCACATTCTTTTATCACTTTACCATCTACAATAAAACCATTGTCTAGTTTTTCTTTATGACTAAAGAAAACAACTTTACCATTTGCTTCATTAGCACAATTCTTCGTAATTTCATTATCATAATTTAAAATTAAAATACCATTTTCATTTTGATATTTGAATATATTTTTCTTTGCTTCAATATATTCTTCATAATCTTTATGAATATTTAAATGATTTGGTGTTATATTAGTAATAACTGCAATATCTGGACTAATTTCCATTCCCATTAATTGAAAACTACTCAATTCTAGCACCACAATATCTTCTGGTTTCATTTCTGATAATTTCGTAAATAAAGGCGTTCCAATATTTCCTCCTAAATAAGTATGATATCCCGCCTTTTGCAAAATACTATAAATTAAACTTGTCGTTGTTGTTTTTCCATCACTACCAGTCACACCTATTATTTTACATGGACACATCTTCATTAACATTTCAATTTCTGTCGTAACAATAGCTCCTCTATTTTCTTCCTGCTGTAATTCTGGTCTTGTTGGTAAACAACTTGGTGAACGAAAAATAATGTCAAATCCTTTTAAATTTTCCATACAATTCTTTCCTAAATAAAATTTATAATGATAAGTTGTTATTTTATCCATTACATTTTTTGGTATTTCTTCTATGTTTCTTTCATCAAAAACAGTTACTTGGGATTTTTTTTCATACATATAATCAAGTAATGGTAAATTACTAACACCTAATCCTATAATAGCCACTTTTCTAAATTTTATGTATTCCATAAATTCTTCTAATTTATTATTTACAAAACTCATCTTTTACCTCCAATTCATTATATTCCTCATTCTATTTTTCGTTCTTAAAAGATTTTTTCTTAATTATAACGCAAATGTAAAAAAAAGACAAATCGATTTTCGTATATTTTTGAAATAGATTGGTCAAAATATAATTGAAACTTGATTGGAGGTGCTTTTCATGTCAAAGAAAAATAAAGAAAACAAAAATAATAACAACAATAATAACAGAAACAATCAAAACAATAACAACAACGAAAAACAAAACAACAATAACTGTAGATAATTTTTGAATTGCCACTGGTTCCGGGTTAAAATGGCAAGTATTACTTGCCATTTTAACCCGGAACCAGTGGCAAATTTTTATTTTGTTCCAAAAATTCTATCACCAGCATCCCCTAATCCTGGTACAATGTATCCAATATCATTTAGTTTTTCATCAATAGCTGCAGTATAAACTTGAACATCTGGGTGCGCTTCTTCTAACTTTTGAATTCCCTCTGGCGCCGCAATAATACATAAAAATTTTATTTTAGTAACACCATCTTCTTTTAACATCGTAATTGTGTCTATTGCAGAACCACCTGTTGCAAGCATTGGGTCTAATACAATCACTTCTCTATTTGCAATATCGCTTGGCATTTTATAATAATAGCGAACTGGTTTTAAAGTTTCTTCATTTCTATATAATCCAACATGCCCTATTTTAGCATTTGGCATCGCTTTCAATAAACCATCTAGCATTCCAGTTCCTGCTCTTAAAATAGGAACAAAAGCATATTGATTTTCATCTAATTTTTTAGCTTTCGTTTTTCCCATTGGTGTTTCAATCTCTACTTCTTCCAAAATAGCATCTTCCATTGCTTCATAGCATAAAAAAGTTGCTATTTCCCCTATAATTTCTCTAAATTCTTTCGTTCCTGTTTTTTTATTTCTAATAATTGATAATTTGTGTTGTATCAATGGATTTTTTAAAACAACTGCATTCATTTTTCCTTTTCCTTTCTTTTTTGCCAATAGGAACGGACCTTTTTGGCAATTTTTTAATCTTATAAAAAATATACTATATCTTTTCTAATTATGCAATATTTTCACAAATTTTTCTGTTATAAAATCAAATAAAAATAGGAGTTAAAAGACTTTTTTGTCCTTTAACCCCTATTTTTACTATTTCCGATATAAAGATTCTATAATTTCTCTTGTAACAATCTCTTTTTTAGCCAAACGTGAAAAGTCTTCAAAAATTAAAAGCTTATACACTGATTTCTCGTCGCCCTGTTTGATTGCATACCATACACTATTGTTTTCGCATCCTGGATTATTGGGATCAATTCGCCCTAATTGACCTGTAATACCAATTCCAATGTCTGATTTTGCCAAATTACTTACTGCTTTAGCCATAGCTATCGCTGTTTCGGCACTGTATACCGTATATTGCTCAATAATGTCTTTTGGAACACCAAACTTTATCTTTGCCTCATTACAGTAGCTGACATAGCTTTCTTTGAGTATTTCAGAAGCTCCTTCTACACTGGTGATAGTACTGGCTAATTCTCCTCCTGTACAACTTTCCATAGTTGCAATTGTCTTATGCTCTTTACTTAATCTTTTTACAAGCTCCTGTGTCTTTTTTTCTGTATTACTATTTTCTAGATATCTTGCCTCGATTAATGGCATAATATCTTTTTCTCTGGAAAGAATTCCCTTTGTTGTAATCAGTTTGATACAATCACTCATAATTTGATATTGGTATGTTACATTATTCTCTGTTTCAAAAATAATGAAGACCAGCATATCACTATACGTTTCCCATAACTTATATCTCAGTGCTTCTAACCATTTTTTTAAATAGATTTCATTCGGCTGTCCATACAATTGCAGACAAGAAGATCCTACTTTTCGACCACCATATTGATACCATTTTTGGTCATTAGATATGATTTCTTCTACATTGAGCTTTTCAATTTCTAAGATAGTCACTTTTTTGCTTTTTAATGCTATTGTTGAATCTTTTGACCGTTGTTTTTCCTCTTTTGTTCGAATGCCACTTATCATTTCTTTCATTTAGCTAGCTCCTTTCAATTGAATCACTAACATTTGCTACAAATTTCATGCAACCATTTTATCAAATTTTACATAATTTGTCAATTAGTTTATATTTGATATTTTTCTCTCTTTCGATAACTTGTATGCAATAACTTTTCAGCTCGATAGCTACCTGGTTTTTCTAAAAACTCTTCATATATTTTCTTTATCATTGGATTATCATGCGATTTTCGAATTGTACTTTTTTCATCAATGGTATATAAAGCATCTGCTCTTAACTTTCTAATATCTACTTCAGCTCGTATTTTGGAACTCTTAATTGGTTGGCCCCCTCCCATAACACATCCTCCTGGGCAAGCCATAATTTCTACAAATTGATAATCTGCTTTTCCTGCTTTTATTTCCTCTAAGATTTCTCTTGCATTTGCTAATCCACTTGCTGCAACCACTTTAATTTCTTTTCCTGCTATATTCACAGTTGCTCTTTTGATGCCATCTCCACCACGAACTTGCTCAAAATTAATTTTTTCTAAGTCTTCACCAGTTAATGTATCTTGTGCTGTACGAAGTGCAGCTTCCATTACTCCTCCAGTTGTTCCAAAAATAGCTGCTGCTCCTGTTGCTTCTCCCATTGGGTCATCAAATTGACTATCTTCCAATTTCGTAAACTCAATATTGGCTTGTTTAATCATTCTAGAAAGTTCACGGGTAGTAATTACATTATCAACATCACAAAGTCCATTATTTTTCATCTCAGCCCTTTGTCTTTCAAATTTTTTAGCAATACATGGCATAACTGATACTACGTAGATTTTTTCAGGGTCAATTCCTTCTTTTTTTGCATAATAAGTTTTTAAAAGAGCTCCCAACATTTGGTGTGGTGATTTACAGGTAGATAAGTGTGGTAATAATTCTGGATAATTCATTTCAATAAATTTAACCCAACCTGGACTGCATGACGTAATCATTGGAAGATGGTCATTTTCTTGAAATCTCTCAACAAACTCATTTGCTTCTTCCATAATAGTAAAATCTGCACCTGTATTAGTGTCAAAAACTTTATCAAATCCAAGTCTTTTTAATGCAGTTATCATTTTACCAGTTACATTCTCTCCAATTGGCATATCGAATTCTTCTCCTAAAGCAACTCTTACTGCAGGAGCTGTTTGCAAAATCACACAAGCATCTGGATCTTTTAACTTAACCCATACATCATCAATTGTTTCTTTCTCATGTAAAGCACCTGTTGGACAAGCTTCAATACATTGACCACAAAATGTACAATTTACATCATTTAAGCTATGGTCTCCTACTGTTGAAATACAAGAGTCAAATCCTCTATTAATACAATCAATAGCACCTATTTTTTGTACATTTTTACAAGCAGCCACACATCTTCTACATAAAATACATTTGTTAAAATCTCTTACAATTGATGGTGATAAGTCATCAATTTGATGTTCTGCTCTTTCCCCTTCAAATTCTACTTTTGAAATGTTGAACTTAGTTGCTAAAGCTTGTAATTCGCAATTGCCAGAACGTGTACAAGTCAAGCAATCCTTCGCATGATTGGATATAATTAAGTCTAATATTACATGCCTTGCTTCCATTACATTGGGGGTATTAGTATGTACTACCATTCCTTCTTCTACTTTTTGAATACAAGATGTAGCAAATCCTCTTCTTCCTTCAACTTCTACAATACACATCCTACAGTCTCCCACTTCGTTGATTTCTTTTAGAAAGCATAAAGTTGGTATATCAATCCCTGCTTTTCTTGCTGCTTGCAAAATTGTTGTTCCCTTTTCTGCCTTTACTTCTTGGTCATCTATCGTTAAAGTCACTAAATTATTATCCATTGTTCTCCTCCTTATCATAAATCATGATTTTTTCCTCTGTCCTCAAAATCATGTTAATTTCCAATTGCTTTAAATGGACAACTTGCTAAACAAGTACCACATTTAATACATTTTTCTTGGTTAATTACTCTTTTTTCTCTTGCTTCTCCTTCTATTGCACTAACTGGACAAGATTTCTGGCATAAGCCACAACCTTTACACTTTTCTGTATTGATTGTAATTTTAGACATTGCTTTACATTCTAGGGCTCTACAATTTTTGTCGATAGCATGTTCTTTAAATTCTTCTCTGAAATATTTCAAAGTGCTAATAACTGGATTTGGTGCACTTTGTCCTAATCCACAAATGCTAGCTTTTTGAATGTTTGCTGCTAATTTTTCTAGTTTATAAATATCTAATTCTGTTCCTTCTCCATTACATAGTTTTTCTAATATTTCGTGCATTCTTTTGGTTCCTATACGGCAAGGGGTACATTTTCCACAACTCTCACTTACAGTAAATTCTAGATAGAATTTAGCTAGTGATACCATACATTTTGTATCGTCCATGACAATCAATCCACCAGACCCCATCATGGAACCAATTTCTTTTAAAGATTCATAATCAATTGGCGTATCTAAATGTTCT
>CARUQW010000058.1 GCA_949077355.1 uncultured Clostridia bacterium | reverse complement strand
AAAGCTGAGGCAGAAAACTTTTAAAGTTTTCCACCCCAACTATTGACATAGAGTCGGCAATTTTTTAAAATTCACAGTTTTTCGGTGTTCTAGGAAATGGAATAACGTCACGAATATTTTGCATACCAGTTAAGTACATAATAGCTCTTTCAAAACCTAGACCAAAACCAGCGTGATTGCAACTTCCATATTTCCTTAAATCTAAATACCAACCATAGCTATCAATAGGCATATCTAATTCTTTCATTCGATTTAATAACTTATCATAATTTTCTTCTCTTTGACTGCCTCCAATAATTTCACCAATTCCAGGAACAAGTAAGTCAGTTGCTGCAACTGTTTTTCCATCAGAATTTTGTTTCATATAGAAAGCTTTAATATCTTTTGGATAGTCTGTTACAAAAACAGGCTTTTTGAAAATATTTTCACATAGATATCTTTCATGTTCTGTTTGTAAATCAACCCCCCAAGAAACTTTATATTCAAATGCATCATTATATTTTTCAAGCTCTTTAATAGCATCTGTATAGGTGATTCGAATAAAATCAGATGTAATAACATGATTTAATCTTTCTAGTAATCCAGTATCAATGAATTTATTGAAAAATTCCATTTCTTCTGGACAGTTATCTAAAACATATTGGAAAATATATTTAATCATATCTTCTGCTAAATCCATATCATCATTTAAATCAGCAAAGCAGATTTCAGGTTCTACCATCCAGAATTCTGCAGCATGTTTTACTGTATTTGAATTTTCTGCACGAAAAGTAGGTCCAAAAGTATAAACATTACAAAAACTTTGAGCAAAAGTTTCAGCATTTAATTGACCACTTACTGTTAAATGAGTAGATTTTCCAAAAAAGTCTTGTGAAAAATCAATGTCACCATTTGCAGTTTTAGGAATATTATTTAAGTCAAAAGAATTTACATTAAACATTTCTCCGGCACCTTCTGCATCGCTTCCGGTAAGAAGAGGGGTATTAACATAGACAAATCCTCTTTCTTGAAAAAACTTATGGATAGCGTAAGCCAAAGCACTTCTTACACGGAATACAGCATTAAAAGTGTTAGCTCTTGGTCGTAAATGTGAAATGGTTCTTAAATATTCAAAAGAATGCTTTTTCTTTTGAAGTGGATAACTGCTATCTGAAAGACTTTCAATTTCAATTTTAGTTGCTTGAATTTCAAATGGTTGTTTTGCATTTTCTGTTAGAATAAAGTTTCCAACAACCTTAATAGAAGAACTAATCGTTAATTTACAAATTTCTGCAAAGTTTTCTAACGTATTGTTAAAAACAATTTGAACATTTTTAAAAAATGTCCCATCATTTAATTCAATAAAACCAAAAGTTTTGGAATCTCTTACCGTTTTTACCCAACCTTCAATTGTGATTTCTTTTCCTACATAAGTGGCAGTATTTTTATATAAATCTTTTACCGTTATATTTTTCATTTTTTTCCTCCAATTTTTAGTATGTACCTATTATATGATATTATGTAAGATTTTTCAAGATGTAAAGTAAAAGAAACGTTTAAGATGTAATGATTCAGGGGTAAAAGTCCAATCACACCTAAAGCAAAAACTATAAAAGTCATTTCAATCGCTTGGTCAATATGATTTTAGAATTTCTATTGTTTTTGAGGATACCGAAGAATTTATTTCAAATAGGATAATTAGCAATTGCCCTGAACATCCCGTCATTTTATATCTTAACAATTTCTAATAAAATCTCCTATCCAGGCGCTCTTTTCTCTTTTTTATAGTTTTTGCTTTAGGTGTGATTGGACCTTTACCTTTGAATCGTTACTTTAAGATTCACTTTTTACGTAAAGAAAACATAATATATACAAATAAAAGAGAAAGGTGGAAAGCGAAATGTCAGAATACATAATCAAAGGAGGAAAAAAAGTAGAAGGAGAAGTAAACATATCAGGCTCCAAAAATGCATCCTTACCCATCATAGCAGCCAGTATACTAAACCAAGGAAAAACTACATTATACAATGTACCAAATATACATGATACCCAAATGATGTATGAAATTCTAAAAAAATTAGGAGCAGAAGTCGTTAAAAAGAAAAATAAAGTTATCATAGATACAAGTCAAATTTCAAATTATGAAATACCAGAAGAATTGATGAGGCAGATGCGTTCTTCTGTTATATTTGTAGGAGCATTAATTGGAAGATATGGAGAAGTAACCTTTTCTTATCCAGGTGGATGTGACATAGGAACTAGACCCATTGACTTGCATCTAAAAGCATTTGAAAAATTAGGTATAAATATTAACAAAAACTATGGAAATATTACCTGTACTTGTGATAGAATAGTAGGAGAAAAAATAGACTTGGATTTCCCAAGTGTTGGAGCAACTGAAAATGCAATATTGGCAGCCTGTTTGGCATCACGGAAAAACGACTATAACCAATAGTGCAAGAGAACCAGAAATAATTGATTTACAAAATTTATTGAATAAAATGGGTGCCAAAATAAAGGGTGCAGGCACAGATGTTATTGAAATCGAAGGGGTAAAAAAACTAAAAGATGTAAGTTATAATATTATGCCAGACCGAATTGAAACAGGAACCTTTTTATGTATGGCAGCCATGACAGGAGGAAATATTCAGGTAAAAGATGTGAATTCAAATCACATCACACCAGTAATTCATAAATTAGAAGAAGCTGGATGTAAATTTATTATACAAAAAAATGAAATCGAGATGCTAGCCCCAAAAAGACTAAAGGCAGTTGATATCAAAACTATGCCATATCCAGGATTTCCAACCGATATGCAATCGATTTTCTCGACATCGTTAACAATTGCAAAAGGGACTTCCATGATTGTGGAAAATTTATTTGAAAATCGATATAAATATACACAAGAGCTAATTCGAATGGGAGCTAAAATTACAATAGAAGGGAAAACAGCTGTTATAAAGGGTGTTAGAAGATTGTATGGCGCAAAAGTGAAAGCAACGGATTTACGAGGAGGGGCAGCATTAGTAATGGCAGGAATGGCAGCCAAAGGAGAAACGAAAATTGAAAATATTGAATATATCTTGAGAGGCTATGAAAAATTTGATCAGAAATTAAAAAAACTAGGAATCGATATACGATGCATTGATTAAAAAAATGTCCCCATTTAAACCTAAAAAGAATAGGGAAAATGGGGACAGACAAAGGAGGAAAAATTGCAGATGGCTAAAAAGAGTAAAGAGGCAAATATGAATTTATACTACATGAATCATGGACAAGCATCGAAGGAACAGTTAGATGAGAAAGCAAAAAGAAAAAAAGCAAAAGAAAGAGAAAAAAGAGTAAAAGAAAACAAAGCAAAACAACAAGATAATTTTGACCTTGATACGGAAACTGTAATACAAATGACAAATAAAAATAAAATAAAAAAAGAAGAAGCACAAAAAAGAAAAATTACACAACAGGAGAGAAGAAGAAAAAAAAGAAATAAAAAAATAAAAATAGTGGTAAAAACATTCTTACTATTAGCAATTATAATAGGAGGAATTACATTTGCTATGGTTTCGCCCATTTTTAATATAAAAGAGATACAAGTAGCAAATAATGAACATGTAAATACAGAAACAATTATTAGTTTATCAGAATTAAAAACAGAAGAAAATATATTTCGATTTAACAGTTCAAAAACAATTCAGAAAATGAAAGAAAATCCGTATATTAAAAATGCAAAGATACATAGAAAATTTCCAAGTATCATCCAAATTGAAGTAGAAGAGAGAGAACATAGTTATAGTGCAGATTTTTTAGGAAAATATGCTTACCTTGATAAACAAGGATATATCTTAGAAATCGCAGAAGATAATCAACAAAAAACAATTTTACAAGGAATTACAACCCCAGAAGAACAAGTAATAGAAGGAAAACGTTTGGAAAATGAAGATTTAGAAAGATTAGAAGATGTAATTAAAATAATGAATGCTACTAAGGAATATAATTTGGACACTAAAGTCAAAAGCATTGACATTCATGATAAAAACGAATATAGTATAAACTTAGAAGAAGAAAAAAAGAAAGTTTATTTAGGAGATACCACTAATTTGAGCAATAAAATGTTATATGTTAATGCTATTATAGAAGAAGAAAAAGAAAAGGCAGGAGAGATTTTTGCCAATGGAGATTTAAATGATAAATTTAAAGTTTATTTTAAAGAAAGCCTAAATGTATAAAAGGAAAGAGGAAAAAACATGAAGAACAAGAAAATGATAAGTATCGTTTTAGGAGCAATGTGTTTTGCTTTGACATTAGGAATCTGTGTTCAAATAAAAACAGTAAAAGGTTCCAATTCGATTGCAGGAGAAAGTAATCGTGAAAATAATGAATTAAGAGCAGAAGTACTAAAATATAAAGAAAAATATGATAATCAGTATAAGGAATTAGAAAAAGCAGAAAAACAACTAGAAAAAGAAAGACAAAATTCGACACAAAATAATAGTGATTTAGAGAAAAAAGAAGAAGCTATTACACAAGGAAATAAAATAATAGGAATGACAGAAGTAACTGGGCCAGGTGTTATTGTAACTTTAAGTGATAGCAAAAGGGATGCTAGCACAGCTCTAAATGCAAGTGATTTAATTGTACATGATTTAGATGTATTAAGTGTCATCAATGAATTAAAAAATGCAGGAGCAGAAGCAATTAGCATTAATGACCAAAGAATCGTACCAACAACAAGTATTTCCTGTGGTGGAAATATTATCAATATCAATGGAGAAAAAGTAGGTGCACCTTTTGTAATTAAAGCAATCGGACTGCCAGAGCAGTTAGCAGCCTTATCCAGACAAGGGGGCTACCTAGAAATCTTAAAAGAAGCAAGTGTTGGTGTGGAATTAAAAAAATCAAATAATATCACCATACCAAAATATACAGGAGTTATTAATTATAAATATGCACAAAATGTAAAATAACATGCATATTTATTGACTGATAAAAGTTTATTTATTTTTTCTTCGTAACTCCCAACTGCAAACAGTCTGTAATTGCATAACAGACTGTAACTTGTTGGTCCCCACGAATTGTTACTTCATAAAAAATAAATAAACTTTTAGAAAGAAAATAAAAAGATAGGAGAAAAGTATGAAAACGAATCTAAAAAGAGGAAAAGTTACGATGGCAATTGCTATTAGTATAGCCTGCTTTGCGCTTGTTTTAGTCATGTTTATGCAATTTAAAATTGTGAATCAAACCGACATAACAGCAATTGAAAATATGAGAGAAGCAGAACTTCGAACAGAACTTGCTAATTGGAAAGCAAAATATGAAGAAACGGAAACAAAATACCAAGAAACAAGTGAGAAAATAGAGGAATATCAACAAACCAAACAGTCAAATGAAGAAACAGAAAAATTAGTCGATACCGAATTAGACCAAGTAAATATGACATTAGGAAAAACAGATGTAGAAGGAGAAGGAATTGAAATTATCTTAAGAGAAACAGAAGACGAAGACATTAGTAAAATAAAAGCAGGAAATTTATTAGTCATCGTAAATGCATTAAAATCAGCAGGGGCAGAAGCAATTAGCATCAATGAAGAAAGAATTATTAATATGTCTGATGTGGTTACCATTAATAATACTTTTAATGATTTTATCAAAGTAAATGGACAAAGAATTTTGGCACCTTATGTCATTCAAGCAATCGGAAATCAAACCTATTTGGAAAGTGCTTTATTAGGAAATGGTGGTTGTGTGGATGAACTAAAAAAATTAGGACATGATGTTTCCATTAATAAAATAAATCGATTAAAAATAATGAAGTACAAAGATGAAATAAAAACAAAATATATGGAATAGGAGGAAAAAAGAATGATAGGTATAGCCATTTTAATAGGATGTCTTTTTGGTGCTATTTTAGGAATGAATGCCCCTATGATATCTTATACATATTCAAGCTATTTAGCAATTGCTGTTATAGCAGCATTAGACTCTGTATTTGGAGGAATTACATCTGTTATCAGAAAGAATTTTGATTTAAAAATATTCATAACAGGATTTTTTGGAAATGCGATTTTGTCTATTTTATTGACGATTTTAGGACAAAAATTGAATGTAGACATTTACTTAGCTGCAATTGTGGTATTTGTGGGAAGAATGTTCACAAATTTAGCAATTATAAGAAGATACTATGTAGATAAATGGTCTGAACGATTAAAAGAAAAAAATAAGAGTCAAACAGAAGAAATACAAAAATAAATTAGAATCATGTTGATAGATTAATGGTTAAAAATATTAAGATATCAACATTTTAAATTGCTAGAAAAATTTATTACAACTTTATTACAAAAAGATTACAAAAATATAACAAATTCTATTGACATTTGTCTAAAAATGTAATATATATACAAATAGAAAATTTACACTGAAAATGGAGGAATTAACTTGGCAATCGGAGATATCATTGTAGGTATAGACATAGGAACTAGTAAGGTTTGCACCGTTGTAGGAGAAGTCAACAATTTTGGGCAAATTGAGATTATATGTAATACCTCATATAAATGTAGTGGACTAAAGAAGGGAAAAATAATAAATGAAGAAGATATCACTTTAAGTATAGCAAAAACCATAAAAGATGCCGAAGAAGAAACCAATCTAAAAATCAATTCAGCCTATGTAACAATTCCAGGGAAATATATAACAATTGTACAAAACAGTATAACAAAAGACGTGAAAGATAAATATGCAGGTATATCAGTAAGAGATGTACAAAATGCAATTATGCAAGTAAAAGATATCGAAATTCCAGATGGAAAAACATTAATCGATATCGTTCCAGATAAAATAACCTTAGAAAACGGAACTGTTGTTACAGATCCAGTAGGAAACTTGAGTTCTAGCTTTACCATAAGTGCACAAGTAATTTTAGCAGAAAGAGACTATGTGAGACAATTAAATACTGTATTTAAAAAAGCAGGACTAGAAATTGATGGAATTGTACCAATTACATTAGCAGAAAGAAATTTAATTTTAGACAAAAACGAATTACATGACAATGTAATGTTGTTAGATATTGGAGCAGGAAATACTGACATAGGGGTTTTTGAAGGTTCTAGTTTTATCTATACAAATTCTATTCCAGTAGGTGGCGATAATATCACCAGTGACATTGCTCTAGTCTTAAATATATCAGAAGAAGAAGCAGATAAACTAAAAAGACAATATGGACTAGCCTTAAAATCTTTTATTGATAATGATAATGACATTATATTAAATACTTCAAAAGACGATAACAAAAACAGAATTATAAAAAGTTCTGAATTAATTGAAATTATCGAAGCAAGAATTGAAGAAATATTTTCTATTATCAACAAAGATATCATCAATCAAGGGGTAAAACAAAAAATTAATAATGTTGTTTTAACAGGTCAAGGGATAATCAATATTAATAAAAGTGATGTAGCAGGAAAAATCAATTTAAATATTCCAGTTAAAATATCAACAGGAAGAGCAGTAAGTACAGTGAAAGCAACGTATCGAACAAGTTATGCCTTAGTAAGATATATTGCAGCAAGACCTTTTGCCAAAACTGTATCAAGTAGCATTGATACACAAAATGATGAAAACTTTTTCAAAAATATAATGGAAAGAATAAAAGAATTTTTTTATTCTTAAAAGAATCATGTTATTAATTTTTAAGTTAGCCGTCTGAATGAAGATGATACGAAAATGCGGATAACAAATATATATATGTTTAAAGGGAGGAAAAACCAAATGATGGATTACAATGATGATAGCAATAATATAGCAATGATGGATGGAACAGCTACGATTAAAGTTATAGGTGTTGGAGGAGCTGGTAACAACGCAGTAAACAGAATGATTGATATGGGGATTAAAGGTGTCGATTTCATTGCCGTTAATACAGATAGACAAGCTTTACAAACATCAAAAGCAAGTACAAAAATACAAATAGGAGAAAAAATAACAAGAGGACTAGGAGCAGGAGCAAATCCTGATATTGGAGCACAATCTGCAGAAGAAAGTAAATCCGAAATATCAGAAGTATTAAGAGGAGCAGATATGGTATTTGTAACAGCCGGAATGGGTGGAGGAACAGGTACAGGAGCTGCACCAATCGTTGCTTCTACTGCAAAAGAAATGGGAATCCTAACCATAGGAGTAGTTACCAAACCATTTACTTTTGAAGGAAAGAAAAGACTTTCACAAGCAGAAAGAGGAATTGAAAGTTTAAAAGGAAAAGTAGATACATTAGTTGTAATACCAAATGACAAATTACTACAAATTATTGATAGAAAAACATCTATTATTGAAGCTTTTAAAATGGCAGATGATATATTAAGACAAGGTGTACAAGGAATTTCAGACTTAATTGCTATACCAGGACTTGTAAACTTAGACTTTGCCGATGTAAAAACAATCATGCTAAATCAAGGAATGGCACACATGGGAGTTGGAAAAGCAGCAGGAGAAAACAGAGCAGAAGATGCAGCAAAAGAAGCAATCCAAAGTCCATTATTAGAAACATCAATTGAAGGTGCAAAAGGAGTTATTATTAATATTACAGGAGGAGAAGACTTAGGATTACATGAAGTAAATACAGCTGCTGAATTAGTACAAAGAAGTGTAGACCCAGAAGCAAATATTATCTTTGGTACAGTAACAGATCCAAACATGACAGATGAAATTCAAATTACCGTTATTGCAACAGGATTTGAAAAAAATGAACCAATTTCAAGTATTGGTGTAGATAATATTGTATCAAAAACTTGGGAAAAGAAAATCAATTCAATACCAGCAAGTTCAGAAACAAGCGTATCACAAAATGATTTAGACATTCCTTCTTTCTTAAGAAAAAACAAAAACAAAAATATGTAATAAAAAAGAAATGACTCTATGTCAATAGTTGGGGTGGAAAACTTTAAAAGTTTTCTGCCTCAG
>CARUQW010000057.1 GCA_949077355.1 uncultured Clostridia bacterium | reverse complement strand
TAGCTATTAACAGAGTTGCTAAAGTTGTTAAAGGTGGTAGAACTTTTAGATTTAGTGCTGTAGTAGTAGTAGGAGACGAAAATGGTCATGTAGGTGTTGGAAATGGTAAAGCAGCTGAAGTTCCAGATGCTATTAAAAAAGCAATTCAAGAAGCTAAAAAGAATTTAGTTGAAGTACCAATTGTTGATACAACTGTACCTCATGAATATGTTGGAACTTTTGGTAGTGCAAAAGTTATGTTAAAACCAGCAGCTGTTGGTACTGGTATTATAGCTGGAGGTAGCGTTAGACCAGTAATGGAATTAGCTGGATATAAAAACATAAGAACAAAAGTTATTGGAACAAACAATCCAAGAAACGTTGTTCATGCTACTATTGAAGGGTTAAAAGCTATGCAAACAGTAGAACAAGTAGCGAAAAAAAGAGGTAAAAAAGTAGAAGAAATTTTATAGAAAATAAAAGTATCGCAAATTAAGGGTAACCACATAGGAAAAGATGTGTCCCCTGTCAATAAAAGAAGGAGGTGCGAAATAAGAAATGAAACTAGATGAATTAAAACCAGCTGTAAAAAAAGTAAAGAGAAATAGAGTAGGACGCGGAATGGCTTCTGGAAATGGTAAAACATCAGGAAGAGGACATAAAGGTCAAAAAGCAAGAAGTGGTGGAGGAGTAAGACGTGGTTTTGAAGGTGGTCAAACACCATTATACAGACGTCTACCAAAAAGAGGATTCACTAATATTCATGCTAAAACTTATACAGAAGTAACTTTGAAAATGCTAAACAAATCAAAAGCTACTGATGTTACAGCTGAAAGCTTATTAGAAGAAGGTATCATTGGAAAAATTAATGATGGAATCGTAGTATTAGCAACTGGAAAATTAGAGAAAAAATTAAACGTTAAAGCAAAAAGATTCACTGCGAAAGCAAAAGAAGAAATTGAAGCTTTAGGCGGAAAGACAGAGGTGATTTAATTGTTTAAAACAATCAAAAATGCATTAAAGACACCTGATGTAAGAAAAAGATTATTATATACATTAATATTAATTGTAATATTTAGATTAGGATGCTATATTACTGTACCAGGAGTAAATAGTATAGCATTAAATGAAGCAATGGGAGGAGCTAATGGATTTGCAGGATTAATTGATATGATTTCAGGAGGCGCATTTTCAAGATTTTCTGTTTTTGCCATGTCAATTAGCCCATACATAACAGCTTCTATTGTTATTCAGTTATTAGCAATGATTATACCTTCTTTAGAAAGATTGACAAAAGAAGGTGGAGAAGAAGGAAGACAAAAAATAAATAAATATACAAAAATATTAACACTAGTTTTAGCACTAGTAGAGGCAGTAGGTGTATATTTGTCTTATAGAGCTTCTGGAGTATTCGTGGATCAAACTTTCTTAACAGGAGCTTTAGTGGTAACAGGGTTAGTAGCTGGTACTTCTATGCTTATGTGGCTAGGAGATCAAATTACGAATAAAGGAATTGGAAATGGAATTTCATTATTAATCTTTATTGGTATTATTTCAAGATTACCAAGTGGATTAACAACTTTGTGGAATTTCATGGTAACAGATGCAGGATTTAGTACGACCGGACTATTAACTGCAATTGGTGTTGTAATTGGAGCTTTAATTTTAGTAGCAGGTGTTGTATTTGTACAACAAGCTGAAAGAAGAGTACCAGTGCAATATTCTAAAAAAGTAGTGGGAAGAAAAATGGTAGGAGCACAAAGTACACATATACCATTAAAACTTGCTATGGCAGGTGTAATGCCAGTTATCTTTGCTTCTTCCTTTATGACATTTCCAGCTATGATTATTCAAATGTTTGTACCAGATATAGCAAATCAAACAGGATTTTTAGCAGGGCTATATAATTTCTCAATTGCTACATCAACATCAAATGTAGGAATTGGTTATTCAATAGCGAATGCCATTGTTTATTTACTATTGATTATAGGATTTACATTTTTCTATACTTATGCAACTTTTAATCCAGCAGAAGTATCAAATAATATAAAGAAAAATGGTGGATTTATACCAGGAATTAGAGCTGGTAAACCAACAACAGAATATTTATCTTCTATCATATCAAAATTAACGATGTTTGGAGGATTATTCTTAGCAGTTATAGCAATTTTACCAATGTTATTAAGATTTACAAATCTAAATATTGCATTTGGAGGTACGTCAATCTTAATCGTTGTAGGAGTTGCACTAGAAACTGTACAACAATTAGAATCTCAATTAGCAATGAGACACTATAAAGGATTCTTAGAATAAAAAAGACTGGGATTATAGGGACGTTCCTTAAAATCCCAGTTTTATTTTGCCAGAAAGGACGGACCTTTTTGGCATTTTTTGCGGACGAACAATTTAACGAGGCTTGAAAGAAATAATTTATAAAATAGATAACTTTAATCAAGCTCCTATTGTTCTGGAAAAATAAAGACGAGGCATAAAGACTATTATATACGTTGAAAATACAAGGAAAATTGACATTTTTAGGAAAAAATCATAAAATTAGAAGTAAGAGAATTAAGGGGGGAGGCAAATGCATAAATTATTAAAAAATAAATTAACAGAAATAATAGTGATATTTTTAATAGTACTAATTTTAAGTAATATGCTAATTATCATATATTCTATTGCTAATGATAATACACAGCGCCTTCGGACCAAGTGTAGGCAGTGCTAACAAAGGGATAGGGATGATAGAAGGAAATGTGAAAGAATATATAGATGTTGAAAATGAAAATGCTATCAGTAATATAAAAATAGAATTATTTGATCAAGATGAAAATGAAATACAATTATATGATAATAGTGGTAAAGAAATAGACGGAATATATTCAGATGAAAACGGAAATTATCAAATAAATGGGATAGAGACAGCTCAAATAAGAATTAATGAAAAAGGAGAATTTGTGACAGACAGTATATCATACATTGTTCAATTTACTTATGGAAGTGAAGAACAATTAAGGATAAATCCTAAATATAATGGTCAAGATTATGAAAGTAAAAAAGATGATAGGAATATTGAAGTAAAAATAGAAGAAAAAGATACATTAAAACAAATAGAAGAAGTAAAAAATAAAGAAGAAGAAATAGAAAAAGAATATTATAAAGAAGGACAAAAAATAGATGTTTATTTCATTTTAGATTGCTCAGGAAGTATGAAGACAGTAGTAGAACAATCAAAAGAAGGCTTAAAAAATGTTGCGAACAAGATTTTTGAAAGATATGGTGATAATGCCAGAATTGGGTTAATAATTTATGGCGGAATAGAAAGAGAAGAGAAAAAAGCAATAAATTGGAATATAAAATCGGAAAATGAATATAGAAATGTTGAAAAGGAATTTGAATTAGTAGCACAAGATGAATACAATAAGAAAATTGAAGAAACATTACAAGACCTAGATGCATCAGGAGCAAATTATAACCCAAAGGCTATTGATTTAGCAAGAGATGCAATAATAAGCGAAGGAAGAAAAGATAGCGAAAAATATATCATTTTAATAGGAGATGGAGTAGCTTTTAACAGAGAAGAAGAATTTAATGAAACAAAAGAGGCTTACGAGAAAGCTTGTAATGAGGAAATTAAAATGTTTAGTCTTCTGGTAGGGGATAAAGAAATAATAAAGAGATATTGGGAAAAAATTTTATATTCATTAGCAGAAACAGATTGGTATTATTCAGAAGATGAAAATACGTCAGAAGTATTAGAATTTATTACTTATCAGTACATATTAGGCAATAGAGAATTTATTAATAATAAAGAATATATAACAGAAAATGGAGAAAAAGATGGAAATGTAGGAACAGAGGTAAAATTGTCCAATGGAAAGGCAAGTATTGTGAGTGATGATGAAGAAAGAAGAAAAGAGGTAAATCGATATACTAGTTGCATTGATAATTCTTTGCGGAACTAAAATTAGAGACGTATTTGAAAATGGTGATATGGAAAATATAAAAGAAGTAGCAGAAGGAACTTATATGAAAGCAAAAATAAAACTAAAGATAGAAAGCTATATTACCAAAATAACAAATTTAAATTTAGTTCTAGAGGAGAGACCTAAAAATGATGTTGAAGTTAGCATGGATATTAACAAAATGAATGTTACATTAGCAAATGGCCTAAAAATGATTGAATATACACCAAAAAATAAAGGCAAGTATGTTTTTGATTTAGGAAAAGGTTCACAAAAAATGATAACTATGGATAATGAGTTAAAGCAAGGTGGAAAATTAGAAGTATTCTATCAAATAACAATTGCTAATACAGGAAATATAGATAATGTAACTTATACATTGGTGGATTATATTTCTCCAGAATATTCTTTTTCAAAAGAAACAAATAAAGAATGGAATACAAGTGATATACCAAGGCAAATAGAAACAACAGTAACCTTGAATAAGAAAGAAAAAGCAACAATAAATTTGAAATTAGATAAAATACTAACGACTACAGGAATAGATGAATATAATAATAGTGTTGAAATCAAACAATATAAAAGTGAAGAGGGACGAAGAATTTATCAAACAACACCAGCCAACAAAGAAAAAACAGAAAGGGATATAGCAGTAGCAGATATGATAAGCATTGTTCCACCAACAGGAGGAAGTCCAACACGATAAATAGTTATAAAATCAAAATAGTATTAATTTAAATCTTAGGTAGGAAAAAACTAATAATAAAGATTAATAGTTGAGGTGGAGAACTTTGATAGTTTTCTACCTCAATATTTTTAAGATATACTTTTTATCTTTATACAATAATAAATCAGAAATAAAGATGGAAAAACTTGATATTTTCTAGTTTTTATAGTACAATATAGCATGTGAAAAATAGAGATAAGGGAGAGATTGAGTATGGTAATAATAATGTTAGGGGCACAGGGAACAGGAAAAGGAACAATTGCAGGAATAATCAGTGAGCAGACTGGTTTTCCACAAATATCAACAGGAGATATTTTTAGAAAAAATATTAGTGAAAAAACAGAATTAGGAATAGAAGCAGATAAATACATGTCAAAAGGGGAATTGGTACCAGATGAAATAACAGTTCCAATGGTAGTAAATAGATTAGAACAAGAAGATGCGAAAGAAGGTAGTATTTTAGATGGTTTCCCAAGGACAACAGCACAAGCAGAGAAACTAGATGAAATTTTAGTAAATTTAGGAAAAAAAGTAGATTTAGTAATTAATTTATCAACACCAAGAGAAGAGTTAATTGATCGTATGTTAACAAGAAGAGTATGCAGTAATCAAGAATGTAAGGCAACTTATAATATTAAATTAAATCCACCAAAAGTAGAAGGCATTTGTGATAAATGTGGAGCTGAATTAAAACAAAGAGATGATGACTCAAATGCAGAGGCAATTAATAGAAGATTAGAAATTTACGAAGAAAAAACAAGCCCATTAGTAGAATACTATAAAGAAAAAGGTGTATTAAGAACAGAAGTTGTGAGTACATCAATTAATAGGATGGGAAAAGATGTAGCAAATGATATTTTAAAAGATATTAAAAGAGATTAAAGGGATGTTTTTTTAAGTCCCTGTTTGAAAATCCAAGTAAAGGAGACGAGTTAAATTGGTAACCATTAAGTCGAAAAAAGAAATTGAATTTATGAGAGATGTATGTAAAGTGGTTGCATTAACATATCAAGAGTTAGAACAGAAAATAAAACCAGGAATGTCAACATGGGAACTAGACCAAATAGCGGAGAAGAAAATGAGAAGTTTGGGAGCCATTCCAGCAGAAAAGGGGTATGATATTGGAATTAGAGGTATACCACCTTTTCCAGCATCAATATGTGTATCCATTAATGATGAAATAATTCATGGAATTCCTTCTAAAAATAGGATTATTCAAGAAGGGGATTTGGTAAGTGTAGATACAGTAGCATTAAAAAACGGTTACAATGGTGATGCGGCAAGAACTTTCATTGTTGGAAAAGCTTCCAAAGATGCAGAACGATTAGTAAAGGTAACGAAACAAGCCTTTTTTGAAGGCATAACCTCCAGCAACTTCATTGTCCCCTGCCCATGATTGGAGAATATGTACATTCACAAGGATATTCTGTGATAAGAGAATTTCAAGGACATGGAATTGGAAAGGAAATGCATGAAGACCCAGGAATACCAAACTATGGAAAAGCAGGAAGAGGGATTCGATTAGAGCCAGGTATGACATTGGCAATAGAACCTATGGTGATTGCTGGAAAACCCAATATTTTAGAACTAGATGATGGTTGGACCATTATTACAGAAGATGGAAGTTTGGCAGCTCATTATGAAAATACAATTTTAATTACAGAAAAAGAGCCAGAAATATTGACAATACTTTAAAATTGTTATATAATATAGGAGTTATAAAGCAAAATAGCAGTATTTTGCTCTAAAACCATTCAAAAGCTCTTTAAGGAGGGAGAAAAATTGGCAAAAGAAGATGTTATTGAAGTAGAAGGAACGGTAGTAGAATCGTTACCAAATACCAATTTCAAAGTAGAACTTGAAAATGGACATCAAATATTAGCTCACATATCTGGAAAATTGAGAATGAATTATATCAAAATTTTACCAGGCGATAAGGTGAAAGTTGAGTTATCACCTTATGATTTAACAAGAGGAAGAATCACTTGGAGAGCAAAATAAAAATATTATCAATTAACCCATTAAAATATAGCGTGCAGAGGACTAGAAAAATTGGATACTTAAAATCTAAGGGAAAGGGATGTTTCTTATCCTTAGAGAATAAACCAAAGGAAAAGAAGTGTCCCCTGACATCAGAAAGAGAGGTGCAAAAAATGAAAGTAAGACCATCTGTAAAGAAAATTTGTGACAAATGTAAAGTAATAAAAAGAAAAGGTGTCATTAGAGTTATTTGCGAAAACCCTAAACACAAACAAAGACAAGGTTAATCCTTAAAAATGCTCATAACACAAATCAGGTAGCGGCTGTAAAACCGATTTGTGTTTATATATATGTCTTAAAACTTTAAAGAGACTTAGGGTAAACACTAAGTAGCATTTCACCTTTAATATGTTTTGGGACAAACAATTGCGTTAGCTGAGCAAACAAGCTACAGATAACAAAAATAAATATTGAAATCATTAAAAAAATTTGGAGGTGCAAAAAAATATGGCTCGTATAGCAGGAGTAGATTTACCAAAGGAAAAAAGAGTTGAAATAGGACTTACTTACATATATGGTATAGGAGTATCAAGTTCTAGAAAAATTCTTGAAAAAGCTGGTATTAATCCAGATACTAGAATCAAAGATTTAACAGATGATCAAGTAAATGATATTAGAAAAGTAATTGATGAAGCTTACACTGTTGAAGGTGATTTAAGAAGAGAAGTTGCTCTTAATATTAAAAGACTTACTGAAATTGGATGTTATAGAGGATTAAGACATAGAAAAGGTCTTCCAGTAAGAGGGCAAAGAACCAAAACAAATGCTAGAACTAGAAAAGGTCCTAGGAAGTTGGTTAGTAAGTCTAAAAAATAGAACAAAATCGATAGAGTAGATAATTAAAAAATCAAATCATGAATAAATAAGATATTCAGAATAGAATTTTGAATAAGGAGGAAAAAGCAAAATGGCTAAAAATGTAACAACAAAAAAAGTAGCTAGAAGAAATAGAAAAAACATCGAAAAAGGTGCTGCACATATTCATTCTAGTTTTAATAATACAATCGTTACAATTACAGATACACAAGGAAATGCAATTTCATGGGGAAGTGCTGGAGAATTAGGTTTTAAAGGTTCTAGAAAAAGCACACCATATGCAGCAGGTCAAGTTGCAGAAACAGCTGCTAAAGCTGCTATGGAACATGGATTAAAATCAGTTGAAGTATTTGTAAAAGGACCTGGTTCAGGTAGAGAAGCAGCAATTCGTGCACTTCAAACAGCTGGTCTTGAAATAAGTGCAATTAAAGATGTAACACCAATTCCACATAATGGATGTAGACCACCAAAAAGAAGAAGAGTATAATTTGCTGTTAAATAGAGAGAAAATTAAAAAGTGATTTTTACGTATCATAAAAAATGAAAGGAGTAAGAAAATGGCAAGATATAAAGACGAACAATGTCGTAGATGCCGTAGAGAAGGACAAAAATTGTTCTTAAAAGGTGAGAGATGTTATACAGATAAATGTAGTATCTCTAGAAGAAACTATGCACCAGGACAACATGGTCAAAAAAGAGCAAAACTTTCTGAATACGGAACGCAATTAAGAGAAAAACAAAAAACAAAAGCATATTATGGAGTTGGAGAAAAACAATTTAGAAAATATTTTGAAATGGCTTCTAATAAAAAAGGTGTAACAGGTGAAAACTTATTACAAATATTAGAAAGCAGATTAGATAACGTTGTTTATAGATTAGGATATGGAACATCTAGAGCACAAGCAAGACAATTTGTAAACCATGCACAATTCGAAGTAAATGGAAAGAAAGTTGATATTCCATCTTATTTAGTAAAAGCAGGAGATGTTATCACAGTAAGAGAAAGTAAAAAAGATAATGCTACTATCAAAATAAATGTAGAAGAATCAAGTAAAAGACCAGTTCCAGCATGGCTAGAAAAAGATAATGAAAAATTATCAGGTAAAGTCATCCGATTAGCGTCTAGAGAAGACATTGATATTCCAATCGAAGAACATTTAATAGTAGAGCTTTACTCAAAATAATAATTATAATTAATATAAAAAGGTTAATAAAAACTTTTAGAATTTACTTTAAGAAAAACCTAAATAGTTTAAAAAGTTTGAGAGTAGTTCTCAAATATTAGGAGGTAAAAATGATAGAATTTGAAAAGCCAAATATTGAATGTCTAGAGGTGAATGATACAAATAATTATGCAAAATTTGTATGTGAACCATTAGAAAGAGGTTATGGAGTAACAATAGGAAATTCTTTAAGAAGAATTTTACTTTCATCACTTCC
>CARUQW010000056.1:7512-9856 GCA_949077355.1 uncultured Clostridia bacterium | reverse complement strand
TAAAAAATGTTGAAGTAATTATTTAACTACCCCAACATTTATTATAGAACCAAATAAAAAAGGTTGTTAGAAATAAATCTAGCAACCTTTTTTGATTTATGGGGCTTCCAACGGGAATTGAACCCGTGACCTCTACCTTACCAAGGTAGCACTCTACCTACTGAGCTATGGAAGCATGTGCAATTGGGGACGTTTCCTTTTTCACATTTATCTAAAAATCTCCAAAAGACTTTTCCATTATACAACAAGAAAATGAAAAAGTAAATAATTTCTATTGACTTTTTTGAAAAAAAATATTAAAATTATATTATTCAGTAAATAAATAAAAACGAGTAAGAGAAAAAGTAAGATAAAGGTTACTTCTAGAGAGAATTGGTCAGAGGCTGAAAGCTAATTCAAGAAAACATATCTGAAAAACTAACTCTTCTAAAGTTCTTAGTGAATAAGCTAAGCGGAAAAGAACCGTTATCTTCTTAAAATTAAGTGAAAAATAGGATGGAACCGTGTACATATATTGCACTCCTATGGGTAAATTATTATCCATTGGGGTGTCTTTTTTTGTCATGATTTTGGGAACAGAGGAAAAAATCATGATGAAAAAAGAAATACCATACTATATATTTTTAATAAATAATCGTCATGATTTTTTCCTCTGTCCCCAAAATCATGGCAAAAGGGAGGAAGTATTATGATTGAGATTTCATTAAAAGATGGTTCAGTTTTAGAGATGCAAGAGGGAATTTCTATTTTAGAAGTCGCTAAAAAAATTAGTGAAGGACTAGCAAGAAATGCTACTTGTGGGGAAGTAAATGGTGAAATAAAAGATTTACGATACAATTTACAAGAGGATTGCAGCCTAGTGATTCATACTTTTCAACAAGATGATGTAGAAGGAAAGAAGGCTTATTGGCATACAACTTCTCATATTATGGCACAAGCTGTAAAAAGATTGTTCCCAGATGCGAAAATTGCGATAGGACCAGCAATTGAAGAAGGTTTTTATTATGATTTTGATGTTGAAAACCCTTTTACAGATGAGGACAAAGCAAATATCGAAAAAAAAAAAAAAAAAATTATTAAAGAAAATATAGAAATTAAAAGATTTTCATTGTCAAAAAATGAAGCAATTGAACTTATGAAAAATGAACCTTATAAAGTAGAATTGATTGAAGATTTACCAGAAGGGGAAGAAATTAGTTTCTATCAACAAGGAGATTTTACAGATTTATGTGCTGGTCCTCATTTAGAAAGTACTGGTAAAGTAAAAACAGTGAAAATTTTATCTTCTTCAGGTGCTTATTGGAGAGGTAGCGAAAAAAATAAAATGTTACAAAGAATTTATGCGATTTCTTTCCCAAAAGCAAGTATGTTACAAGAACACCTAGATTTATTAGAGGAAGCTAGACAACGAGACCATAGGAAAATAGGAAAAGAACAAGAGTTATTTATGACACATGAATTAGTAGGTTCTGGACTTCCAATGTATTTACCAAATGGTGCAACCATAAGAAGAATCCTAGAAAGATATATTGCAGATAAAGAAATTGCATTGAATTATAAACATGTTTATACACCATCACTTGCTAATGTTGAATTATATAAAACAAGTGGACATTGGGACCATTATAAAGATGATATGTTTCCTGTTATGAAAATGGAAAATGAAGAAATTGTTTTAAGACCTATGAATTGTCCACACCATATGTTAATTTATAAAAATAAATTACATTCTTATCGTGATTTACCAATTCGAATTGGTGAACTTGCACATGATTTTAGATATGAATCAAGTGGAAGTGTTTGTGGATTAGAAAGGGTTCGTGAAATGTGTCAAAATGATGCTCATATCTTTGTAACGCCACAACAAATTAAATCTGTATTTGGAGAAGTAGTTAAATTAATTTTATCTGTATATGAAGATTTTGGGTTTGATAACTATACATTCCGCTTATCATTAAGAGATAAAAATGATAAAGAAAAATACTTTGATGATGACGAAATGTGGGAAACAGCAGAGAGTCAATTAAGAGAAATTTTAACAGAATTAGGAATTAATTATTATGAAGCAGAAGGAGAAGCAGCATTTTATGGACCAAAATTAGATGTTCAAATTAAAACAGCAATTGGACATGATGTAACAATCTCAACATGTCAATTAGACTTTTTATTACCACAAAGATTTGAACTAGAATATATTGGAGAAGATGGAAAAGCACATCGACCAGTTGTTATTCATAGAGCAATTCTTGGAACATTTGATAGATTTTTATCATTTTTAATTGAAGAATATAAAGGAGCTTTTCCAGCATGGCTTGCACCAACACAAGTAAAAATTCTACCGATT
>CARUQW010000056.1:6339-7502 GCA_949077355.1 uncultured Clostridia bacterium | reverse complement strand
TTAAAAGCAGAGTTTGCTCAAAAAGGTATTCGTGTTACAGTTGATGATAGAAATGAAAAAACAGGATATAAAATTAGAGAGGCCCAACTTGAAAAAGTACCATATATGTTAATAGTAGGAGCAAAAGAAGTAGAAGAAAATACGGTTGCTGTTCGTTCAAGAAAAGATGGCGATATTGGAACTATGTCAATACAAGATTTTAAAGAAAAAATATTAAAAGAAATCGAAAACAAAACAAAATAATGGTTAGTTTTGTGCCTGTCCCAAAACTAACCAAAACAAACCGCAAAATGAAAAAGGAGATAGATAAAATGAAAATAGGAATTGTAGGATTACCAAATGTAGGAAAAAGTACAATGTTCAATAGCATTACAAAAGCAGGTGCAGAATGTGCTAATTACCCATTTTGTACAATAGAACCAAATGTAGGAGTAGTTGGTGTACCAGATGAAAGATTAGATAAGTTAACGCAAATGTATCAGCCACAAAAGACCACTCATGCAGTAATTGAATTTGTTGATATTGCAGGATTAGTAAAAGGGGCAAGCCGTGGGGAAGGTTTGGGAAATAAATTTTTATCTCATATTCGTGAAACAGATAGCATCTGTGAAGTAGTAAGATGCTTTGAAGATTCTAATGTAGTTCATGTAGATGGTAATGTTGACCCAATTAGAGACATTGAAACCATTAATTTAGAATTGATTTTTGCAGATATCGAAACAGTTAATAAAAGGCTAGATAAAGCAAAGAAGAACTTAAAAGCAGATAAAAAATACCAACAAGAAATTGACCTATAAAAAAAAAAAAAAAAGAGTTTAGAAAGTGGAATTTCAGCAAGAGCAATTGATTTTAGTGAAGAAGAACAAGAAATGGTAAAAGAAATGTTTTTATTGACAACAAAGCCAATTTTGTATATTGCTAATATTTCAGAGGAACAATTAGAACATGCAGAAAATGACGAAATGGTAAAAAAAGTAAAAGAATATGCTGCAAAAGAAAAAGCAGAAGTAATACCATTATGCGTTAAAATCGAAGAAGAATTATCTGGACTAGATGATGAAGATAAAAAAGAAATGCTAGAGGCACTTGGATTAGAAGAATCAGGATTAGATAAAGTAATTAAAAAAAGTTATGATTTATTAGGATTAATGTCATTCTTAACA
>CARUQW010000056.1:0-6329 GCA_949077355.1 uncultured Clostridia bacterium | reverse complement strand
GCAGGAGAACCAGAAGTAAGAGCTTGGACGATAAAAAAAGGAACCAAAGCACCACAAGCAGCCGGAAAAATTCATTCTGATATTGAAAGAGGATTTATTAAGGCAGAAGTTGTTTCTTATGATGATTTAATAAAAGTGGGGTCTATCGTAAATGCCAAAGAAAAAGGATTAGTTCGCTCAGAAGGAAAAGAATATATTATGCAAGATGGTGACATTGTATTATTTAAATTTAACGTGTAAAAAATGTAATATTTTTGTAATGCAAATGTAAATAAAAATTAGAATGAAGGTATTGACTTATTCTATTTTTAAGTATAAAATAATATTCGTAAACGAAAGAAATTAGTATTTATATATTTTTTATACAAATTACTTGAAATATACATAAAAAAAGAGTATAATTAAAGGTGATTGTAATAATACTAATAAAAAATGTATAAAAAGAAAAGGAGAATCGATATGAAAAAATCAAATTTAATCAAACTATTTTCAATTTTGTTAATTACTGTAATGGTAATGATGTTTAATACAAACGTATTAGCAGCAGATAACACATTTAATGAATTACCATTAACAAGTGCAAATAATACAAATACAAATTCTGATAACAACACAAACACAAATAATACAAATACGAATACAAATAGGAGCAATACAAATACGAATAATACCAATACAAATACAAACAACACAAACAAATCTAACACAAATAACTCAAGTATTTACAATAATACAAATTTACCAAAAACAGGAATTGAAGATTCTATTCCAGTAGCTATGTTAGTAGTTGTGTTTGGTATTTCAGCTGTATATGCATATAAGAAAATAAGAGATTATAAAAATATCTAATAACAAACAAAAATAGGAGCTTTGTAAGAGCTTCTATTTTTGTTTTGCTTTTATAATGATACGGTTAGAATTGAAATTATTACAGGTAACAAGAGTTAATATTTTTTGATTTATCTCATAATTTAAAACAGGCGAAAGATCTGATTGAGAAACTTCATAAATATCGTAAACAAAATAAATATATTTCATACCATTATTGTCAAAAATAAAGATTTCATCATTGGATGATAAGGAAGATATTTTACTAAAAAATAACGAATTATCATAATTGTGTCCAGCAATGCAGATATTACCATTGGTAGCAGGTGTATCGCCATAAAATTTACAAGGAGAAATCTTTAGCAATTCTTCTGTTAATTCAGAAAAAACAGGATAATATAAATTAATTTTTGGGATTTCGATAATACCAAATAAACCATTTGGATTTTCTTGTGGCGATGCATCTTCTCGAGAACTATATAATCGATAAATATTGTAGTTGGCAAGTAATTTATCGGAAAAATCTTCTTTTTTACTTAATTGATAAAGATAGAAAGAAGTACCTAAAATAGATAGTGTTATTATACAGAGAGAAAAGGCAAATTGAAACTTAAACCAGTCTCTTTTATAATGTGACTTACGAGAGTATGGTTCTAATTTGAAATCTTTATCATTTTTATTTGATTTTGTAACTAAAATCTGATTCATAATAAATTTAGTTTATACAAAAAATAAGAAAAAATACCTTAAATTGAAAAGGTATTTTTTTTGTTTTTAATTACTTGTGGCATCATCTCAAATTTTATAGCAAAGCAAGTAAAATCATGTAATTCATTTTTCTCTAAACAATCCAAATAGATATCTAATTCATCTAGATTTCGACAAGCTGCTATAATAATTGGATTCAACTCAGATTTAAACATTAATTCTAGTCCTAAGTCAAAAGCTTTGGCAAGAGAATCTTTTTCTTTGTTTCTGATTAAATGAAAACTTTCTCTAAACCTTGCAATAGCTGAATTTTTAAATCGATTTAAATCTAAAACGTATAAATCATCTACTACATTCTGCAAAGTTGGATAAGCATAATTAGAATTTTTAAAAATTCTTTCTACTTCGGAATAGAAGAAAGGTAAATAAGCTTTTTGTTCTTTTTCCGAAATAATTAGAAGATTATGGTCATAAGGTTCTAAATCAATGTCTGTTTTTAATTTATTTTTCTCAATCAAAACTTCATCCGTTTCAAATTCTTGTTTTTTTATTTTCTTATTGGAATAGCAAGTAAAAGCAAAGGTAACGACAGTATTTAAAATAGAAGTATTAAGCTTTTCAAAGATTAGCATATTATGTGATAATTCATCTCGCTGTTTGTTGTATTCTACTAAATTTGCTTTGATTTCATCTTGATTATTTTCAAGACCATTGTCATACAAAGCAATGGTTGAAGTTAAATCTTTTTCTAGTTTTAAAGCCAAATTTTGAATTATATTCACATCTTCAAAAGATTGTTTCAACAAAGAAACTGTATCATAAAAGTCTTCAATTTTATTTTTAGCGATAAAATCATCGATTTCAAGCATATGATTTGTAATGGCTAGAAGACTGTTCTTTTTATTATCATATAAATTTATAATTGTTTTTATATTTTCTTTTTCTATTTTTAAATGATAAATCAAGTCACTTTTTATAAAATTATCTAACATATCAAAATGATAAAAAAGCATAACATCCTCCAAAATCTTTTGTAATATAATTTTATTATAGCAGAAAAAAACAGTAAAAAATATTACATTTTTATGACATCGTTATAATATATATAACTAGGAGGTTTTGTATGCTAAAAATGATAGAATTGCCATATCCTTTAAATGCCTTGGAACCATACTATTCAAAAGAAACTTTAGAATTACATTATCAGATACTGTATAAAGGATATATTGATAATACGAATCAAACAGAAGAAAAACTAGAACAGGCCAGAAACAACAATGATTTTTCGAATATTAAGTGTTATGAAAAAAACTTAAGTTTCTTTGGTTCTGGAGCTATTTTGCACGAATTGTTTTTTAAAAACATGGGACCGCCTGTTCCAACAGAGCCAAGCTTGGCCTTGCTAGAAAGAATAACAAAAGATTTTGGAAGTTATGATAATTTTAAGAAGCAATTCAATGAAGCAAGTAAAATGGTAGAAGCTTCACGGATGGTGTTTGTTGGTATGGGTTCCGAAATGGAACAAACTTCAAGTATTACAATGCGAGAAACATCAAAATTTAACTTTATGGGGATGCGAACCGCTTCTAATATTAGACATGTGGGAGCATTCCTATTATCTTCAATATAAAACTAAGAGACCAGATTATATCCAAGCTTTTTGGAATATTGTGAATTGGAATGAAGTAAACCAACGCTTTTCAAAAATAATGCTATAATGTGTTGAATTTTACATAAATATATGATAACATGTATACGATAAAATAATAACCTATAAATTCTCTAAAACAAATGTTAGGAGGAAACAAAATGAAAAAAAAATTTGTAAGTAGACAACAACTTGAATTGCTTCCAGAAAGACTTCGGAAAGCAGAAGAAACAAAAGCAACAGAAGAATTACACTTCTACATGTGGGATTTGTATGAAGACAATAAGTTCAAACCAATGAATATTTTAGTCGTTGGTGCAGGTGCTTCTTATGCAGCAGCACTCTTTGCAAAGCATGCACTTCGTGATGAAATGCGAACACCAAATGTAGAAGCAGTTATGCCACAAACAGCTGCTAGAATTTTGACACAGTTTGACAATGTTAACAATGGAGAATGGAATCCAAAATACAATTTAGTATTGGGAATTTCTTATTCTGGAAGAACACCAGATATCCAGTACGTTTCGGAATTGTGCCGTACAAAAGGATACCCCTTTGTACTTCTTACTGGTGCTGAAAAAACAAAATTAGCAGACATTTATCAAGAAAAAGAAGGAATGAAAATTATATCTTATTTCAATCCAAATGATACAACAGGAAAGGAAAGAGGTATTATTTCAATGCTTGCGACACTTGCGCCAACAATCATTTTAGATGATAATTGGAGTTGCAAACTAATGGAGGAGAATCAGAAGGCATTAGTAGAAGGAAAGAAATTTGTTTCTAATTTAAATATCTGTGAGATTGCCAAAGCAATTAAGCGGTCACCAATTATCCATATTCTTTATGAATGGGATACGTTAGCAACTGCTATTGATTTAGAGAGCAAATTCATAGAATCTGGTATTGCCAATGTCGTACTTCATGAAAAAAAGAATTTCTCACATGGACGTTGTACAGCATTATATCATCAAGATTTTGCTTTGGTTATCAATTTAAATCGATGTCAAATAGCAATATCTTTATATCCAGAACATAAGATAAAAAATCTTTACAAACATCAATATGATGAAAGTCTAGCAGAATTTTTAACGAAATTATGCAAAGGAAAATCAGCACATTATATTGAGATTGGAACCGCAGCAATGATGCCGAATCAATGGAATATTGAAGCTATGACAAAAAGTCCTTATCTCATAACTGCCATTGGAGAAGAATTAAATATTGATATTTCAAAGCCATTTAAATCTTTTCCAAAAGAAGCAATTCAGCTGTATGATTACAAAGGTGATTTCTAAAATTAAAAAAGAGGGATTAGAGGGACATTCCTGAAAATCCCTCTTTTTTAGTTTTGCCAGAGGGGACGAACCTTTTTGGCAATTTTTATATCCATTTGTTTTATAATTTAAAAGTTTATTTATTTTTTCTTTGTAACTCCCAGCTGCAAACAGTCTGTAATTGCATAACAGACTGTAATTTTGCTGGTCCCCCCGAATTGTTACTGCATAAAAAATAAATAAACTTTTTGTTTTTAAAATTCTAAAAATTGCCAAAAAGGTGCGTCTCCTCGCAAAAATGTCCCTCTAAGCCCTTTTATTGTAGAACTAAAACAATTTCCAGAATTGCAAATGATAAGAAGCAGAAAGCTAAAATGGGTTGTACTTTAAAATCAATCGTATGATGCAATTGGAAAAAGCTAACACAAAAATTAAATAATTCACTTATAATGATAGCAAAAAGATAACCAGTTATACCAAAGGAAGGAATTAAAAAATAGATAACACCAATGGTTATCAATAAATCTAAAATATTACAAATCATAACACCAAATTGTTTATTAAGGCCTTTTAACATACTATCTATAATAGTATCTGCATACATAAATAAAATAAGAGGAGAAAGAATTCTGATATAGTTAGCACATTCTAAATTATGAAATATTATAAGGCTAATATCATTAGCAAAGAAAAAGAAAATGATACTAATACTAATAGAGAATAGAGAAGTAGCTAAAAAAGCTTTTTGGCAAATTTCTGCTATTCTTTTTTTATATTGTTTAGCAAGCAAAGCAGAAAACTCAGGAATGAGTAAATTACTAAAAGACAGAATAAACACATTTGGAAACATAAGAACAGCCATTGTCATTCCATTAATTTTTCCATATTCTGATAAAGCTAAGGTATAAGGCAAGCCGAATAAAACAAATCGACTAGGAATTAGAAATTGTTTTAAGGTTGATAAGCCCGAACGAATGTAAGAAGTAATAGAAACAGGTAAAGTTATCCTTAAAATTTTCTTTTTAAAAGTAATATTTGTAATAGCTCTATTACTATAAGCTAATTTATCTATTTTATAGAAAATGTATAACAAACAGCAAGAACAAACTTCAGAAATAACATCTGCCAAAATTAAACAATTACAAATTGTCTCAACATTTTGATTAGCATAAAAATGTAACAAAAGAATACTTACGATGATTTTTACCAATAATTCAAAAATTTGGGCAATAGCACTTTTATAAGCTTTTCGTACAGCAGAAAAATAGCCATTTATAACACTTGAAATACTAATAAAGGGAAGTCCCACAGCAATTAGATAAAGTGGCGTTTGAGAAATGACTGATTTTAGCCAAATTTTAGAAATTATATTGGAAAATAATAAAACTAAAAAGCTACTGCTAACTCCTAAAAACAAAGAAAAAATACAACAACTTTTTACCGCTTTTAATCCATCAAAATAATTTTTTTTAGCAAATTGTTCTGAAACAATACAAGTACAAGCCAAACTTAATCCAGAGGTAGCAAATGTGATAGCAAATAGGTATACAGACATAACAAGACTGAATACACCAACTGCTTCAGAACCAATTTTGTTAGAAACATATAAATTAAATAGCATTCCTATACTTTTCATAACAAAAGCGGTTATTGTCAAAATAATTCCATTCATAAAGAAAATTTTTGTTTTTTTCAAAATATCACCTTTTAATAGATATGTAAAAGGAAGATTTAAATATTCCTTGAAAAAGGTAAACTCTTATGATATATTTTTAATATGAATTTTATTTGAGTAGGTTCTAAAAAGTTAATCTATTTTTTCTTTGTAACTCCCAGTTACGAACAGTCTGTAATTGCATAACAGACTG
>CARUQW010000055.1 GCA_949077355.1 uncultured Clostridia bacterium | reverse complement strand
TACTTGCGGGTTACCCTGCTGGAAAGATAGGTTGTTGCTAGATTTTTTTTATTTTATAAAAGTCATAAAATAAGCATATAATTAATAAAAATTATAAGTTTATTTTATGGCTTTTGTCATTATGAATAAGACTTTACAGTAATAAGAAAATATGATATAGTAACGCTAATTATTAGAATATAAAAAATAAAAGGTAGGAATAAAAATGAAGGATTGTTATAATTTAGTAGGAACTAGTTGGGAAGCTATTTATTCAACAGGAAAAAGTGAAGTAGAACAAAATATGCATATAAAAGAAAAATATGATTTTATAAAAAGACAATTGAAGTTTAAAAAAGAAAATCCTAATATAACACAAGAAAGATTAAAAGAGCTAATACAAAGAGAAGAACAATGTGACATTGCGTATGAAAGAATAAAAACAGCAGAATTAAGAGCGCAATACAACCAAGAAAGAATCATTGAAATGTGGAAAGAAGAAAAACAAAATGAATTTGAAAATTTAAAACAAATGCATAAAGAAGCAATTGATAAAGATAAAGAAATAAGAATGGAAACGCAAAAAAAAGTAGATAAATATGCAGAATTTAGAAAACAATATGAACAACCACCAATCGTAAAAAAGAGAACACCTTATCAAATTTTAGATTTTAATCCAGAGACACTAAGCATGCGTTCAAATGAAGAAAATGATGCTATATTAGAAGAAAGAAAAGATAAATTTTTAGAAGCTTTATACCAAGAATTAAAAGCGTGTGAAAACTTACTAAAATTAGATAAAATAATTGCTAAAATAGATGAAATAAAAACTGCTTATGAGCAAGTAGAAAATGCACAAAAAAGAGAACAATTAGCACAAACGGAAAGAAAAAAGGAACCAGAGGAAAGACAAGAAGAACAAGAAGGAGAAAGATAATAAAATGGCAAAAGTAACATGGAAACCAGGAACATTTTTATATCCATTGCCAGCTGTGATGGTAAGTTGTGGCACAATGGAAAAATCCAATATTATAACTGTTGCTTGGACAGGCATTTTAAACACAAATCCAGCTACTGTCTATATATCAGTACGTCCAAGTAGATATTCTTACCAAATGATTAAAGAAAATGGGGAATTTGTAATTAATCTAACAACAAAAAATCTAGCAAAAGCAACAGATTGGTGTGGTGTAAAAACAGGAGCCAAAGTAGATAAATTTAAAGAAATGAAATTACATAAGGAAAAAGCGAAATTTGTAAAATGTCCTATGATAAAAGAAAGTCCTGTATCAGTAGAATGTAAAGTAAAAGAAATAAAAGAGATGGGTTCTCATCATATGTTTGTAGCAGAGGTTTTAGCCATTAATGCTGATGAAAAATATATCGATGAAAAAGGAGCTTTTGATATTGCTAAATGTGATTTAATTGCTTATTCGAATGGGCATTATTATTCGTTAGGAAAGAAAATTGGAAAATTTGGATTTTCCGTTCAAAAAAAGCGAAAAAAATAGGAAAATCCATTGACATAAGTGGAAAAAAGTGGTACAATATTCAAGCGTATAATTATTACGGATATACGCTCACATCGTTTCAAAAAAAGTAATGTTAAAAAATACGGAGGTGTTATTCATATGGCAGCAAAAGGACCAAGAGAAAATATAACATTAGAATGTACAGAGTGTAAAAGAAGAAATTACACAACATCAAAAAACAAGAGAAATAATACAGATAGATTAGAGATTGTTAAATATTGCAAATTCTGTAAAAAACGTACAACACACAAAGAAACTAAATAGTAAAAAGCTATTTTTAGGAGGAAATAAAATGGCTAAAAAAGAAGCAAAGGCAAAAAAAGAAAATAATAAAAACAAAAAAAGTTTTTTTAAAGATTTTAAGGCCGAATTAAAAAAAGTAAATTGGCCAACGCCAAAACAATTATTGAACAATACAACAGCAGTAGTAACTATTGTAATTATTACAGCCGTTATTGTTTTTGTATTAGATGTCGTATTTGAAACTTTAAATAAGCATGGAATTGAAAAAATCAAAGAAGTAATTGTAACAGAAAATACAACAATGGAAAATACAACACCAGAAAACCAAGAAAATGAAACTGATACAGAAGAAACAACAGAAGGTGAAAATACAGAAGTTTCAAACGAAGAAAATAATACAGAAAACAAGGAAGAATAATTGAAAAATAAAAGGAGGCTAACAACAAATGTCTCAAAAAGATTATGACAATGTAGCTAGATGGTATGTAGTACATACTTATTCTGGTTATGAAAATAAAGTAAAAGCAGACTTAGAGAAAACAATTAAAAACAGAGAATTAGAAGAATTCTTTTTTGACATCATTGTTCCAATGGAAGAACAAATTGAAATCAAAGATGGAAAAAGAAAAACGAATCTAAGAAAAGTTTTCCCTGGTTATGTATTAATCAAAATGATAGTAACAGAAGAATCTTGGTATATTGTAAGAAATACAAGAGGTGTTACTGGATTTGTAGGTTCTGGAACAGACCCTATACCTTTAACAGAGGATGAAATTAGGAATATGGGATTTGAAGATGTTCCAATTAATGTAGACTATGAAGTAAGTGAACAAGTACAAGTTATGAATGGACCATTTGAGGGATTTGTAGGTACCGTTCAAGAAATCAATACAGAAAAACATAAGGTGAAAGTTTTAGTTTCTATGTTTGGAAGAGAAACACCAGTAGAATTAGAATTTTCACAAGTCCAGAAAATAAAGTAAAAATTAATAATTAAGAGGGAAACATCAATTTACAAGAGTATTAATAGTAAGATGTATCCCCTGACAGAAAAAAAGAGGAGGTGCCATTAAAATGGCAGAAAAAGAAATTTCAAATATTATTAAATTACAAATTGAAGCTGGAAAAGCATCACCAGCTCCACCAGTAGGACCAGCTTTAGGTTCAAGTGGTGTTAACATCATGCAATTTGTTAAAGAATTTAACGATAGAACAGCAAACCAACCTGGAATGATTATACCAGTAGTAATTACTGTATATAAAGATAAATCATTTACTTTTATTACAAAAGTACCACCAGTAGCTGTATTAATCAAAAAAGCTATTAAAATTGAAAAAGGTTCAGGAAAACCAAACAAAGAAAAAGTTGCTAAAATAACAAAAGCACAAGTAAAAGAAATAGCAGAACAAAAAATGCCAGACTTAAATGCTGCAAGCATTGAAACAGCAATGAGCATGGTTGAAGGTACAGCTCGTTCTATGGGTGTGGTTGTTACAGAGTAAAACAAATGAAAAGCAGCATCTTGCACTTTTGATTTGTTTTAGTAAATATAATTTTAAAATTGGGAGAGCAAAATAACGAAATAAAAGCTCGTTAGAACCAAAGGAGGTAAAGAAAAATGAAAGTATCAAAAAGATACGCAGAAAGCGCAAAATTAATTGACAAAACAAAAGAATATGAAGTAAAAGAAGCATTAGAAATTATTGAAAAAATGCCAAAAACAAAATTTGACGAAACAGTAGAATTACATGTAAAATTAGGAGTAGATTCTAAACATGCTGACCAACAAGTTAGAGGTACAGTTGTACTTCCAAATGGTACAGGTAAAACACAAAAAGTATTAGTATTTGCCAAAGGACCAAAAGCTGATGAAGCTGAAAAAGCTGGAGCAGACTTTGTTGGAGCAGAAGAATTAATTCCAAGAATTCAAAATGATAACTGGTTTGATTATGATGTTGTAGTTGCAACTCCAGATATGATGGGTGTTGTAGGTAGATTAGGTAAAGTATTAGGTCCAAAAGGATTAATGCCAAACCCTAAATCAGGAACTGTTACAATGGATGTAACAAAAGCAATCAATGAAATTAAATCTGGTAAAGTTGAATATCGTTTAGATAAAACAAATATTATTCACTTAGGATTTGGAAAGGTTTCATTTGGAACTGATAAATTATTAGAAAACTACGAAACAATTATTAATGCTATTATAAAAGCAAAACCAGCAGCAGCAAAAGGTCAATACATTAAAAGTGTAGCAATCACTACAACAATGGGACCTGGAATTTTCATTAATCAAAAATAGAATACTAACAAATATAAAAGCCAAAGACAGTAGGCAAAAAAGAAGTCCTACCGAG
The DNA here is from genome assembly GCA_949077355.1 of uncultured Clostridia bacterium. Classification (GTDB taxonomy): domain Bacteria; phylum Bacillota; class Clostridia; order TANB77; family CAG-508; genus CAG-269. The sequence continues at coordinate 5,921 of CARUQW010000055.1, read as the reverse complement.
GTGTCAAAATGTGTAATATGCACTCTTTGTACCCTCGGGAGGTTAAAGAGTGTTATTTATTTTTTATATAAATAAACTAAATAAACAATGGAGGTGAACGATAGAAAATGGCAAGTGAAAAAATATTAAATCAAAAGAAAGAAGAAGTAAAAAAATTAGCAGAAGAAATGAAAGAAGCTAAATTAATACTTTTAACAGATTACAGAGGAATTAATGTAACAGATGATACAACATTAAGAAGAGACTTAAGAGGTGTAGGAGCTAAATATAATATTATTAAAAACAACATTACAAGAAGAGCTTTAGCAGAATGCGGAATCGAAGGTTTGGAAGAACAATTAGAAGGACCAACAGCAGTTGTTATGAGTTCAGAAGATTATTTAGAAGCTTCTAAAGTTATCTACAAATTTAGCAAAGATAATGATTATTACACAATTAAAGGTGGAGTAATTGATGGAAAAGTAATGACAGCAGAAGAAATCATTACATTGGCAAAATTACCATCAAGAGAAACATTATTATCAATGCTTGCTGGAGCATTACTTGGAAATATTTCAAAAATTGCAGTTGCACTTGATCAAGTAAGAATTCAAAAAGAAGAAGCTGGAGAAAAAGTAACAGTTTCTGTACCAGCTGAAGAAACAGCCGTTGCAGAAGAAGCAACAGCAGAAACAACAGAAGAAGCATAAGCTTCAAAAAATAAAAAATATAGAGTGGTGAGCTTAAATCACTAGAAAGAGGAGGATTTTAAAATGGAAAAAATAGAAAAATTAATCGAAGAAATCGATGCTTTAACAGTTGTTGAATTAGCAGATTTAGTTAAAGCTATCGAAGAAAAATATGGAGTATCAGCAGTAGCAGCAGCTGCACCAGCAGCTGGAGGAGCTGCAGCAGAAGCAGCTGAAGAAACAACATCATTTGATGTTGTATTAGCAAGTGCTGGAGATCAAAAAATCAAAGTTATCAAAGTTGTTAGAGATGCAACAGGATTAGGATTAAAAGAAGCAAAAGACTTAGTAGATGGAGCACCAAAAACAGTTAAAGAAGGAGTTTCTAAAGAAGAAGCTGAAGACTTAAAAGCTAAATTTACTGAAGTTGGAGCAGTTGTAGAATTAAAATAATAACACAAAAAAGAGTAATGCACATTACTCTTTTTTTGTGTGTTATTATATTTGATAAAATATTGACGTAAAATTTCAAATTAGATATAATATCATTGAATAAAAAGATTAAGAAAGGAAACAAATGAAAAAAGTAAAAAATAAGGGTATAACTTTAATTGCTTTAGTAATAACTATCATTGTTTTATTAATTTTGGCAGGTGTAACAATTGTAACATTAACTGGTAAAAATGGAATTTTAACAAAGGGAAATACGGCTAAAGAACAAACTGAAAGAGAAAGTGTAATTGAAGAAGCACGAACCGAGATATTAGAAGTACAAGCAGATAATGAAAGAAAATTAACAAAAGCACAAATGATAGCAGTATTAGAAAAATTTTTTCAACAAGAAACAATACCAAGTGAAAAAGAATTACCAGAAGATATGTCAATAGCAACTCAGAAAATAACTACCAAAGCGGAATATGGAAATCATGAAATTTCAATTGCTCAAATATGGAATGGAAAGTTTTCAAAAGAAGAAGGTTTTAATCCAGAAACATTTACTCTAGGAATAGAAGCTCAAAATACGGAGAAATATGGATGGAAGGTAAAAGATTATACAGTAAAAACAGAAGAATTTACAACAGGAGTATGGAGATTATTTTACCAAGACAATGATTATACCTATTTAATAGCCGACGAATGTGTTGGGAATTATAGACCAAGTGATTGGTATACTAAATATGAAACCCAATTAGGGGTAAATTTAATTGGAAAAAAGTTAAATTTGACAATAATAGATTGTTTAGAGTATAAAGGAACTTTTTCATGGGGGACTAGAAGAGCAACAGAATGGCTAACTAATTCTACTATTTGGGAAAATTATAAAAATGAAGATGCTGTATTTGCAATAGGAAGTCCAACATTAGAATTATTTGCTTTATCCTACAATAATACAGAAAAAGATTATGATATTCAACTTAAAAAATATAATTTTTCTAATGCAGGATATGAAGATAATACAAAAGATAATTGTTTGAAAATAGAAGATAACTATGGAATCTATAATAAAAATACAGAAAATACATGGTGGCTTGCATCACCAGGTACAAGAACCGAAAAAAGTATGAACAGGGATAGTCAGATTATATGCATTAATGGCGAAAAAGGAAGAATAGATATTGGATTTGAATACAGTGATTTTAAAGCAATCAGACCAGTAGTTTGTATCTCGAATGAAGTATTTGATAAAAAATATGCGAAATCATTAGTAGATGAATAAAAAAACAAGAAAAACCAAAAAATGTAAAACAAGCTTAAAATAGCTTGTTTTTTTGGTAAAAAAAGTATATAATAGAAAGCAAATTGAGATTAGGAGATGAGAACATGCAAGTAAGCCAAGAAGAGATTTTACACATAGCTAATTTAGCACACTTAAATATAGAAGAAAATGAAATTGAAAATTATTTAACAAATTTACAAGATATTTTAAACTTTGCTAATATTGTAAATAATGCACCTGTAGAAAACTTAGACATAACAATAGGAGCCAATGAAGCAAAAAATGTATTTAGAAAAGATGAAATAAAAGTATTTCAAGATACTGAGAGCTTATTACAAAATGCAACTAGTCAAGAACAAAATATGTTCAAAATACCAAAAGTTCTTTAAGAGGAGGGAAATAGATGAATATTACAGAATTAACTGTACATGAATTACAAGAAAAAATAAAAAGTAAAGAGCTAACTATAACTGAAATAACGAAAGCTTATATAGAAAGAATTCAAGAAAAGGAAAATGCAGTACAAGCCTTTGTAACAGTACGAACAGAAGAGGCAATGAAACAAGCAGAAGAAATGCAAAACAAAATAGAAAAAGGAGAAATAAAAGGAGAATTAGCAGGAATTCCAATTGGGATTAAAGATAATATCTGTACCAAAGGAATCAAAACAACCTGTAGCTCAAAAATGCTGGAAAACTTTGTATCTCCTTACGATGCAACCGTAGTAGAAAAATTAAATGATGAAAATATGATAAACTTGGGAAAATTAAATATGGATGAATTTGCTATGGGAGGCTCTACTGAATATTCTTACTTCAAAAAAACAAGAAATCCATGGAATTTAAGCAAAGTACCAGGTGGTTCATCAGGAGGAAGTGCAGCAGCAGTAGCAGCCAATTTAGTACCTTGGGCATTGGGAAGTGATACAGGAGGTTCCATTAGACAACCAGCTAGTTTTTGTGGAGTAGTTGGATTAAAACCAACGTATGGGCTAGTATCTAGATATGGACTAGTAGCCTTTGCATCATCATTAGACCAAATAGGACCTATTACAAAAGATGTAAGAGATGCAGCCATACTACTAAATATCATAACAGGACATGACGAAAAAGATACCACATCAAGTGATACTCAAAAAGTGGATTATACAAAATCACTTAAAAATGATGTAAAAGGATTAAAAATTGGAGTTCCAAAAGAATTTTTTGGGGAAGGAATTAATGAAGAAGTAAAAGCATCTTTACAAGGAGCAATCGAAAAATATAAAGAATTAGGAGCTGAGATAGAAGAATTTTCATTAGATATTTCTCAATATGCATTAGCCGCTTATTACATCATCGCCTGTGCAGAAGCAAGCTCAAACTTAGGAAGATTTGATGGAATTCGTTATACCTATCGTACATCAGAATTTAAAAACTTAAAAGAAATCTATAAAAAATCAAGAAGTGAAGCATTTGGACCAGAAGTAAAAAGAAGAATTATATTAGGAACTTATGTATTATCATCTGGTTACTATGATGCTTATTACAAAAAAGCACAACAAGTACGTACATTAGTGATGAACGAATTTAACAAAGGATTTAAAAAATATGATGTAATATTAACACCAACATCACCAACTGTTGCCTTTGATATTGGTTCTAAATCTAATAATCCATTAGAAATGTATTTAGCAGATATTTGTACTGTATCAGTTAATGTAGCAGGACTTCCAGGAATATCAATTCCATGTGGTGTAGACAAAGAAGGAATGCCAATTGGAATGCAATTAATCGGAAAAAAATTCAGTGAAGAAACCATATTAAATGCAGCCTATACCTTTGAACAAGCTGTTAAATTCAGAGAAAACCATAAACCAGAATTCAAATCATGATTTTTGGGACGGAGGAAAAAATCATGATGTTAAAAAATAGAAAGAGAAGAAAGACTGGATATCTTAAATTCTTAGAACAGGGATTTTAAGGAACGTCCCCTAAATCCCTTCAGAGGAGGAAAAAATGTCAAGAGAAGATTATGAAGTAATAATAGGATTAGAAGTTCATGCAGAGTTATCAACTAAGACAAAAATATTTTGTTCTTGTCCAACTAAGTTTGGAGCAGAACCAAATACTCAAACTTGTCCAATTTGTATGGCTATGCCAGGAACATTACCTGTATTAAATGAAAAAGTAGTAGAATATGCGGTAAAAGCGGGATTAGCAACAAACTGCGAAATTTCAAGAGATAGCAAAAATGATAGAAAAAATTATTTTTATCCTGATTTACCAAAAGCCTATCAAATATCTCAATTTGATAAGCCTCTATGTGAACATGGATTTATTGAAATTGAAACAACAAATGGAAAGAAAAGGATTGGTTTAACAAGAATTCATATTGAAGAGGATGCAGGTAAATTGAATCATGACGAATTTGGAGGAGGAAGTCTAGTTGATTTAAATAGGGCAGGTGTTCCTTTAATTGAAATTGTTTCAGAACCAGATATTCGTAGTAGCGAAGAAACAGAAAAATATTTAAGAAAATTAAAATCTATCTTAGAATATATTGAAGTATCAGATTGTAAAATGCAAGAAGGATCTTTAAGAGCCGATGTCAATGTTTCTGTTAGAAAAAAAGGTGATACTAAACTTGGTACTCGTACAGAGATGAAGAATATGAACTCTTTTAGAAGCATTGCAAGAGCGATTGAATATGAAGTAGATAGACAAATCGATGTCATTGAAGAAGGCGGAAAGATAGAACAAGAGACTTTGAGATGGGATGAAGTGTCTGGAAAAACATTTTCTATGAGAGATAAAGAGGATGCACAAGATTATCGTTATTTCCCAGATCCAGATTTAGTAGCAATAAAATTATCAGAAGAATATATCCAAAATATTAAAGAGACTTTACCAGAATTGCCAGAAAGTAGAAAACAAAGATATTTAGAAGAATATAAATTAGCGGAAAAAGATGCAAATTTAATTACATCATCTAAATATTTATCTGATTTATTTGAAGAAGCAATTAAAGTATGCAATAATCCAAAAGCGGTAAATAACTGGATTATATCAGACATATCAAGAATTTTAAATGAAACAGAAATGGAACCAATTGAGATACCATTTGACGCAAATCAACTAGGAAAATTAGTTATCTTGATTGATAAAGGAACGATTAGCTCAAGTATTGGTAAAAAAGTATTAACAGAATTATTTGAAAATCCAAGAGATCCAGAAGAAATTATCAAAGAAAAAGGTTGGATTCAAATATCAGACGAAGGCGCTATTAAGGAAGTAGTACTAAAAATATTAGAAGCTAATCCTCAATCAATTAGTGATTATAAAGCTGGAAAAGATAGAGCTTTAGGCTTTTTAGTAGGACAAGCAATGAAAGAAACAAAAGGAAAGGCTAATCCTCAAATGCTAAATAAGATGTTTTTGGAAGAATTGAATAAATAGAAGAAAGACTCACAATTAATTGTGAGCCTTTTTTATATTATAGGAAAGTTCTCTGAACTTCCTATAATATAAAGCATTCCACAGAAAATTGCTTTGCAA
>CARUQW010000054.1 GCA_949077355.1 uncultured Clostridia bacterium | reverse complement strand
AATAAAAAATGTTGAAGTAATTATTTAACTACCCCAACATTTATTATAGAACCATGAAAATCAATCAGTAAAATGGTTGATTTTTTTGTTTGTGAAAAATATACATTTTCAGTATGTATTTGCCTCGCAGAACCCCCGAGTTTTGAATGTAGGTTAAAACTCATAGGGGGGAAGGTATTAAAATTGAAATATAGCTTACAGATATCTATTTTTTAGAAAAGTGTCGGACTTCATTTTGAAACTCGGCGTTTTTTATTTGTAATTTTATGTAAAATGTGTTATAATGTAATTAGTATCTTATTTTTGAAACCAATAAGCGTAACACTTGGAGGTTTCAAAGCCTCCAAGAAATTTTAAGGAGGTATAATTATGATTATCTTTAGACCACACAGAGGATCATTAGCAGAATCTATGGATGAAGCTAAAGAATTTTGCAATGAAAACGAAATGAAGGAGTATATCATTACACAATTAATTACATCGTTGGGTTTAAAAGATAAACTTACTGTTGAAGACATTGAAATAGACAAAAATTCAGCGGTAAAAGACATCAGAATTGGCTGGGAAGATTCAATGAATGTATGCATAATAAGTGGTATGCCATTTTGTACACCTTGTATAGGTATGTGTGCAACAAAATATTGAGTAACTACCAGTAAAGAGAATCACTTGTTTGATAAAAACATTTGATTCTCTTTTTATATTTAATATATTTTTAATAAAATTTAAAGTGTACTTAATTTACTCCTACTGGGTTAGGACTTGTGACAAAGCCAAAGTAACTATATGAAAAGAGATTTTATAGATGAATGATACTAGAGTAAGAATGATCATACTTTTTATTTTAGATAGTGAAAGAGCAAAAAAATCAATTAGCAAAAATATTTATTAAATTAATTGCAAATCAATATATTTATGCTATAATATAAAAGATTATAACTAATAAATTGCTTAATTTTTATAATCTCCTTTTTAGGAACTTACATATTTATAGGTAATAATAGCATCAAAATTATAATTAATTGAAGGAGGAATTAAAATGGTAAAAGTATCTAAGCCTTTATGTACAGAAAGATTCACAGGTAATGAATTCGAAAAGAGCTCTGTTTTAAATTCAGGTGTTACATTGAACGACTTAAATAAAAAGTTCAGGGAAACTTGGAAGAAGAATAGAGCTAAAAGAATGAAAGCTCAAAAAAAATACTAATGTTTAATCTTGATAATTAGTATAGTGAGACAGATTAGCTTTAGATATTACCATTTAAGAGTAGTTATAGCTACTCTTATTTCTTATAATGGATTAATACAATAAAAATATATAATGAATTTTATATTATAGAAAAGTTCTTTGAACTTCCTATAATATAAAGCATTCCACAGAAAATTGCTTTGCAATTTTCGCGGACGAATAATTAAATGTGAGCTGAACGCAACCTATTAAATTTTATAACATATTAATTAGCCCACTATTGTTCTTCTTAGATAATTTAATAATTCCATTAATTTACTTAGAAATAAAAAGTCACTCTGTTTGCTTGTATTTTAAAAATAAATAGTATATAGTTAATCTACAACCAAAAAATATAGAAACAGCATTTAATATAGCCATTAACAAGCTAAGGAAATTAAATCAAGAGCAAAAAACACCAATTTATTATAAAAGAGTGAAAAAGAATAAAGGGGAGGTTATTATCGTAAAAAATGTTAGAATTACCGAATAAATATAAAAATAAAATTATAAATAGATATGGAGAAAAAGGAGAAGAATGGTTAGAAAATATAAATCCTATAGTAGAGAAATATAAAAAACAATTTCAACTACAAGACATAGAACTGATAGAAAAGCTAAGTATAAATGTTGTAATATTTGCAAAATCTCATCAATATGGAGAAATTGTAATGAAAATAGGGGCACCTGGAAAAACAAGTATTACGGAGATGAATATTATGAAATATTATCCACCAGCATATGTACCAAAATGTTATGCTTTATGCTTAGAAGATAGAATAATGATACTAGAACAGCTTACGCCAGGATATTCACTATTACACTTAAAGAATAGAGAAGAAAGAGTCAAAATATTTTCTACTATAGCAAACCAACTTTTATTAGAGGTAAACGATAAGGAAGAAGACTTCCCTACTTTTGATGAGCTATTTGAGGAAAAAATAGAATATGTTTACCAAAATAAGGAAAATTATTTGGAAATTATCGAAATGGTAGATATAGCATGCGATATTTATCAAAAAATAAAAAGAATGAATTTAAAGAAATATATACTACATAATGATTTGCATCACAAAAACATATTAAAGACAAAAGAGGGATGGAAAGCAATTGACCCACACGGAGTGATAGGAGCAAAAGTAATGGAAACATCCCAATTTATAAGAGAAGAATTGGAATTATCTGGCGTACAAGAAAAAGAAATCGATGAAATTGTTTCACTTTTAAACAAATACTTTAAAGAAGATAAAAAACTAATTTTAGAGACTTTATATATTAATATTATTTTAAAAATAATATGGTATGTGAAAAATAAATATAGTAATGAAACTATTTTTTATAATATAGAGCTTGGTAAAAAGATATTGAAAATACTGCACTAGAGTATATTATTTAAATTTGAAATACGTTTTTGACACAAAAAATCTCTAATTCAAACTCAAATATTTGAGTTTAAATTAGAGATTTTTATAGAATATATCAAATAAAAAATTTATTTCTTCACTTTATATTTAAGTTGTACATAGGAATCATCAAGTTTATTACATTCAATTAATTCTAAAGCTCTCAACTGATCTAATTCTTTATCGCTTTCTATTGCTTTTCCATCAATTAATGTTGGTACATCTTTGCCACCAACAAGTAATGGAGCAATCACAATATTTACATAGTCTATCAGATTTTCCCTTACAAATAAACCATTTAAATTTCCACCAGATTGTATTGTCAATTTATCAACATTATATTTATAGTATAAATCTTCTAATAACATTTCTAAATCTAGTTTTTCATAAAATAAAATATCTAAATTATCATATTTATCCTTTAAAGAATATGCGATATGATTTTTATTTGTTGTAACTAAAATTAACTTTTCTACCCAATGACATATATAATCTATACCATTTTCATTTAAATGAGGCTTATTATCAATAATAATAAAATTAACTTCAACTTTATTATGATACTCTTTTTTATTATTTACACCAATTTTTGCCATTACTCTTCCCGTATTTAGTGAGTAGTAATCAGTTGTGCATTCTATTTCATAATATTGATGTAATCCCTCTTTAACTCCATCTATCTTACAAAAATCTTTATCAGCATCTAAAGTGTCATTATTTCCAGTACTTATTTTGCCATCTAAAGATTCAAGCATAAATAATGTCGTTATTGGTCGTTTCTTCATAAATATTTATCTCCTATTATCATAATCTTTGTCTAATTATATTGTAATTTACAATACAAGTCAATATAATTTGAAAATTTTAAAAGGTATTATTTTTCCGCTTGTAACCATTTATTCAATGATTTTCTATTTTTAAAAACCTTTAAAAACTTAGGAGAATATTCTGCAAGGCAATCAATTATATAAATTCTTTTTTTTCTATTATAATTAAAAACATATTTCAAAAAGGTAAAAGTTAAACGCTCTTTGCAACCAGGAATTTCCTCTTTTTCTTTATTATAACAAGTGATAGAGCGTTTTAAAACACCTTTTAATTGTGCAAAAGTAGAATAATCTAACCAAATTACTAAATCTGCAACTTTAAATCGGTCAACTAATGTACTTTTATAAGTACCATCAATAATCCATTTATCCTTTTTTACAATGTCTAAAATTATATTGTCACGTTCCTGTCTATCTCTTAATTTCCAATTTTCTAAGTGATGTATCCCATCAATATGATAGATTGGCAAATTATATAAGGTAGATAATTTTTTGGCTAAAGTTGTTTTTCCGACATCCGGGTGCGCCAATGATACAAATTCTATTTAAATTATGCATAACATGCCTCCTTATATAAAAAATAATTTTTATCCATACAATCTATATCTAATGAATGAGAAAAAGAAGCAGTGAAATTCACAACTTCTTTTTCCTTAATTCGTATCAAATACCTCTACTGACAGGACAATATACTTTCGTTTCATTTGAGTATCCAGCAGTTGATGGCATTCGGCGTTTACGATTTTCAGATAATATTGTGGATTTTTGCCCAGCAGGGATAAATCTTTGTTTTGCTTGTTTCTTTTGAGAGCGAGTAGCTTGTTGCTCAGCAGAAACCATTTGTTTTCTTTCTTCTGACATTGTCATTTTGAAAACCTCCTTCTAAAACTTGAGAACTACAGTTACAAATATAGAAGGGACATTGTTTTATGCAAAATATAAAACAATAGATACCTTTCATAAAAATATAATAATATATTTTTATCATAAAGTCAATAGAGAACAATCCTATAAAAAAGACTAACATAAAGTCAGTCTAATAAAGCTTTAATGTATCTTCAATGACATAAGACACCGGTGAAATGCTATCATTATCTGTTTCAACATGAAAATCAGTATGGTTATCGTCATCTTTAAAAACAGAAACGGTGATAGTACCCAATTTTTTCAAAATAACCTCCCCCCTTTTCTTCGGCGCATAATTCAACAAGATATCACATGGGGATAGAAAATATGTAAAAATTTCATGTAATGCTAAAAATATTATACAAAAAGAGATTTAGTTTTTAGCTAAATCTCTTTAAAAAATTTATATTCACTACCAGTTGTATTTTTTCCCTTAAATACATAACCATTATAAATTCCACCATTACTGTCATTTAAATCAACATCTAATTTCATGTTATAGACAAATTTCTGATTCAAATTATTTACAATATGAATTTTAAAGCTCAAAGTATAATTAATATCTTCTAAACTAACATTTGCTTCTTTTAATACCTTCCCATTAAAAGAAACTGTATTAGAATCTTGTGAAACAGCATAATTAGTTAAAATATCTTTGTTCATATAACCTAAAGAAATAGGATTGGAACAATCTGTGTAAAAAGTAGGATTTGCATAATCATTTGTTTCATTTTCTGAGTTTGTATTAACAATATTAAAGTCAATTCTGTTATTAGCAGGGGTTTCAATAGATTTGTATTTACCAAAATCTAAAGGATTTTTGTAATTCAAAATCTTAGAACCTTTATCAGCCGTAGAAGTTGCTACAATATTATCAATATATAATTGCTTAATAGTATTTTCATCCGTTAATTCAGAAACCGTACTAATATTATCAAGATATATGGAAATATCAGTATATTGACAAATACTTACATCTTTTAAAGATTGATCATCAGAATTATCAATGGCATTGGCACTACTATATAATAATATTTTTTGTATATTAAAAATAGAGTTTTCGTTTTCGTCAGAGATTTCTATCATCTCATTGGCAAAAGCATTTCTGGCAAACACAACGGAAAATACCAAATTATAATACAAAAGAAATATAATAAATAAAGTTATAATTAAAATTGTAAATACAAGTCGTTCATTTTTTATCTTGAATTTTTTCATCTTTGCCTCCTATCTTATTGAAGTCTATTATATAAAGTCTCCATATATTTAAATACTTTTGTATGCCATTCTGCATCACTTGCATATCGAGTGTTAACACCTTGTAAAGTAGGTCCATTGTAATACCAAGCAGCAGCTAATTCACCGTCATAAATTTTGGTTCCAGATGGATTCAAGTAATATTTAACCAAAGATTTTGCTACTGTTTCAATACCTTCTGCATAATCGGCAAATTCAAATGAAGATTCATAAGGCGTTGCGTCATAAGAACCATAGCCAAATAAATTTTTCTTTTCATTAGCAATTTGAGAAGTTCCCCAACCACTTTCGTGAATGGCAATAGAAGCTAAGAAAATACCATTGATATTGTATTTCTTTTCAGCATTATAGAAAGCGGTATAATTGTCTTGGAAAATTTTATTTTTATCATTTGGAAGACCAGTAAACATTTTTTTATAATCATTTAAGGTTAAACCACTGGTTCTATTTAATTCCATATCAATATTGACTTTTATTAAAATTCTTTGAATTCGATTCTTTTCAACAATATTTGGCGTTGTAGAAGCTGAAGTTAAATTAGAAGTTTTAATGTAACCTTCAATATTATCAAAAGAAACCTTACACCATTCTTCACTAGGTAGTTCTAATAATTTAACATCTAAACTTTTCTTCACTTCTGCTACATCTTTAGCAGTTTCCTCTGGTGTTTCCTTCAAATTGGCAGTATTTACAAAATACATGATATCACCAATATGTACTTTATGTTTTGCTAAGAACTCAGAAGTACCAATATCTATTATTTTAGAAATAGGGTCTACTAATTTTTCTTTGCTTAAAATAATTTCTTCTACAAAGTTACCGTTTTCAAAGGTTTTAATAGCAGTAACATTTTCTTTTCCTAGAACACCCTCTTGCTTAATAATTTCTTCACTTTTTGGAAGAGTAGGATTATTCTGATATTCTGTTATAAATTCAACATCACGTTCTTCCGTAATTTGTTCTTTTACTTTACCCATATCGGCATTTTCAGAAATAATACTTTGAATATTTAATCGATGGCGATTTAATTCATATTCTGAAATTTCCTCTATATTTTCTTCTTTCGCATAGCTTTGCGTAAAGGAAGTATTTTTAGGAAATAACACAGCCAAACCAACAATTAAAATACCACAACCTACAATAATATGAGAAAGTTTTAAGTCGGAGTTCTTACTAGAACTACTAGAATGATTAGAAGGAAAATGAAAAGCAAAATTTTTTCTTGCATTTGTTTTCTTCTTTGGACGTTTTTTATTATTTGCGGCCTGTGATTGTTGTATTTCCTGCAACTCTTTAAATACATCAGATAAATTTCTATTATCATGATTATCCAACATAGCTTATCTCTCTTTCTTTACTTAAAATAATACACATTTATTATACAATAAGAGTTAAAACTTGTCCACAAAAATAGAGAAAAAAATGCTGGTGATTTTTGGACGATATGTTTAGAAGAGGAAAAAAACATTCTTTCCTCAAAGCCTCTTGCAAAATTTGTAAAATAGTATATAATATAGCTATCTAAACGATGAAAATCATGATAAAGAAAAGAGGTATAAAATGCAAAAGGTAGAGGAGAGTATAGGATATGAATTTCAGGATAAAAACTTGTTAAAAAAAGCTTTTACCCATACATCTTATGCTTATGAGAATAAGACAGAAAGCAATGAAAAGCTAGAGTTTTTGGGAGATAGTATATTGGAATTTATATCCAGTAAATATCTGTATCATAATTATCCAGAATTGAAAGAAGGAGAAATGACTAAAGTTAGAGCAACAGTAGTTTGTGAAAAGAGTCTATATAAAGTAGCTAAATTGCATAATTTTAGTGATTTCTTATATCTTGGAAAATCAGAAAGAAAAACAGGAGGAAAAAATAGACCTGCCATTTTGGCAGATAGTGTGGAAGCGGTTATTGCAGCGATGTATTTAGATGGAGGACTTGAACAAGCAGAAAAATTCATTGTTGAAAGCTTAAAAGATGAAATTGCAATTGCAACAAAACATGTAGGCGATAGAGATTATAAAACAGTATTACAAGAGAAATTGCAAGAGCATGGAGATGTAAAAATAGAATATGAAATAACAAATGAAGAAGGGCCAGACCATAACAAACGATTTGAGGCACAAGTAAGTTGTGAAGGAAAAGTTTTGGCTAAAGGAGAGGGGAAGAGTAAAAAAGAGGCACAAATGAGTGCAGCTAAAAAAGCACTCGAAAATTTAAAATAGAAAAGAGGTAAGTCTATGAAAAAACAATATATTATACCCATATTTGTACCACATTTGGGATGCCCAAATGATTGTATTTTTTGTAATCAAAAATCAATTAGTGGGCAAAAAAAGAAGATGACAAAAGAAGAAGCCAAAAAAATAATAGATAATTACCTAAAAAATATAAAAAAAGATGAGGCACAAATTGAAATTGCTTTTTACGGAGGCAGTTTTACAGCCATAGAAACAAGTCTGCAAGAAGAATTATTAGAAACCGCTTATGAATACATTAAAGAGGGAAAAGTAGAATCAATTCGAATTTCTACCAGACCAGATTGTATTGATAAAGAGACATTAAAAAGATTGAAAAAATATAAAGTAAAAACAATAGAATTAGGAGTTCAGTCAGCCAATGACTATATTCTAAAAAGAAGTAATCGAGGACACAATTTTGAGGATGTAAAAAAAGCTTCTAAGCTAATTCGTTGGTATGGCTTCAAATTAGGACATCAAATGATGGTAGGATTGCCAGAAAGCACACGAATTGACGAAATAAACACAGCTAAATTTTTAATTAAATTAAAACCTAAAATGATAAGAATTTATCCCGTCTTGGTAGTAAAAAATACCAAATTAGAAAAAGAATATCAAGAAGGAAAATACGAACCATTACCACTTGTACAAGCAGTAGAAGTTTGCAAAGAGTTAGTTAGAATGTTTGCCGATAAAAATATTGAAATTATTAGAGTAGGTTTGCAAAATACAGAAGAAATAGCAGACCCACAGAACAAAGAAAGTGAAGTAGTAGCAGGACCTTATCATCCAGCTTTTAGACAATTAGTAGAATCTGCTTTATGGTATGATGCAATTGTTGGAAAAATAAAAAAATTAAATGTAAAAGTAAAAGAAGTAAAAGTTACAGTGAATCCAATAGATGCCAATAATGTCATTGGACATAAAAAAGAGAATGTACTAAAATTAAAAGATACTTATGATGTTGATTTGATTTTAAAACAAGACAAAGAAGTAAAACAAGGAAAATCAAAAATAGAAATTATAAAAACATATAATGACTTTTTGGAAGAGTAAAGAATAATAGTATAAAATCACCAATATACGCAAATAATGCTATAAAGGTGATTTTTTATGAATGTGAAAAAAATAGCAATAGAAATAATAGGAACCATACTAGGGGCTTTCATCATAGCAATAGGAGTAGCTTTATTCTTATTACCCAATCAATTGTCATCAGGTGGAATATCAGGGATTGCAACCATAACCTATTACTTATTAAATATACCAATGGGAACAATGATATTGTTAATTAACATACCATTATTTATTATGGCAATGTATAAAATAGGAAAGAAATTTTTTATAAAATCGATGATAGGAACAGTGTCACTATCCATTTTTATCGATTTTTTAGACAAACTTGAACCACTAACAAATGACCGATTTTTAGCGTGTATTTATGGTGGGATTATAATTGGACTTCGGAACGGCTATCATTCTAAAAGTGAACTCATCTACTGGTGGAACCGATTTAATTAGTTATATAGCAAGACAATATAAGCCAACGATTAGTATGAGTCGAGCAATCATTATTATGGACACAATAATTGTTTCAGTGAATGTAATTTTCTTTAAAGAAATAGAGATTGGACTATATTCAGCCATTGTTATTTACTTAATGGGAAAAATGATTGATATTCTATTTGAGGGAATTTATTTTACGAAATTATTATTTATTGTATCAGATAAAAATGAAGAAATTGCGGAAAAAATAGGAGAAAAAATCAAAAGAGGAACAACAGGAATTTTTGGAAAAGGGATGTATACCAATGAAGAAAAATTGGTATTAATGTGTGCAGCGTCTAGAGGTGATATTGCTAAAATTAAGATGATTGCAAGACAAATAGATTCTCAAAGCTTTATTGTTATTACAAATTCGAGAGAAGTAGTAGGATTGGGATTTAAAAAAACATAAGATAATACATTGACATAATTTTGGATACTTCGATAAAATTCAACCAGATAACGAAGGAAGGATGAATTTTATGAAGAGTACTAAGGGGATTACATTAATGGCATTAATAGTAACCATAATTGTTTTAATGATATTAGCAGGAGTAACACTTGTTAGTTTAATAGGAGAAAAAGGAATTATTAAAGAAGCCAGAACAGCTAAGGAAATGGCAGAAAAA
>CARUQW010000053.1 GCA_949077355.1 uncultured Clostridia bacterium | reverse complement strand
ATCTATAATATGGCACCCTTCCATGTCAAGCATGGACTCTTTCCATATTATAGATTAAGAATTTCTAATTCAATTACTTTCAATCAAAACTTTTATTTTAGTTTATTTGTTGTAAAATTATATTTTATAAAAAGGGAAAGGGATTTTAAGGAACGTCCCTCCAGTCCCCTTGCTATTTTAATTAATTTGTACTTAGCATATATTGACATAATTTGCTCATAAAAAATAAAATTTATATGAAAATAAAGTCGATTTGCAAAATGCACTAAAATTGTTGTGGAAGGATATTATGAAGAAAGTATTAAATTTTTATTTGAAGATATTATTGATGATTAGTTCTGAGATAAAGTGCTAGGAAATGACCTAAATAGTATATTAAAATACTTAAGAGGATTTCATAATATTACAAAAATGGTGAATAATAGAAAAAGAAAGAATAAAGTAAAAAAAAGATAGGAGGAAATGTATGAAGAGTATAACAAAATTAAGGAAAAAAGAAATAACTAACAAAGGTATTACATTAATAGCATTAGTAATTACGATAATAGTGTTATTGATATTAGCGGGAATAAGTATTGCGACACTAACAGGAGAAAATGGAATCTTAACGAGTACAAATGATGCAAAAATAGAAACAAGAGGAGCAAGTGTGGAAGAGGCAAGAAATTTATGGAAAATAAATCAAGAAACGGATAATTATACAGAAAGTGGAACAGCCCAAACATTAGAAGAATTAATAGATGATTTAATAAATCAAAATTTATTGACAGAAGATGAAAAAGATCAAATTTTAGGAAATACTTCTAAAGGGATAGAAGCAACAGGGCAAGTAACCATTGGAAGTAGAACTATTGTATTTAAAGAAAAAAATATAGTAGACTATGTAAAAATAGGAGATTATGTAGATTATTATCCCGATAAAATTACAATACCATATGATAAACTTGGAGATACTTATACGGGGTATGCTAACGTAACGGATATAGGACAAGATAGTGATTTACAATGGCGAGTTTTAAATATAAATAGTAATGATACAATTGATTTGATATGTGCTAGTCCAACTTCTAAAAGAGTATATTTTCAAGGAGCAAGAGGATATAATAATGGTGTTGCCATATTAAATGATTATTGTAAAATGATGTATAGTAATGCTTCCAAAAGAGCAGTAGCAAGAAGTTTAAATATAGAAGATATACAGGATAAGATGAAGGTAATAGAGGAGAAAACAGGAAAAAAGGAATATGAATGTTATACAGGTGAAACGGGAACAGTGTATAAAACAGGCACTTATTCCTATCCAAGTAATAAATGGTATCCCTTAAAATGGAAAGAAGACAATGGAATAGTAGGAGAAAGTGAACCTAAAAATCCAATAAGTTCAGATATAGTATCCTATGTGTCTGAAGATAATGCCAAAGCTCAAGAAACATCAGAAAACTTGACAGTGACACAAACATATTGGAATTTGGCTGCAAGTACAATGAATTCAAATTTTGAAACAGCGGAAGCAAGAGATGCTAACAAAAAGGATAGTATGTATTATGAGTTATTATGTAATAATGGAAGCTCTTATTATTGGTTGGCGTCTCGCTGTGTCAATCCTTACTACTCGTTTGGTGCTATTTTTGGCTTGCGTTTTGTAAGTGATGGCAATGTTGACGGTAATGAAATGTCCTATTCGTACTCTAGCTCGACCAGAGGCGCTGGCTATTTTGTTCGCCCTATAGTTTCTCTACCATCTAATGTCATAGACTTAAATACAAATTATAAAACAGTAGGAAAATGGAATTTGAATAGTTAAAAGAAAAGAAGAGGGGGTGTCAAGAATTCGTTTAGCGGACTAGATGAGCAATTTAATAGAGATATTTTTTGCGGACGAACTTAACGAGGCTTGAAAGAAATAAGTTATAATATAGATAACTTATTTCTTTCAAGCTCCTATTGTTTTAAAAAATTTTAATCAACCTCCTATAATTTTTATTAATCTTCACCAAAAATCCCAATGCTGTTCCATACACTAAAAGAATCTTGTTCACCCAATTTATAATTTCCGTGATTTGATTAAATCATTCCCATATACTTGTTGGCTATTTTTATCAACTAACCAATGTGCATACATTGTTATTTTAGCTTACGCAAATAACTAATTAACGAAAATATCTACAAAAATATTACAAAAATGTCATAGAAATGTAATGAAAACTTAAAAAAAGAAGAAAAAGCGCAAAAAGTAAACATCCGTATAAATAGTTTTTAAGCCCTATAAAAAAGGAAAAAATTGTGGATTGAAAAGAGAAAATGAATGTAGTACGCTTATAGTAGAAGAAAATATCTGGATGGAGAGGTAGAAAATGAAAAATAAGAGAAACATACTTTATTTAAGTTTATTTTTTACTATTTTAGTAAGTGTACTATTGGTTAGCAAAATTTTACCAAATAGTTTTGCAGAAGATACTAAAATTAGTGTAGAAACCAAGTTAATGAAATATAATAATTATTACTTATCAGACGAAGATAAGGGGACTTTGGTGCAATATAAAATTAAAAACCAAATAGAATATCAAGAGAACCAAGAAAAAGTACCAATGCAAAAAAGTGAAACTTTTGTTAACTTTGGACAAATCGATGAGCAATATCCAGAGAATGTAAAAGTAATCGCTAAAGATACTGCTATTGAAGTAAAATCTGAATATGATAAAAAAAGTGGACAATTGCGAATTCAAAGAGACAATCCAAATGACAGTGAAGAATACATAGTAATTGCTGATTATAATACCTATACAGAGGAAAAAGAAGAAAGAGCAATTGAAGTTAAAGTACAAACCAAAGGAATTTGGCAAGAGGAAGAAGAAAAACAAATTAAGGAAGAAACTCAATGCCAAGACATTGTGACAGAAAATACAGCAGATTTGACATCAATAGAATATGAAACACAAGAAATAGGAATTGGTGGTATTAAATCAAACCTTATTAATGGTACAAACTATGTAACGCAATATGAACAAAAAGAAGAAGTTGTAGTAAGTAAAAAAGAAGCAGAGGATAGTTTGATTATTAGAGAAAATAATACTTTCCTAGAAACAGAAAAGAACATAGAAATACCAAGTGACAAAAATATTATTTATAAAAGTACGAAAATTCAAGAAAAACAGATAAAAGAACTTTTAGGTGAAGAAGGCATATTAGAAATTTTAGATAGTGAGCAAAATCTAATGGCAAGAATTGATAAAGATACAGAATTTGATGAAAATGGAACAGTAGAAATAAGCTATGAAGATGAAATAGATTCACTTATCATGCAAACCAGTCATGTTGAAAAAGAAGGAATTTTAACATTAGCACATACAAAAGAAATAAAATCAATTCCTCAAATGCAAAATATAAATGTAAAAACAACAATTAATGAGCAATACGAAATTATAAATTCATTAAAAGAGCCAGAAACAAGGGTAGACTTTAAAATCGATAATTCCAATTGGAGTAATGTACAACAAAATGAAGTAACATTTACGATTGAATTAGATGCTCGCACATTAAAAAATAATTTATTTAAAAATCCTAGTTTACGAATCGAACTTCCAAATGAAGTGGAAAAGGTAGTATTAGGAAGTAGTTCTGCTACTTATACCAATGGATTAGAATTGCAAGAACCATATACAGAAATAAATGACAATGGAAATATAGAAATCGTAGCAAATTTAACAGGGGCACAAACAGAATATGTTGAAAATGAGATGGAATTGACAACACAAATACAATTAAAAGCAACCATTATCTTAAAGAAAGATATAGAAACCGTAAAAACAAGTGCAAAATTAATGTATGCTAATCAATACACAGTAGATGAAACAACAGAAACAGGAAGTAAAGAAATAGAATTACAATTAGAAAGTTATCAAGAAGAAAAAAGGGAAGAAAAAGAAGAACAACAAGAGTTAACAATAGAAGAGAGACCAAGCGAATCAGTTAGAAAAAATAAAATTCAAAAAGTAGAAAAAGACGATATTGAACTAAATACTTATGCACAAATTGGAGAAAAGAAAATCGTAAATGGAGATACCATTCATGAAGCAGAGGTTATCAAGTATGTTATCCAAGTAAAAAACAAGTCACAAGAAACCATTAACCAAATGAAAGTAAACTGCCAAGTGCCAGAAGGTACCGTATTTGCTACAATAGATAAAGGAGATTACTTACATGGAAAATATGAATACATAGAATATCCAGAGTCAAAAGAATGTAATTTTCCAATTGAAAAATTAAAACCAGGACAAACACAAACAGGATATTACGAAGTTGTAGTGAAAAAATTAGGAGAAGAAGAAAAGGAAAAACAAATTACCAATACGATTTCTGTTAAAGTAGGAGAAGAAGAAATTAAAAATCAAGTTTTGCAAAACAAAATTGTATCATCTGAATTAGAGGTTTCTTTAAAATCTTACATTGACAGAGAGGGGCAAAATCAGTTTGCTTATTTCTTACACATAAAAAACACATCAGGACATGAATTAAAGAATGTAGCTGTTGAAACTTCAGAATTACAGAAAGAAATGGAAGTATTGAGTTGTCAATATTATGATGATGAACAAACAGAGACAGAAGACTTTGGAAGGATAGAAAATGGAAAAATAAAAGGAATGATTCCAACTCTTGCTAATGGAGAGACGAAAAATATTTATATAAGAATTGAAACGGGTAATTTTGATGACAAAGTAAACGAAGTACCTTTAACGATGTCAGCGATTGCCTATGTAGACAAAAAGGATATCTATCATTCTAATGAAAATAGAAGAACAACTTACCCTAAATATGTAACATTGCAAATGTCATTAGATAAAGAAGGAGAAAAGGTAAAAGCAGGAGAAGAACTTACTTATCAACTAGAAATAAAAAATGAATCTAAAATACGTGCCGAAATGCATGTATATGATAATTTACCAAAAGAAGTACAAGGAATATCTTTAAGTTATGAAACTTATCATATCGAAAAGGGTGTGATAGATGGAACTACTTATGATATAGAAGAAGAAGCTAATATTTCTTATACAACAGAAAAAATTGAAAAAGATATTTCTGCTGCGGTAGAAGGAAAGCCAAGTGTTGATGAATATTTGGAAATTCCAGCAGGAAAAACTGTGGTTATGACTATTAAAGCGAAAGCAATGGAAGTAATTCAAACGAAAGAAATTGCTAATTATGCAGTAGCAGAAAGAATTGAAGACAAAGAAAATATAGGAATAAAAACAGTAAGTTCTAATATTACAAAATTCACATTAGTGAATACTTATAGCGAAGAAAACAAAGATGATGACAACAACAAAGGCGATAATGAAGATGATCCTATCATAGTAGCCAAACCAAATTCTATTTCTGGTACTGCTTGGATAGATGAAAACCAAAATGGAAGAAGAGATACTTCAGAGAGGGTATTAAGTGGTGTACCAGTTAGTATTTATGATGCGAATACGCAAAAAATGATGCAACAAACAACAACTAATGAAAAAGGAATGTATGCTTTTGAAAAGTTAGAAAATGGAGACTATTGGGTAATTTTTGAATATGATAGTAATCAATATCAAGTAACAACCTACCAAAAAAGAGGTGTTTTAAGTAGTTTAAATTCAGATGTTGTAGCAAAAGACATCACAATTGATGGAAACAAAAAAAGAGTAGCCATAACAGATACTTTAACAATAGCAGATAATGGATTGGCTAATATTGATATGGGATTAGTTTCAAAACGTTCTTTTAACTTAAAGTTAGATAAATATATTAGCCAAATAGAAGTAAAAACAGCAAAAGGAACAAAAGTATATCAATACGATCAAAGTCAATTTACAAAAGTAGAAATTAAAGCAAAAGAAATTCAAAATAGTGTGATAACCGTTACTTATACAATGGTAGTAACCAACCCTAGTGATACAGAGGGATTTGTTGGCGAAATTATAGATAAAGTTCCAGAAGGTTATACGTTAGATGGTAAGCAAAGTCAAGGATGGGTTAAACAAAAGGATGGAACGGTTGTCAATACTAGTTTATCTACACAATTTATCGAACCAAATGGAAAAAGAGAAGTAAAATTAGTTCTTACTAAGAAACTAACAGAAAATGCTACTGGTACAGTAGTGAATACAGCTAGCATAGAAAAAATAAAAAGTACCAATAATCTTTCTGACAATAAGCAGGAGGATAATACATCAAAAGCTGAGATGTTGATTTCCATTGAAACCGGAGCTTTAACTTACACCATTATTACTATATTGGGAATTGGTGGATTAGTAGGAATTGCCATTTTATTAAAAGGTAAAGTAAAGAATCTTTTAAAAATATCAGTATTTATTTTCATAACAGGAACTGTTTTAACAACACAAGTAAATGCTTTTACAGTATATTGGAATTCATCAGAAGTATTTAGCGGAAGTGATGGAAGAAGTTATGTGTGTGGAAACCATGGAAAGCATTTATGTGCAAAAGCAAGTCATAGTTATGGTGGTTCTGGTTCACCAAGAGATACTTCAACAACATCTACTTCAACAGAGGTAAAAGATACGAGAATGGATTATGCAGCTAGACCAAGTAGCTATCAGTACGATAATAATTACAATTTGGTTGGACCATTTACCATTAGAACTTATACAGATGCCAGTGTTGCTAATATGACGATGACCTATACCGAAAATGGACAAGTGAAACAAACTACTAATACAGGTGTTATGGTAAAGAGTGATGGAAGTCCAATGGGCTCAACTATTGTAGCTAATGTGAATTATTCTTTCTTTGTAAAAGTGGGAATTGATGTAACAGCTATTAATAATATAACAGTAAATGTCAGAATTGCAAATGCAATACAAACAATTACAACAACAACGGGAAAATACTATTATGCTTGTACAGGAGTAGCCAGTAGTGGACACGAAAATGCAAAAAGTGAGGCAGTAAGTGTAACAGCATCTGGAACACAAGGAATGGTAACAACGAGTCGATATACGATAAGTTCTAGTACAACTTATTCAGACGTGATTCGAACAGCAACATTTTCAACAGCTTATGTAAAATCAACACTTCAAATTGATAAGAAAGATAAAGATAAATTGGAAAATCAAAATTTAGCAGGAATTCAATTTACTTTAAAAATGTTATCAGGAAGTAAAGCAGGTCAATATGTTGTACCAAATTCAATCGGGGCAGCAGAATATCATACAGGAGAAACAACCATAACAACCGATCAAAATGGTAAGATAACAATCCGATTATTAGAACCAGGAACTTATGAATTGATTGAAACTTATATTCCATATTATGGTTATGAAGAAATGCCAAAATTAATTTCAAGTTCAATTGTAATTAGTAATGGAAATCCAGTTATGAAATATGAAGTTAATAACAGAAGAAAATATGTTAAATTATCAGGTCGTGTCTGGGAAGATATTCCTTGGACAGATGGAAAAGAAGAAAAAAGAAATAATTATTTATCCAATACAGGAGAAGAACCAAAAGATACAAATGATAAATTATTACAACATGTGACAGTAAGATTAAAAGACAGAAATGAAAATATTATTCCATTTAAAGATGAAGCTGGAAATGTTTTAACAGAAATTGAAACCAATGCACAAGGAGAATATTTATTATGGGATATATTAATTGATAAGCTAGAGGAATATTATATTGAATTTACTTATAATGGAATGAAATATGAAAGTGTACCAGCAAGTATTACCAAAGGAAGTGTAGGAAATAAAGCAACAGAAGGTCAAAATAGAATGGATTATAATAATCAGTACACATCAATTGCAGCAGGGGAAAGTAGAGATCAGAATGGAGCAAAAAGTTATAACTTAAATTATGATACACAAGATGGCGAATCAACGATTCGTTATGGTGCTAATTCGAAATATGGATATCAAGGACAAAAATATCCAATCAATGGAACCGAAGAGAACTTCTTAATAAATTCTACAACTAGAAGTGCTTATGATGGATATCTAGATAAAATTATGTCAGCAGACTATATTCGAAAATATGCAGAAACAGAAATTAGAAATATCAACTTAGGTGTAAAAGAAAGACCATCACCAGATATAGTTCTAGTAAAAGATATCAACAATGTAAGAGCAAGTATCAATGGGGCAAATCATTTATATCGATATGATGATAGATACAATAAAAAATACAGCGGAGATAGTAGTATTGAAGGAATGAGTCCTTATGCTATTCCTCCAAAAGTACGATATCAATCAAAATATAGTTCTATGTCTTATACAAGAGCAGTATATCCATCTGATGTTTATTATACAAAAGGAGATGCCAAAGACCAATTAAGGATAAAAGTAACTTATAAGATAGGAATCACAAATGAAACATCCTTAAAAACGATTATCAATGAATTAGATGATTACTATGATGATAAATATTATTTTACGAAAGATAACATTGTAATAGGAACTCAACTAGATGAGAAAACAGGAGAAATTGTAGCATCCAGTCAAGTACCTTATGAGATAATAACCAATTCTGGCTATAATTCCTATTACAAAATAAATATTAAACCTCATGTGGAATTAGAGGGGAATTCGGAAAAATATGTATATGTAGAGCTAGAAGTAAAACAAGAAAAAATTAGAGAAGTCGTAGAAGCAAATGAAAATGATAATACAGAAGTAAAATTAGATAATATTGTAGAAATAGCATCATATTCTATTAAAGATGAAAATGGAAATGCTTATGCTGGAATTGACAGTGATTCTGCACCAGGAAATGCGAATATTACAAGTGGTGAAATATTTGAAGATGATACAGATAGAGCACCAGGACTAAAATTAATTTTACAAGAGAACCGTATAACAAATGGAACTGTTTTTGTGGATAAGGCATTAGAAAATGCAGGATTTAATGCAAATGATGTTAACAGCGGAAAAATTCGTCAAGGTAATGGAACTTACGAAGAAGGAGCGGAAGTTGGAGTAGCTGGTGTAACAGTACAGCTACTAGAAAAAACAGGACAAGTAGCTCAAGTATATAATACGAAAACAAAACAGTGGGAAAAGGCAGAAAAGATAACTGATGCGAATGGAAAATTTGAAATCGAAGGATTTATTCCAGCTGAGTATAAAATCGCATATATATGGGGAGATAAAACTTATAAAGTACAAGATTATAAAGGAACCATTTACCGAGAAGATCAGCATCAAGGTCCAGAATGGTATAAGCAAAAAACACCAAGATATTCCGATGCAAAGGATAATTATCCTTTAAGGCAAGCAATTGATGAGCAAGCAAAACTAATTACGAACCGAAACCAAAAAGTAATTGATGATTATACAGGAGAAATTGAATTACCAGATGGAAATAAACAAAATCTAATTACGAAAATGGATTCTACCAGTGAAATTTTCCGTGTTAATTTAGAATATCCAACAGAAGCAACCTATGGACCAGATAAACACACCAATCGTTTAGAAAATATCGACTTTGGAATCATAGAAAGAGCAAAACAAGCATTAGAATTGACGAAGGAAGTAAAAAATGTAAAAGTTACTTTAAGTAATGGTAGTATATTAATGGATGCACAAGTAGAGGATGGAAAGCTTGCAAATGACGTGAAACATGCCGTTTATTTACCAGACTCAGCAACCAATGGACAAATCAAAGTTGAGATAGACAGTGAAATTATTCAAAGTGCAAAATTAGAAATTAGGTATAAAATCAAAGCAAGAAACATTAGTGAACTAGATTATCTAAATGAACAATATTACTACTATGGAAGCGGGCATGGTGAGAATAATCAAGACTTAGTAGAAATTGACACTAAAAACATAATAGACTACTTAGATAATAATATAGCTATGGACACAGAACAAAATCAGATTGGAAAAATTATCTATGATGCAGGACAGAAAGAAGAATTAATCAACAAGGGATTACTAGAGAATACAGAACAAATGAAAAACTTATTAATCAAGGAAACCAATCGAATATTTTTAATTGACCAATTAACGCAAAAGCTAAAACCATCCAAAGCTGGAATTGCAGACAATCAAGTAGAAACAGAAGGAGAAATCATAGTAAGTAGATTATTATCAAATACTGCAGTAGAAGAGGGAATTCAATCTGAAAACAGTGCAGAAATTATAAAAGCAGAAAAAACAGGAGGATCTTCTTTAGTTACCACACCAGGAAATTACATACCAAATGAAACTGCAACAGAAACAGATGATGACATTGCAGAAACCGTAAGTATTGTGCCACCAACAGGATTAACTACAAATTATATAGCCTATACGTTATTAGCAATTAGTTCATTAGGAATCTTAATTGCAGGAATTGTATTAATTAAAAAGTTTGTACTAAACTAAATAAAGTTGCCACTGGTTCCGGGTTAAAATGGCAAGGGGGATTGGCGGGACGTTCCCTAAAATCCCTTTTTTAATTATAAATACAACAAATAAGCTAAAATAAAAAGTTTATCGTTCAAGCTAATTTTCATAGAAATTCTAAATCTATAATATGGCACCCTTCCATGTCAAGCATGGACTCTTTCCATATGATAGATTAAGAATTTCTAATTCAATTACTTTCAATCAAAACTTTT
>CARUQW010000052.1:1137-10732 GCA_949077355.1 uncultured Clostridia bacterium | reverse complement strand
GATGTGGTGCAGCAATTGCAACAAGTAGTATTTCAACAGAAATGATAAAAGGAAAGACGATAGAAGAAGCATTGAGATTAAAAAATACAGATGTTGTTAAAAGTTTAGGAGGTTTACCTCCTGTTAAGTTACATTGTTCTGTTTTGGCTGAAGAAGCAATTCACGAAGCAGTTGCAGATTATTATCGTAAAGAAGGTAAATTGACAGAAGATGAAATAAAAGAAAAATGTAAGTTAAAAGAACATCACTGCGAACACTGTGGCTAAAAATTTATAAAAATATTGAAGATATCAGTGGTTTATGGTAAAATACTATTATTCTAGTGTATGCTAGACTTAATTAAATCCACCTGTTTTTCATTTGCAGGTTTATAATAGAGGCAACTAATGTAAAATTATTATTTTAAGGAGGGAAGACAAAGATAACTTTAGTAACAAGAAATTTTGCACAAACAAGAAGGAGGACGAGACAATATGAAGAAAGGATTTCTCAGCATTTATCGGTGTATAGTAGGAGCAGAATGTGGTTTTTCAGGAGAAGGGAATGAGCAATGGTATTACTCTTTAGCATTAGTAATAAATCTAATGCTTATCTGGTGGAAAAAACCAGAAATAGCGATAGTATTTACGATTCTTGCGGTAATACATTATGCAACAGTATGTGTTTATGGATTGTTTGAGTTGATTGAAGATGGAAATGTAATCTTGTCATATGCTTATTTTGCAATTCATGCCATATTAGCAATAGTTGCCATTTGTGTAAGTTCTAAATGGGCTGTTATTACGGCATTAATTGTAATAATTGCATTTTTGTTCGCACCTGATTGTACAAGAAATAATATAGTTATACGAAAACCAGGTCAAAAAGGAAGTAACATAACTTTACGGTCGATAAGGGTATTGCCATTAGTCTTTAATACAATAATATTTGTTGTATTTGTTTGCCTGGATTTTCTTCTTCCAATAGATTTATGGACTAAACTATTCATAATTGCAGTTGCAATTATAGTGCATCCAATAATTGATTCTCTGGAAGGAGAGGGAATTATCATTTCTGATGTAACATCTGAGGCATTTGACAAGATAAGAAATCATTTTATGCAAAAAATAAAATAGTTATTCTTTGTTACGTAGGTAGAGATTAAATTCTCTACCTACATTTATGTTGAAATAAAACGAAAAAATTAATTGAAAATCAATATTTCTTATGATATGATAAACAAATAAGAAAGGATGGGATTTTTATGGAAAAATCAAAAGTATACTTTATAAAGGAAATAACACCAGAAAATGTAGTAAAGCTATATGAAACACTAAAAAAAGAATTGCCAGGAAAAGTAGCCGTTAAAGTACACTCAGGAGAACAAGGAAACCAAAACTATCTTAGACCAGAATTTATGAAACCAATTGTAGAAAAAGTAAAAGGAACTATAGTAGAGTGCAATACAGCATATGAAGGAGAAAGAAATAGTACAGAAAAACATAGAAAATTAATAGAAAATCATGGTTGGAGTAAATATTTTGATGTAGATATTATGGATGCAGAAGGAGAAGACTTAGAACTTAAAATAGAAAATGGTAAAGTAATTAAGCAAAATTATGTGGGAAGAAATATGGCGAATTATGATTCCATGTTAGTGATATCTCATTTTAAAGGACACCCTATGGGTGGTTACGGAGGAGCTATCAAACAATTATCAATTGGATGTAGTTCGTCAGTAGGAAAGACGTGGATTCATTCAGCAGGAAAAGAAAAAGACCAAACTAAATTATGGGATAATTTGCCAGAGCAAGATAAATTCTTAGAATCTATGGCAGATGCTGCAAAATCTGTAGTAGAATATTTTAAAGGAAATATGGCATTTATTAATATTATGTGCAATATGTCAGTAGATTGTGACTGCTGCGCTGTGGCAGAAGACCCATGTATGAAAGATATTGGAATTTTAGCAGCACTAGACCCAGTGGCTATTGACCAGGCATGTATTGATTTGGTAAAAAATGCGGAAGATGAAGGAAAAGAACACTTTTTAGAAAGAGTAAATTCAAGGCATGGAACTCACACAATTGATGTGGCAGAAGAAATAGGAGTAGGGAGTAAAGAATACGAATTAATTGAACTTTAGGATGCTAGAATTGATTTTGCCAAAGGGGACGGACCTTTTTGGCAATTTTTATTCAAATTTTTTCATAGTAAAAGCTAATTTATTTTTTCTTTGTAACTATTTAGAATACTTGAAAATTTACATAATTCATGGTAAAATATAGGTAAGCTACTTTTTAGGTAATATTAAGATGTAGTACATCTAATAATTTTAAGGAGGTTTACTTATGAACAGAACTTTATTGCAAAGAGGCGATGTAATCCGGTTAGAGAAAGGAATGAAAGTATATGCTACAATTCCTGAAATGTTCATCTATGACAACAGAAGAACATCCACAGGTATTGCAAGGGCAGACATTAAGATTGGAGAGATACGAAGTTCTCAGTTTAAAACCAGTGAAGATGTTAAAGCGACATTAGGTCTGTTTAATATAGAAATCGAAGATAATCAGATTTCTCATTTTGTCGCTGGGCTTGGTATTAGTCTTTCATTTGATACCAGTATCTTTGAAGGAGAATATCGTGTGGTTGCTACTGCAGAAGACGGAGGAGGAACAGCAATGGGCCCCCATGATGTCTATCCAAATGGTCATCATATCTTTTGTGAAAAGAAGGATGATCCAAATGTCTTTGTTGATTTCTATCAGACAGGATGTTTTACAGCAATGATTGAACCCGAAAAAATAAAGCCTTTAAATGGTTAAATCTCAATTAAAGTTAACAAAAATGCTACTATTAGGGATAATAGTAGCATTTTTGTATGTATAAGTTATCATTATTTTTATGTATTTAGTTTTAAATTTAGCAGCAAGAAAAAAGACGTATGAAAATCTTGAAAAAGTATTGACTTTTGTTAATAAAAAAGGCTATAATGAATATAATAATAGAGATACATAGTAGTATCTTGTCCAAATCAAATGTTAGCCGCAACCCTATTTGCGGGGTACAAGTGCATAGGTGGACAAATGTTAATAAAAATCTACCTTTTCGGAGGTGGATTTTTTGTTGGAAATGAGATGAATGTTATAAAATGAATTAGCTTTTGCTATGAAAAAATTTAAATAAAAATTGCCAAAAAGGTCCGTTCCCTTTGGCAAAAAAGGAATGAAGTGGAAATGAATTACAAAATTGTAAATGGAGCTATATCGTATGGAGCTGAAACCATACTAGAAGAAATCAACTTTGAAATAAAAGAAAAAGACAAAATAGCAATTGTTGGAAAAAATGGATGTGGAAAAACAACATTATTAAAATCCATTTTAGATAACGAAATGCTAGAAGAAGGAATTGGAGAAACCAAATTTGGAGTTTATAAACAAGGAATACCGATAATAGGACATTTAAAACAAATTGAATTTGAAAATTCTAATAATACCTTTTTACAAGAAATTTTAAAATCCTACGAAAATATTATCACATTAGAAAGCAAAATTAACTATCTGCAAGAACAACTTCAAATAAAATCAGATGACAAATTAATAAAAGAATATACAGAAAGTTTAGATAAATATGAGCAACAAGGTGGATATCTTTACAAGAAGGAATATGAAACAGCGATACGAAAATTTGGCTTCACAGAAGAGGATAAGAACAAAAAAATAAAGGAATTTTCAGGAGGACAAAAAACAAAAATAGCTTTTTTAAAACTATTATTGAGTAAACCAGATATTTTATTATTAGATGAGCCAACAAACCATTTGGATATAACAACAATTGAATGGCTGGAAAACTATTTAAAAAATTATCCAAAAGCAGTTGTAATTGTTTCTCATGATAGAATGTTTTTGGATAAAATTGTTAATAAAGTATAT
Organism: uncultured Clostridia bacterium; assembly: GCA_949077355.1. Lineage (GTDB taxonomy): Bacteria > Bacillota > Clostridia > TANB77 > CAG-508 > CAG-269. The sequence goes on along the minus strand of CARUQW010000052.1, from coordinate 6,818 downwards.
GAAATAGAATATGCAGCTATTACAGAATATACAGGAAATTATTCTTTCTTTGAAAAACAAAAAAGAGTTAATTATGAAAAACAATTAAAAGACTATGAATATCAGCAAAAAGAAATCAAAAGATTACAGGCTATTGCAGATAGATTTCGTTATAAACCATCTAAAGCCAAAATGGCACTTTCAAAATTGAAAAAGATTGAACAAATGGATATCATAGAGGAACCAAATCAATATGATTTAAAGACCTTCCATGCCAATTTTAATATACCAGTAGAAAGTGGAAAATTAGTAGTAGCAGCAAAGAATTTACAAATTGGATATGATAAAATATTGGCAGAAGTATCCTTTGAATTATATAAGGGGCAAAAACTTGCTATTATTGGGGAAAATGGAAAAGGAAAATCAACTTTGTTAAAAACTTTGATAGGTGCTATTTCACAATTAGGTGGTGAATATGAATATGGTTACCATGTAAAAAAGGAGTATTTTGACCAACAAATGGAGTCATTAGACAGGAATTCTACTATTTTTGATGATTTTAGCAAAGACTTTCCTAATTTGACTACGACAAAAGTGAGACAAGCATTAGGTGCCTTTCTGTTTTCAGGAGAAGATGTTTTTAAAGAAATTAAAGTTTTGTCAGGAGGAGAAAAAGTACGCTTACAACTATGTAAAATTTTTAAAAAAGAAGCCAATTTATTGTTGCTAGATGAACCAACGAACCATATGGATATAGTAGGAAAAGAAAGCTTAGAAAATATATTACAAGAATATAAAGGAAGTTTAATCTTTGTTTCGCATGATCGATATTTTGTTAATAAAATAGCAGATTCGATTCTTGCTTTTGAACCAGAAGGAGTAGTTTATTTTAATGGTAATTATGAAGAATATATGCGATATAAAGAAAGCAAAGAACAAGAATCAGTAAGGAAAGAAAGTTTGACACAAAGTAAGAAAAAAAGTACAAATAATCAATATTTAAGAAATAAAGAAATTGCTAGAAGACAAAATAAAATTAAGAAAATAGAAACAGAGATAGAAGAAAAAGAGGTACAAATAGAAAAAATAAAAGAAGAAATGCAAAGAGAAGAATTAGCAACTGATTATATAAGGCTAAAGGAATTACAAGATGAAATGAAAAAAATAGAAGAAGAAATAGAAACTAAAATGTTAGAGTGGGAAATACTAAATGAAGAAAAGGAGGAAATAAATGAATGTAGGGATTGATATAGATGGTGTATTAACGGATATTAGAAAATTTACCATTGAAGAGGGAATAAAATATTGTGAACAATACAAAAAAGGAAGATTAGTAAATCCAGATGCTTATTCCTCAGAAGAAGTATTTGATTGGGACAGAGAAACCGATTTAGATTTTTGGTTTAAACATATATTTCAGTATGCTGAAGAAAATCCCCCTCTTTTAGGAGCTGCTGAAAACATAAAAAAATTGAAGAAAGATGGGCATCGATTATACATTATAACAGCTAGATGGTTGGCTAGTCCTAAGACAGAGAAGCAATTTGGAGAAGGTAGTGAGCTAAGAGAAAAAATGAGAAATACAGTAAAAGAATGGCTTAACAAGAATGATATTGTTTATGATGAAATTATATTTTCAGAAGAAGATAAGTCAAGCCATATTATAGAAAAAAAGATTGATATTATGATAGAAGATTCTCCACAAAATTTAAAAGAATTATCTCAGATAACCAAGATGATATGTTATGACTGGGGATATAATCAAGGGATAGAAAATGAAAATATTTGCCGATGTCATAATTGGGATGAGATATATGCAAAAATAAAAGAAAGCTTATAATGGATTAAAGGGAAATCGAATTGATTTTCCTTTTTTTGATGAGAAATTATAGACAGGAGAAATTATAAGTGATAAAATAACAAATGTTAGGTAACAAGAGTTATTTGAAAGGAGATGAAAAATAAAATGCCACCAAGAATGATTTTCCAAAAAGATGACGTATTAAATACCGCTTATAGAATAGTAGAGAAAGAAGGTTTTGAAGGTGTTAATGCAAGAAGAATTGCAGCGGAATTGGATTCATCCGTTCATCCGATTTTTAGACATTTTAAGGATATGGAAAAACTAAAAAAAGAGGTTTATGGAAAAATTTATGGAAAATATCAAGAGTATATGTTACAAGGAGAAAAGAAAGAAAAGAAATATAAGCAAATGGGATTAGGATATATTAAATTTGCAAAAGATTATCCAGAGTTCTTTAAAATTATTTTTATGCAAAAAACCACGCTAAATGCTGAAAGTTTTGTGATGGCAGATAAAGTGGGGGATGATGTCATAAAAGCGGGACAAGAACTTACAGGTTTATCTTATGAAGAACAAAAAAAGTTTCATGTAAAAGTATGGATATTTACCCATGGCATTGCTTGTTTGGTTGCTACTAAAACAGTAGAGTTTTCGGAAGAAGAAATAGGCAGTTTATTAGAAAATACAGTTGTAGAAATGCTAGAAGGATTTAAGTCTAAGAAAAATGAAGAAAGGAAAAAAGAAAAATGAATCATGTGATTGAAATTGAAAACTTGACAAAACAATACAAAGAATTAAAGGCAATTGACAATTTATCATTAGAAGTACAGGAAGGAGAAATACTAGGTCTATTACGGACCAAATGGAAGCGGAAAATCGACTACCATTAATTGTATTTTAGCTTTATTGAATTTTAACCAAGGAAAAATAAAAATTTTTGGAAAAGAAATGAAACCAGATGCTTATGATATCAAAGCAAAATTAGGGGTTGTATTTCAGGATGTAGCAGTATTTGAAGAATTAACGGTACAAGATAATATTGATTACTTTTGTGGACTGTATATTAAAGATAAAAAGAAAAGAAAACAATATATAAACGAAGCAATTGAATTAGTAGGATTAGAAGAATTTAGAAAATTTTACCCAAAACAATTATCAGGTGGTTTGCTTAGAAGATTAAACATAGCCTGTGGAATTGCTCATAAGCCAACCCTTATATTTTTAGATGAACCAACGGTTGCAGTAGACCCACAAAGTAGAAATAATATATTAGATGGAATTAAAAAACTAAGAGATAATGGTGCGACAATTGTATATACAACACATTATATGGAAGAAGTGGAAATGATTTGTGATCGAGTAATTATTTTGGATAAAGGAAAAGTATTAGCAAGTGGGACTACGGATGAACTAAAAGAATTGGCTAAAATAGAAGAAAAAGTAACAGTAGAAGTAAATAACTTAGATTCTAAATACATAGAAACAATTCGAAAAATGCAACAAGTAGAGGATGTAGATTATCGTGGAAATATATTATTGGTTACTTATAAAAAAGGTGAAAATAATTTAGTAGAGCTAATGGAGTATTTGAAAAAAGAAGAAATCCAATATAATAAAATCTATTCAGAAAGACCAACTTTAAATGATGTATTTTTAGAGTTAACAGGAAAGGAGCTTCGAGACTAATGTTTATTCATAACTTTAAATATGCTTTAAAAACACTATTTCGAAATAGAATGTTAATATTTTGGACTTATGCTTTTCCTATTATTCTTCGGAACCTTTTTTAATATGGCATTTTCTGATATAGAAAATAGTGAAAAATTAGAGATAATTAACATAGCAATTGTAGAAAACCAGGAATTCAAAGATAATAAAATTTTTCAAGAAGCTTTTGAAGAATTGAGTGATGAAAATAGTGAAGATAGACTATTTGATACAAAATATGTAACAGAAGAGGAAGCAAAAAAATTATTACAAGATGATGAAATAGTAGGATATATGATATTAGAAGAAAAACCAAGAGTGATTTTTCAATCCAATGGAATTAATGAAACAATTTTCAAATATGTAACAGAAGAAATTGTACAAAATACAGAAATAGTAGGAAATCTTGCTAAGGATGAAATTGAAAAAGAAATGATGAGAGGAAATTATCATTTAGATTATGAGAAGATTTATAAAAATGTATTAGAGATGGTACAAGAACAAGAAGTAAGAATTGAAAATGTATCCAATTCCAATTTAAGTTATACCATGATAGAATTTTATACTTTAATAGCTATGGCATGCCTATATGGTGGAATATTGGGAATGGTAGCAATTAACCAAAACCTAGCCAATATGAGTCATAATGGAAAAAGAGTATCAGTAGCACCAATCAGCAAAGCAAAAATGGTACTTAGTAGTGTTTTAGCAGGATATGTAGCACAAATGATTGGTTTAGCTATTTTGTTTGTTTATACTATTTTTGTTTTAAAAGTAGACTATGGAAGTAATTTGCCACTTATTATTTTATTAGGGGCTGTGGGAAGCTTGGCAGGTTTATCTATGGGATTAGCAATTGGAACAGTAGTAAAAACAAATGAAGGGGTAAAAACAGGAATTGTTATATCTGTTACTATGTTAGGGTGTTTCCTATCAGGAATGATGGGAATTACTATGAAATATATAGTAGACAAAAACATACCAATTGTTAATAAAATAAATCCTGCTAGTATGATAACAGATGGTTTTTATTCTTTATATTATTATAATACACTAAATCGCTATTATTTTAATATAGTAAGTTTATTGCTTTTTGCTATTATTATGATAATGATTTCCTATCATAGTTTAAGGAGGCAAACATATGACAGTATTTAGAGCTTTTTTGAAAGTATTAAATAAATGTAAAATAACGATTATTTTGTACACTGTATTGTTGATTTTTTTTGGTGCATTTAATATGCAAACCAGTGAAAATAGTACAAGTTTTGTAGCAAGTAAACCAGATATTTTAATAATAAATCGAGATAAAGAAGAAGGAATTACAAAAAATTTAATTAAGTATTTAAAAGAAAATAGTGAAATAATAGACATAAAGGATGATGAGCAAGCGATTGATGATGCTTTATTTTATCGAGATGTAAATTATATTATCTACATACCTCAAAATTATAGGGAAGACTTTTTAAATGGTAAAAATCCTGAAATTGAAATAAAAAGTACAGGAGATTATCAATCTTCTTTAGCAGAGATGATGTTGGAAAGATACCTAAAAGTGGCAAGTCTATATCAAAAAAATATAAGGGAAGAAGAAACAGTAATTGAAAAAATAAATGAGACATTAGCTAAACAAGCAAAAGTAGAAATTACTTCTAAATTGGATACGAATACTTTAAATAAGGCTACTTTATATTACAATTTTGCGAATTACAGTATATTAGCAGGATGTGTATATGTAATTTGTTTGATATTATCTAGTTTCAAAGATGAGAAAATAGCGAAAAGAACCATGATTAGTAGCATGAATTATAAAGAGTATAATGCCAAATTATTATTATCCAATAGTTTGTTTGCAGCCTGCTTGTGGTTATTTTATGTATTATTAAGTTTTATATTAATTGGAGATATCATGTTTACACCACATGGGTTCTTGTACATTATAAATTCCTTCGTATTTACGATATGTGCCATTACAATAGCTTTTTTAATCGGTACATTAGTAAATAATAAAAATGCAATTAATGGAATTGTAAATGTAGTAGCTCTTGGTTCTTGTTTTTTATGTGGCGCATTTGTTCCAATGGAATGGCTACCTGATTTTGTATTGAAAATTGCACATGTATTGCCATCTTATTATTATATTAAAAGCAATGAATTAATAAAAGGAATAGAAGTTATTAATGGGGAGATG
>CARUQW010000052.1:0-1127 GCA_949077355.1 uncultured Clostridia bacterium | reverse complement strand
GAATATGGGAATGATTCTACTATTTTCAATCATTTTTATAATCATCACAAATAGGATAACAAGAAAAAAGATAAAAGTACTGTAATTTTTATTACAGTACTTTTTTGAGATTATGAGTTTTCAATTATTTAAAATCCATTTAAGTAGGTTACTTCATTTATTTTATATTTTTTTTAACTTATTGTACTAATAGTCTGAGTTTTAGACCATTTTTCATAAAATAAAGTCTTATGTTGCATCATCATGCCAATAAGATAGAAAGAATAAATAAATTCTAATAAGAATGAAAAATTTCCAGGAATCCAATGACATAAAAGAAAGAGACTAAATAAGTTCAAGTAACGAAAAACATATTGATACCACTTAGTTATTTCAGAAGTAGTAGAGACAATTTGCATTCGATTCCAAAATTTTCCTATTGTTTGTCCATTCCAAAATACAGGAAGCAATAAAAAATAGAATAATGTAGTAAATAGGAACAAGGAGTGAGGAAGTGGCAAATTGAACAAATGCAACAATCTATTAAAAATCAGCCATAAAATACCAATACAGATAAAATCAATTATAATGGCAAAAAGTCTTCTAAAAAAAGATACTTGCTGGCCACGTTTAAAACTGATATCATCTAATTTTTTTCTGCTAGGTAATATTTTTAAAAATGGAAACGCAACAAAATATCCCAAAATACCACCTAGTGTGTTAATCATTAAATCATCAACATCAAATAAACGATAGCTTCTTGGATAAATAAAATATAATCCAGAAAGTTGTGTTAATTCAAAAAATAGTGATAAACCAAAAGTAGCAAGAATTGTTTTTTTTAGGTTACATTTAAAATAATATCTTAAATATATTCCAAAAGGTACTGTCATTAGTAAATTAAATGCAACTTGCAAAAATGCCCTATTATGCAATAAGGAAAGAGAGTTAGCTTCTTTTAAAATGTCAACTATAAAATGAAAGAGAATAAATTGAACACGTGGGCTGGTTAAAGAGCGAACTTCTTCTATTTTAGGTAATGGTAAAATAATTAAAAAATACGTACATAATAAATAAAGGATAAACGAGTATACAATTACAATTCTTAAACTGAAAAGAGAACCATATTTATGATAGTTATAAGCAAC
>CARUQW010000051.1 GCA_949077355.1 uncultured Clostridia bacterium | reverse complement strand
TAGAGGAATTGGAGAAGCTTTAGCTAAAAGAATTGTTAGTAAGTTTGGAGAAGAAACGATACATATATTTAAATATGAACCAAAGCGATTAGCAGAAGTAAGAGGAATTTCAGAGAATAAAGCGATTGAGATGTCAGAGGATTTTATTCAAAATTGGGAAGTATGGCAGATTGTTGGATTTTTGGAGAGATTTGGAATTGGTGCAGAACATGCCAAAAAAGTATTTGATTTATTGGGGGCTAATGCCATTGAACAAATTGAAGCAAACCCATATATTTTGATTGATATAGCAAGAGGAGTAGACTTTAAACAGATTGATAAAATGGCACTCGATTTGGGGATTTCTTATGATAATGATAAAAGAGTCATGAGTGGTATCAAATATGGATTGATTCGAAGTACCTATAATGGTCATACTTGTGTCTTAACAGCTAATTTAATTGAATTTGTTATTAATCTTTTAGATGTTTCTAAGGAAAATGTGGAAGATGGTCTAATTAATTTAAAAGTAAAAAATGAAATTGTAAGAGAAAATAGAGAAGGAGAAGAATATACCTATTTGAATGCTTTTTTTAATGCAGAAGCAGAAATTGCCATTCGAATTGACCGATTGCAAAAGGCTAAAAATACAAAGAAAGTGCTACAAATTGAGGCAGAAATAAAAAAAATAGAAGCCAATTCAAAAATAGAATTATCAGAAAAACAAAAAGAAGCAGTAAAATTAGTAAACGATAACAATGTTACTATTATCACAGGAGGACCAGGAACAGGAAAAACAACAATTATAAAAACAATCATTGACATTTATGAAGAAAAAGGAAAAAAAGTAGTTCTTTGTGCACCAACAGGAAGGGCAGCCAAAAGAATGACAGAAACAACAGAAAAAGAAGCATCTACTTTACACCGCTTATTAGAAATTGGAAAAATAGATGAAGACAGTTTATATAAAAATACTTCAGACTATGAAGGAGCTCCTATTGATGGAGATTTAGTAATCGTAGATGAAATGTCAATGGTGGACATGTTCTTAATGAATTATTTGTTAAAATGTATTTACCAAGGTACAAAATTAATATTAGTGGGAGATGAAGACCAATTAGCATCTGTTGGGCCAGGAAGTGTACTAAAAGACTTAATTCATTCACAACAAATAGCTACGATTCATTTGGATAAAATTTTTAGACAAGCTGCAAAAAGCAAAATTATTTTAAATGCTCATAGAGTAAATCAAGGTGAAAGTTTTTTGAAAAAAGGAGAAGAAAACGAAGAAGAAATGAAAGAAGATTTCTTTTTCATAAAAGGAATTTATCAAGAAAAAATGTTAGCAGAAGTAATTTCTTTATGTACAGGAAGGCTACAAAATTATGGCGATTATGATTTCTTTCAAAATATACAAGTGTTGTCACCAACTAAAAAAGGAACATTAGGAACGAAAGAATTGAATAAAGCTTTACAAGCAAAATTAAATCCCAATGTTAATAATTTACCAGAAAAAGCAAGCATGGGAGCTATCTTTAGAGCAGGAGACAGAGTCATGCAAATAAAAAACAATTATGATATTTATTGGGAAAGAAATGTTCATGGAAAAAAAGAAATGGGAAGCGGAGTATTTAATGGAGAAATAGGAACCATTACAGAAATTAATGAAAGAGAAAAACAAGTAGAAATTCAATTTGACGACGAAAAAGTAGCTTGGTATGAATTTTCAGCGTTAGACCAAATTGAACATAGCTATGCCATAACCATTCATAAATCACAGCGGAAGTGAATTTGATGTGGTAATTATGGTAATTCCACCAGCTTCGCCTATGCTAATTACGAGAAATTTATTATATACAGGAATAACGAGAGCTAAAAAATTATTAGTCATCGTAGGAATTGATAAAGTAGTGGATTTTATGATACAAAATGTAGAAGTAAAAAAGAGAAATACGGGACTAGAATACAAAATGAGAATGATAAAAGAAGAATAACAAATGGCAGGTTTGTAAAAAATACAAACTTGCCATTTGAAAAAAAAGGAGGAAATAGAATCTTAAATCAAATCATAAACTTAATTTATCCACCAAAATGCGGAATATGTGGAAAAATTAACAGCAATTTTTTATGCAACAAATGCAAAATACAATTAGAAAAACAAGCAAAATTTGAAATCGAAAAAAATCAAAATACCAATCATTACTTTCAAGAACATTTATATATCTTTGAATATCAGGGAATGATAAGAAAAATCATTTTAAATTACAAATTCAACGACAAAAACTACTTATATAAAACAATTGTGAATTTTTTGTTAAAAAATAAAAAGTTCTTTCAAATTTTAAAATCTTATGATACAATAATACCAGTTCCAATTAGTAAAAAAAGAAGAAAAGAAAGAGGCTATAATCAAAGTGAACTAATTGCAAAAGAATTAGCTAAAAATTTGCAAATTGGTTATAATAAGAATTGTCTTTTTAAAACAAAAAATGTAATAGAACAAAGTAAATTGAATAAAGAAGAAAGACAAAAGAACATACAAGGTGTATATGAAATACGCAATCCAAAACAAATTAAAGACCAAAAAATAATATTATTGGATGACATATATACAACGGGAAGTACTGTAAAAGAGTGCAGCAGAATCTTAACAAAGGGGCAGCCTAAAAAAATAGGAATATTTACGATAGCGAAAGATTAAAATGTGAAAAAGGAAACGTCCCCAATTTCACATGAAGGAGGAAGAGAAGATGGAAGATTTAGTAGAAAGTATATTAGATTATGTGAGATCTGATTATACAGATTATGCAATTATGATAAATGGAGAATGGGGCTCTGGTAAGACCCATTTTTGGAATAATAAGATTAGAAAGAAAATAGAATCTTTACAATTGAATGGAAAAAGATATACGACTATTTATATGTCATTGTATGGAATTTCTAATTTAGAGGAGATTAGTAAAAAGATATTTATTGAGACAACTCAGTTAATGGATAAGAACTTAAGGAAATTTATGGATGCCAATGGACAAACTACAATTCCAGAATATGCAAAAACAGGTATTGATATGGCTAATTTCTTTGGTGTTACACAAAATGGTGATAGAGTCGATTATGGAGAATTTTTCTCAACGGATGATAAAGTGTTATGTTTTGACGACTTGGAAAGAGCAAATGTTGATGTTATTGATATTTTAGGTTATATTAATAATTTTGTTGAACATGACCATATTAAAACGATTATTATTTGTAATGAAAAAGAGCTTTCTACTAAGTTGAAAAGTTCAAATCTTGAAATGAAGACTTTTATTGCTACTTATCTTTTGGACAAACAAGATGAATTGAACAAATCCGATAAACCGATGGTAGAAAAAATTCAAGATAAAATTGAACATGTCTTTGACAAAGCAAATGATTATGAAAGGATTAAAGAAAAATTAATAGGAGAGACATTCGAATATGCACCGAAATTTGATTATATTATTAATGGAATTTTGATGCGATATGAAAATAATCCAGATTTAATTCGTTTTTTAAGAGAAAATACAGGACTTATTATATCCACTTTCCATAAGAGTGGAACACGAAATTTAAGAATTTTAAAACATGCTTTAAATGACTTTAAAAAAATATATGAAATGGTTAATAAATCTTATCCCAATACGAACCATAGGGTAATGCAAACAATGTTGATATTTACCATAGCTATTTCGTTTGAAATTAAAGCTGGTAAGATAACAAAGGATAAATTTGTTAATATCAAAGATAACGAAGAATACAAATCTATTTTAGTATCTTCTAGAATCTTAATGGACAATCGACAATTTTATATTAAAGAATTTGATAGCAATTACTATTATAATTTTAAATCAGAATATCGTTTCTTTAAATTTATAGAGTACTATATTAGAACCCGTATTTTTGATATGAAACTATTTAAGGATAACATGGAAACCATTCGAAATACGGTTGATACAGAAAATTTACCTGGATATAAGAGATTACTAACAGAGGAATATTGGAAAATTTCAGATGACCAATTTACTGGTGTTATCGAAGAAGTAATGGGAGATGTAAAAGAGGGAAAATTAACCTTAATTGATACCGTAAAACTATTTGCTTATTTTAGTTATTTTTCTAGAAAGGGTTTGATTGATTATGATTTAAAGACATTAAAAAGTGTATTTTTCAATGGAATGAATATATCATCTTTATCCTCTGAATATTGTCCAAATCCAAAAGAAGAGCTTGGAAAAATTGCGATAGAAGAAGTAGAAGAAGATATGGAAGATATTTTAAAGCATTTCAATATGCTAAATGAACAACTGCTAGATAAAATGTATAAAGAAAAAGCAGAAGATGTTATGAAATGTATTCCGATGCGAATGGAACAATTTTATGAGAAATTTGATAAAGAATGTATGGAAATACCAATTTTTAAATATTATGATTCTTTCCAATTGTTCCAAAGAATTTCTTGTGCAAGTAATGAGGATATTGTGTTAATTAAAGAAAAATTAATTGACAGAGCTAATCGTTATACGAAACAAATTGAACCAGAGATGAAAAACATTAAACAATTGAAACAAATTATTGATGATTACTTAAAAGGAAAAGATCCAACGATTAAGATTGTTATGTTAAAAGAATTTTCAAAAGATATGGGATATATTTTGGATAAATATAAAATTAGTTTTTTACCAAAGAAAGAAGATAAAATATTAGAAGCGGAAAGTGAATAAGAATTTAATAAAAACATTAAATTAAAAAGTTTATATATTTTTTATGTAGTAACAATTCGTGGGGACCAGCAAGATTACCGTCTGTTATGCAATTACAGACGGTTCGTAGCTGGGAGTTACAAATAAAAAATATATAAACTTTTAATTTTGTAGTTTTAGATAATTTAATTTGTAATTTTTTATTTTCAATGCATAATTTTTTCCTTATTTGTCATAATAAAATTATAAAAACAAATAGAACGAGGAGGAAAATTATGAAAGCAACTGGAGTTGTAAGAAGAATAGATGATTTGGGACGAGTTGTTATTCCAAAAGAAATAAGAAAAACATTAAGAATTAAAGAAGGTGACCCATTAGAGATATTTACAGATAGAGAAGGACAAGTGATATTAAAGAAATATTCTCCAATTGGTGAGCTTTCAGAATTTGCAGCAGGTTATGCAGAAACTTTATCAAAAACTACAGGACATATTGCTTGTATTACAGACAAAGATACTATTATAGCAGTATCAGGAGGTTCTAAAAAGGAATTTTTAGAGCAAGATATTAGCCAAGAATTAGAGCAATTAATGGAAGACAAAGAAGTGTATACAAGTAAAGAGAATAGTGATGTAGCTATGCCAATAACAAAAAATGATAATCAAGAAAGAAAAAATAATGCACAAGTTGTATATCCAATTGTTTCAAATGGAGATACAATCGGTACTGTTATTTTGATGGCCAAAGAACCAAATGGTAAAATGAATGATGTAGAAAAAAAAGTTGCTCAATCAGCAGCAACATTTTTAGGAAGTCAAATGGATATATAAATAAAAAAACACATTTCAAATTCTTTATTTTTAAGATTTAAGAAATGTGTTTTTTATCGGTTAATCCAACTAAATAGTCGACAGAAGTATGGTAATATTTGGCTAAAGTCATCAAATGTTGAATGGGAATGGTTCGATTTCCTTTTTCATATTCTGAATAGTATTGTTGAGAAATACCAAGTAAATCAGCAATGTCTTTTTGGTATTTATCATTATCTTCTCTTAGGTCTTTCAACCTTTTAAATTTCATAGTGACCTCCATTACTTAAATATACTAATAAGTATAAATGGTACAAAACATTAATTGGTTTTATTTTAACAAAAAAATATAAAAAACATTAAAATTACATAATAAATTATGTATTATTACAGAGATATTACAGGGAAATTACTTTTTTGTAATAAATCATTTAGATATTGAAAAGAATAAAAGGATAAGCTATAATTAAAATAAATACATAACAAATTATGTATAAACAAAAAAGAAAGGGAGAAAGATGCAAATGAATAGGAAAAAAAGAATTTTAATAGGAATTATTATATTTGCAACAATAGGAATATTAGGACAAACAAATAGAGTAGAAGCTGCCTTACAAGCAAATGGAGGAACGCCAATAACAGCTAATTTAAATGATTGGGTAAGTGCAGTAAGACAGATGCAAGCAACAGGAGGAACTTTAGGATTAACGGATACAATTAATACTAATTTAACAAGTTCCAATAAAAATATGGATATTCATATGCAAAAAAATACAGAGTATGGAGCTATGGCTATTTTGTCGGCATCTGCGTATGGGAATCCAGATAAGATAACAGCTGGAAAGACAACAACAGGAAATGCATCAGGAATTGTAATAAATTTAAATGAAGAATGGGTGGCAGCAGGAAGAAGTGATACTCTTGTTACAAATATGAAGGGAGCAGCAGGAAGATATTGGAATAACTATGGAACTGGAAATGGGAGTAATGCTAAAATAGGAGATGCTATGAGTGAAACAAATGGATGGCATGGAAGTACTGGAAATAGCTGGATGAGACATCGCTGTGGTATAGGAGGCACAAGTCCACAGGATTTGGCTATGGGAGAGTGTGCCTTTGTACGTGCAAGACAGTCTAGTATTTTTTCTTTTAGTGGGCTTTCATATCAATGTTCTCATACTACTTATAATGGTTTACGGAGGACATGCTCCTCGATGTGAATTCCATGCTCATGATGAGAATATGCAGAAATGGCGTTGTGGTGACGATACAAAGGAAGGACATTGGGCTATAGGACATACAGGAAGGGCAGTTGTAGTTGTTGGCTCAGGAGTTTAATGTTATGTTTTAATATAGTAAGTTAATAAAAAATTTAAGAAAAGGGAAAGATAAAAGTGAGGAAGAAAAAAGAAAAAATAGACAATCGATCTAATGTATCAGGAATTACACTAGTAGCTTTAGTGATAACTATCATTGTTCTTTTACTTTTAGCAGGAGTTACCATATATACATTTTTAGGAAAAAACGGAATTATGGCAAAAACTGACGAAGCAAAATTTAAACACAAAATGTCAGCAATTGCAGAACAGTGGAATTTGTATGTAGCAGATTGTGTAGCAGAAAAACTAGGACAAACCGATATCAAGCAGCTGTATGCAGGAGGAAGCGTTATTTATGACATTATAGCAGATGAAGAGATAGAAATGGATACAGGGCTAATTAGAGACATTAGAAAACTCTTAAATGAAGTAGGAGAAACAGAAGAAAAGTTTACTATGGGATTCGAAGGAGAATTATACTATGTTTCTAGAAGCACGATAGAAAATAACCAACAACAAGTACAATGGTGTAAAGAACTTGGAATTAAAATATGGGAATATAAAGGAAGAGCTGATAGTAAAAACGTAAATGGAGATTATAAAAACATCAAACGGAGTGTATTTATGTACGCTGAAATTAGATACAGGATTTGTGAGAGAAAAGACTAGATACATCAAAGAAAAAGATGGAAATTTAGTACCAGGAACATGGATTATTAAAGCACCAGAGGATGATTGGTACGACTATAAAAACAATCAATGGGCTAATTTACATGTAGAAAGTGAAGGACTAGAAAGTTACTATGTATGGATTCCAAGATATGTTTATAGAAAAATAGAAAATGAAAGAATGGATGTTAAATTTGTAGATTTGAATAACAATTATATTAATGCAGAAAATGAGAAACTAACCAATTGGGAAACTTTGCAAAAAATAGGATATCAATTACCAGAAGCGTTTACTTGGGGAGATGATGGAAAAACACAATTACCAGGGTATTGGATGTCAAAATATCAATTATCTGACTTAACAGAAAATGATACGTATACGATAGATTTTGGAACAACGGCAACACCATCTACGATAACGATAAAAGATATCAAAACCAATACAACAAAAGGAATTGCAAAATATCAGTATGCTCTAAATGGAAAAATACTATATACAAGTGATAAACCAGAGAACTATACAATAAGGGATTTAACAAAAGGAAACAAGACAATCAATGTAACCTTGTTAGATGCAAAGGGACAAATCATAGGAAGTATGACAAAATTCTATGCAGTAGCAGATGTAAATGAACCAGATTTAACAGGATTTGATAAAGATACGACCTTCTATGTTTATTGGGATGAAAATGGAGTAGAACACAATGAAATACCAATTAATCAAAATCCACCAGCAGAATGGTATGATTATGGAATCAGAAGCTGGGCGAATATTGTAACAAGAAATAATGGTCTAGAAACTTACTTGACTTGGATACCAAGATATCAATATACGTTAGACAATGTAAGTAAAAGGTCTTATGTAAGATTTTTCAAAGGAGTAGGAACACAAACAGAACCTGGGTATCAAATACCGGAAGCCTTTACTTGGGGAGATAATGGAAATATACAAATAAAGGGATATTGGATGACAAAACATCAAATTAGTAATGATGAAAATCCAAGAATGACAGCTGAACTTTCAGCAGGAACGAATGTAATACGTGTTAAAAATATAGGAGGAGCATCGATGACAGGAAGCTTGAAATTTGAGTATTACATTAATGGAAAGAAAGTACATGAAGGAACCAATAAAAATGAAAACTATGTGTATACAGGATTAGAACCAGATAAAACTTATACTGTAAATATCATAGCAAGAAATGCTAGTACGAATGCTTATATAGCAGCTGTAACACAAAAAATAGAAACCATAGGAGGAAATGCACCAGTCTTAAAAGGATTTAAGGAAGATAGAACCTATTATGTGACTTATGATGAAAATGGAAATAATATGAAAGTAGGAAACAAAATCAAAAATGATGGAAGTAATGCACCAAAGGATTGGTATGACTATAGTGTTAAAAAATGGGCAAATATTGTAGTAACTGATGGAACAGTGGAAAACGGAAAAATAACAGGAGCAACCTCAACAAGTTACTTTACATGGATACCAAGATATCAATATAGTTTAGACACGGTAAATAAAAGAAGCAATGTGAAACTAATGAGTGGAACAGGAACACAAACACAGGCAGGCTATAAAATACCAGAAGCCTTTACTTGGGGAGAAAGTACAAAGAAGCAATTACCAGGATTTTGGATGTCTAAATATCAAATAAGTAATGCGAATAGTATTTTACAAGCAAATGAAACAGCAGGAGTAACTGCTAATTTGAATAATTGGATAAAAAATATGAGACAAATGCAAGCATCAGGAGGAGCGTTAGGATTGACAGATACGATAAATGCTAATTTAACAAGTTCAAATAAGAATTTTGATGTTCATATGCAAAAAAATACAGAATATGGGGCAGTAGCACTTTTATCAGCATCAGCTTATGGAAATTCTAATACGATAACAGATGGGCAGACTACAACAGGAAATGCTTCAGGAGTGGTAGTAAAATTAAATGAAGAATGGGTGGCAGCAGGAAGAAGTGATACTTCTGTTGCAAATATGAAGAATGCAGTAGGAAGATATTGGGATAATTATGGAACAGGAAATGGAAGCAATTCGAAAAATGGAGATGCTATGGCAGAAACAAATGGATGGCATGGAAGTACTGGTAATAATTGGCTTAGACATCACTGTGGTGTAAATGCTACTGCTAGCGCTTACAATGGCGCAATGGGAGAATGTGCTTTTGTACGTTCTAGAGCATCTAGTATTTTTACATTTAGTGGTTTTTCATATTATTGTACACATACTGGTAGCTATGGTTATACTGGACGTAGTCCACGTTGTGCATTTCATGGTGGAATAGGCGATGCTGCTTGGCATTGTGGAAGCTGTGAAAGAGAAGGATATTTTACTAAGGCACATTATGCAAGAGCTGTTATAGTTTCTGGAGCAGGTATTTAATTTAATTTTGGTTAGTTTTGGGACAGGCACAGAACTATCCATATCGGCTAAGTAATTAAATAAGATAAAAAATATAAATCGCTTTAAATTTAGAAATAAGTTTAAAGCGATTTTATTATGCTTATAACACATTGACATAATTCGCTCATAAAAAATAAAATAGACATGAAAATAAAGTCGAAAGGGAGAGAAAAAAATGAGCAAAAGAAGAAAAATGTCAATCGTGATTTTTATGATTATGATGATAGGAATTTTTATACTATCAACAAAAGTAGAAGCTGCCTTACAAGCAAATGGAGGAACGCCAATAACAGCTAATTTAAATGACTGGGTAAGTGCAGTAAGACAGATGCAATCACCAGGAGGAACGTTAGGATTAACTGATACCATAAATTCGAACTTAACAAGTTCAAATAAGAATTTGGATATTCATATGCAAAAAAATACAGAATATGGAGCTATGGCAATTTTGTCTGCCTCATCTTATGGAAACCCAAATAAGATAACAGATGGTCAAACGACAACAGGAAATGTCTCAGGAATTCAAATTAAATTAAATGGTGAATGGACAGCAGCAGGACCAAGTAATACGCTGGTTGCAAATATGAAAAATGCAGCAGGAAGATACTGGAACAATTATGAAACGGGAAATGGAAGCAATTCAAAAAAAGGAGATGCCATGGCAGAAACCGAAGGATGGCATGGAAGTACAGGAAATACTTGGTTATTACATAAGTGCGGTATTACTAGCGGAGTTTTGGGTGATTGTGCTTTCTCTCGTGGGGGAACGTCATTGTTTGAGTTTTCGGGGCAATCTTATAATTGTTCTCATGATGGCAAGTGTAATTGGCAAGCTGGTAACGCGGGGCATGAAGCGTATTATTACCTTTGTGAGATGCATAGTAGCTATCAATCTAAACGTTATGATCAAGGTTGCTTACAAAAAGGTTTTTATAGGACGGGACGTTATGGAAGAGCTTGTGTCGTAGTAGGTTCAGGAGTTTAGATAATAGTTATAGATAGATTAGATTGAAAAAAATAGG
>CARUQW010000050.1:7765-11353 GCA_949077355.1 uncultured Clostridia bacterium | reverse complement strand
TAAATAAAAAATTTTGAGACATTTTCAAAAATGATTGACAGCTCTCTATTTTTTTATTTAATCTTCGGAGGCAAAGTTCTATATCATTTTTTAAGAAGAAAGATAAGATAGCAAAGCTAATAAAAATGTCGAAATTTGCGATGAAAAGTTGTTGACAAATCCAGAAAATGGAATTATAATGAGATTACATTTTCAAATTTCTATTATTTCATTCAAAAAATTTTTAAATCGAAATGAAATCGAAAATTATCCAAACAAAACAATTAAAAAAGAAAGGAGGAATTGCCTATTGAGTAAAAAGAAAAAAGTATTGATTGCTGTTGCTATTTTATCATGCATTGTACTAGCATTTATAGGAGGACAAAGTTTTTCTAAATATGTATCAGAAGTAAGAGGTGATGGAATGGCAGAAGTAGCAACATGGAGTTTTAAAGTAAATGGACAAAAAGAAGAAGTACAAACTATCCAATTAGCCTCTACTTGTAACAATGAAACTTTAGTTAACAATAAAATAGCACCAGGAACAAATGGAAGTTTTAATATTATGGTAGATGGAACAGGTTCTGATGTTGGAATTGATTACAATATCAAATTTGAAAATGAAAGTGCAAAACCAAGTAATTTAAAATTTATTTATAATAATCAAACTTACCATTCTATATCTGAATTAGAAGAAGATTTATCAGGAACCATTCTTGCAAATGAACAAAATAAAACCAAAACACTTACAATTAACTGGCAATGGGACTATGAAACAGGAAATACAGAAAGCGAAATTGCAAAAAACGATCAAATAGATACACAAAATGCACAAGATATTGCTAACTATACTTTTAATGTAATTGTTTCAGGAACACAAGTTGTACCACAAACATAAGGACAGAATTTAAAAGATAATAGAAAATTGAAAATGTAATAATGATAATCTTGCTATGTACTACGGTAAAAAGTAATCTTTATTCTATTTTATAATTATATTTTTATTTTATTTGTAAATGATGAAGTAAGGACAAGAAGAAGAACTTGTCCTTACTAAAAATAATAAAAAGAAAGAGAGGAGATTCTATTAAAAAATAAAAAAAGAGAAATAGCAATTGCATTGGTAAGTCTTATAGTAGTAGCTTTATTTTTTTCTGGATACAGTATGGGAAAAGAATACAGTAATACGAAAATAGAAACAAATGCCAAAATAGCAGAGCCTATATTAATTGTAGAAAATAACCCAATAATTGAAATAAATGGTAAAAAAGAAAAAGAATATTATAAATTTAAAGTAAAAAATCATAAGGAAAATGGAGAAATAACACAAATTGATTTGCAATATAATATTGAAATTATAACCCAAACAGAAGAAAGCATTTCCTTTAAATTGTATAAAGAAGGAGAAGAAATACCTTTAGAAAACAACAAGACAGGTAATATAAAATTAACAAAAGAAAAAATACAAGAAGATGAATATCAATTAGAAATTATTTATGATAAAACAAAGAGCAAGGACAATAAAGATATTTTACAAGAAATTCAAATAAAAGTGCACTCAGAACAGCTAAAAGTTTAAAAGGAGGCACAAAAAATGAATGGAAAAATAAAAAGAAAAGTAATCTTAATCATTCTAATCATTTTAACATTAATTATTTTTTTATTTCAAATTAAAAAGGAACAAAACAAGCAATCCCAAGAAGAACTTATCTTTTTTAAGCTATTTTCTCAAGAACAAAATCAAGATACAGCTGAGTTTCAAAATCAATGCTATGAATTTAAAGTTTCTTATCATAATATTGATTTCAAAAAGATAAATTTAGTAGACACCGTTAATCCTAATAGCTTAATTCGTGAGAAAATAGCACCTCGGAACAAAAGGAGAATTTCAAATAATATTGAAAACTAATAAAAAAATAGATTATTGTATAAAATTCAAAAGTAAAAACGAAAAACCAGAAAATTTAAAGTTTCAAATACAAGGAAAAGATAGAAAATATACTAGATTAGAAGACATGGAACAAGAATTAAAAGGGGAAATAAATAAAAACAAAAGAATTATAATAAACTGGGAATGGGAGTATGACAAAAACAAAATACAAGATGTACAAGATACAAAAGATGGAGAAACAATTAAAAAATATGAATTTACCATTTATGCAATTGGTGGTGAATAGATAAAAATAAAATATTTGAAGGGTTAATAGATTAATATTTTAAGTCAAAATTTGAATATAAGTATTAATCTATTAGCATTTCATGTATTAACCAAGAGAAATTTGCGTAAATTAATAAAAAGAGTTGATATTTTTTTCATTTTAAGATAAAATCTAAAAAGACAAAAAATAGGAGGCAAGGTAAAATGATAACATTGCAAGATGTAATTCAAAATGAAGAAGTAGAAGCCTTGATTCAAGGAACACAAAAACAATTGGATGGACTTGGCTATACAGAGCATAGTCATAGGCATATCTCAATTGTTTCGAAAAGAGCGGGAGAAATTTTAGAAATATTAGGATATCCAGAAAGAACGGTTGAATTAGCGAAAATTGCAGGATATTTACATGATATTGGGAATTGTATTAACCGCACAGACCATGCACACAGTGGAGCAATACTAGCTTATCAAATTTTAAAAGATATGGGAATGCCAGTAGAGGAAAGAACAGAAATTATGATAGCAATTGGAAATCATGATGAACAAACTGGAACAGCTGTAAGTGATATATCAGCAGCTCTTATTTTAGCAGATAAGTCAGATGTGCACAGAAACAGAGTATCGAATACCAATTTATCAACCTTTAATATCCATGATAGAGTAAACTATGCAGTTTCAAATGCAGAATTACAAATTGATAAAGAAGAAAGGAAAGTTGTTTTAAATTTGACAATTGATACTAATATATGTCCGGTTTTAGACTATTTTGAAATTTTTATGGATCGAACGATGATGAGTAAATATGCAGCAAAATATTTAAAAATATGGTTTGAATTAGTAATTAATGATACAAAATTATTATAGGTGGAGGAAAAAAATGAAAAAAATAAAAATAATAACAATTGCATTTTTAATAATGGCAGTTACAATGATAGCTTTTTTGGGAATTTATGTACAAAAACAAAACAGAATGGAAAATCAAATGAGAGATTATACATTTGCCATGGATTTACAAGGAACCAGAAATATTAGATTAAAAGTAAACACAGAAAGCAAAACAGTAATAAAAGATACAGAAGGAAAAGTAGTAGAAGAAAATTTAACAGATGAGCAAATAACAGAAAAAGGATATGTGAAAGAAGAAACACCATACAACAAAGAAGAAGTGAAAAATCTTGAAAATTACAAAGTTTCTCAAAAAATAATTGAAAAAAGATTAAAAAAATTAGGTGTTAGTAATTATATTATAAAATTAGATGAGTCAACTGGTGATATGATAATAGAATTAACAGAAAATAAACAAACAGATGAAATTATCAGTAATATTAATACAACAGGAAAATTCGAGATTGTAGATAGTGAAACTAACGAAGTATTAATGGATAATCATGACATTAAACAAGCCAAAGTGATGTATGGCTCAGGTGATGGAACCCAAAATAATGGGACAT
>CARUQW010000050.1:958-7755 GCA_949077355.1 uncultured Clostridia bacterium | reverse complement strand
ACTACTGTATATTTAGATATTGAATTTAATAAAGAGGGAACTAAAAAACTAGAAGATATTAGTAATCAATATGTAAAAATAGAAAGTGAAGAAGACACAACACAAGAAAATGCAACAGAAGAAACTACAACCAGTGCTGAAAAGAAAATAAGCATGAAAATAGATGATGAAGAAATCATGTCAACAAGTTTTGAAACACCAGTGAAAACGGGAAAATTACAATTATCTATCGGAAAAGCTTCAAAAGATAATGAAACATTACAAGGATATGTAACACAAGCTTCCAATATGGCAACCGTATTGGATACAGGAAATATACCAGTAAAATATGATTTAAAAGAAAACCAATATATTTTATCAGATATAACAGAAACTCCAGTTGAAGTAGCAATCTATATTGTATTAGCAATAATCGTAGTAGCACTTATTGCATTCATCCTAAAATATAAGGCAATAGGAGTATTAGGAATCATTTCTTATATAGGATTTATAGCAGTATTTACAATTGTGATTCGATATACAAATGTTGTGCTATCATTAGAAGGAATTTTAGGAATATTAGTAACATTGGTGTTAAACTATGTTTTAGTAAGCAAATTATTAGAAAAAGCAGAAGAAAGAAAAGAAGCTTATAAAAACTTTTTTATTAAAATAGTACCAATTATGATTATGGTAGTAACGTTCTGTTTTATAAATTGGATACCAATTAGTAGTTTTGGAATGACAATGTTCTGGGGAATTGTTTTAATAGCAATTTACAACAGTATTATCACCAATAGTTTATTAAAAATAGGAACAAGAAAGGAAAAATAAAATGAAAGAGATAAGCTTAAAAACAAAAATATTAGCAATTGTGATAGCTATTGTAATCATAGTAGGAACGATAGTGACAGTAACAACTGGTTTGAATTTTGATTTAAGATACCAAGAAGCAAAAAGAATACAATTATACCTAGAAAAAGATTTTGAAATAGCAGATATAAAAAAAATAACAGATGAAATATTGCCAAACCAACCAGTTATGATTCAAAAAGTAGAAGTGTTTGAAGATATGGTTAGCATTCTTGCAAAAGATATTACAGAAAAACAAAAGGAAGATATCATAAACAAAGTAAATGAAAAATATGGAAAAGAATTGACAGTAGAAAGTGTAGAAATAACGAAAATTCCACATACAAGAGGAAGAGATATTATAAAACCATATATAGTACCATTTATGGTAGCAACTATCATCATATTAGTTTATATGGCTATAAGATATTATAAATTAGGAATTTTTGCTACCATAGCCAAAACGGTTGGATTACTTATTATAACAGAAGCGACTTTATTGAGTATCATGGCTATTACACGTATTCCAATTGGAAGAGTAACGATTCCATTAGTGTTGGCAGTATATGTGCTATCATTACTAGGAATAACGACAAAATTAGAAAAGAAGTTAGCGAAGAAAAAAGAAGAAGAAAAATAATTGAATAGGTCATAAATATAGCAGAGTGTAGAGCTTTGCTATATTTTTATGGTTAGTTCTGTGCCTGTCCCAAAACTAACCATAAAAATTTTTAAAAAAACTATACAAAAAGAAAGAAGTAATGATATAATAGCACCAAAGACAAATAAATATGGAGGAAAAATAGAAAATGGGAAATATTGTATTACTAGATGAATTAACAATTAATAAAATAGCAGCTGGTGAAGTAATTGAAAGACCAGCATCTGTCATAAAAGAAATGGTAGAAAACTCCATTGATGCAGGGGCAACTAATATAACGGTAGAAATTAAAAATGGAGGAATATCGTATATAAAAATAACAGACAATGGAAAAGGAATTGGACAAGATGATTTAGAAATTGCATTTGAAAGACATGCTACTAGTAAAATTAGAAGCGCAGATGATTTAAGTACAGTAACATCTATGGGATTTAGAGGAGAGGCTTTGGCAAGTATCGCAGCAATTAGTAAGGTGGAAATGGTATCCAAAACCAAAGAACAGGAAACAGGATACAAAATTGTCGTAGAAGGAGGAGATATCCTAGAAAAAGAAGAAGTGGGATGTCAAACAGGGACTTCCATTACGGTTCAAAACTTATTTTATAATACACCCGTAAGATATAAATTTTTGAAAAAAGATTATACCGAATCAGGTTATATAGAAGATGCTATTACAAGAATTGCTTTAGTTAACCCTAATATAGCAATCAAATTAATTAATACAGGAAAAAACGTGATTCAAACTAATGGAAATGGTGATTTAAAAAGCGTTGTCTATAACATCTATGGAAAAGATGTTGCCAATGGAATTGCGGAACTTAATTACCAATATGAAAACATTACCGTTTCAGGAGTAATTGGAAAACCAGAAATTGCAAGGTCAAATCGTTCGAATCAATTATTTTTTGTAAATAAAAGATATATTAAAGATAAAACATTAACAGCAGCCACAGAACAAGCCTATAAAGGATTGATACCAATTGGAAAATTTGGTTTTGTTATTTTAAATATAGAAATGAACCCAGCCAAAGTAGATGTGAATGTACATCCTGCTAAATTGGAAGTTCGTTTTGAAGAGGAAAACAAAGTATTTCAAGCCATTTATCATGCTATAAAAGATACTTTATTAAAAAACGAATTGGTAGTAAACACAAGTACAAATACAAGAGAAGCAAGCTTTGAAGAAAGATTAAAAAATATTAGAGAAGCCAAAAAAGAAAATCAAAATAATGGTTTATTTGGATTTCGAAAACAAAATGAAAAGCAAATAGAAAAATATACAGAGGAAGAAAGTGGTATA
Organism: uncultured Clostridia bacterium; assembly: GCA_949077355.1. Taxonomy (GTDB): domain Bacteria; phylum Bacillota; class Clostridia; order TANB77; family CAG-508; genus CAG-269. The sequence goes on along the minus strand of CARUQW010000050.1, from coordinate 4,963 downwards.
AAAACAAATGTAATAGAAGAGGTTCATCAAGATGAGCCACAAGAAGACAAACTAGAACCAACTATAAAAATAGGTGCTCCAGTAGATACGTCTGATGTGTTAAAACAATTAAAAGAAATGCGAGAAAAAATAGAAAAAGAGTTACAAGAAAAAGAAATTAAACCATTAAAAATAAAAGATGTAGAAGCAGAATATAAAACAGAAACACTGGAAGAGAAGAAGGAAGAAGAAATAAACGAAAAAATAGAAAAATCCGAAATAAAAGAAGAATTCAAAGAAATTAAACAAAAAATGGAAGACCTAAAAAATAATCCACAAGTAGTATCCAATGACTTTAATGAGATGTATACTAAATTATTTGGGACAGCACCAATCGAAATAAAAGAAGAGAAGAAAGAAGACGACATATCAGATACAGAAAATGTAGTTGATCTGATAAAAGATAATATATCAGTATTTGAAGAAACAGAAGAATTTCAAAAACCAATGTATAAGTTTGTGGGAATTGTATTTAAGACTTATATTATATTAGAAATTGATAAAGAAATGTACATATTAGATCAACATGCGGCTCATGAAAGAATTATGTATGAAAAAGTAAAGAAAAACTATTATAGTGAAAAAAGTAAAGATTCGCAAATGCTATTATTACCAGATGTCATAACATTATCGCATAAAGAAATGGACATTGCCAAAGACAACATGAAAATGTTTGAACAAGCGGGATTTAGCTTAGAAGAATTCGGAGAAAACACCATTAAATTAATGGGAGTACCAACTGTATGTGTAGACTTAGATACCAAGGAATTATTCTTAGAAACTTTAGATGAAATTAATACTGTAGCAAGAACAGCAAAACAAGAAAAAGAAGAAAAATTTATTGCTACGGTTGCTTGTAAAGCTGCAGTAAAAGCTAATATGGCATTAGACCAAAAAGAAGTGGAAGCATTAATGGATAAACTATTAGAATTACCAAATCCATTTACTTGTCCACATGGAAGACCAACTGTAATCAAAATGACAAAATATGATATTGAAAGGAAGTTTGCTAGAAAATGATATATATTATATTAGTAGCAATTGTAACATACTTTGTTCTAATTGCCTGGACTTGGCAAAGTTTAGGATTTATTGAGAAAAATAAAAAAGTAGGCTTTATTTTAGTAGGACTTATTTTGATGTACATCCTAACCTTAATTACTTTTCAATTAACAAAAAGTGGAATTGAATATCCTAATGCAGAAACACAAAGTAGTATACAAAATGTATTGGTGGCTATTTTTACAGGTATAAATGGAATCTTGGTAATGCCACAAATTGGAAGAATATTTAATAAAGTAAATGAAGACGAAATGGAAAAAGCAAAAGCACAAAAAAGAATATTAATGATTTTAATACTATTTTTTATATGCCTTGCTTTTGAAGTGGGATACATGAAAAATACACAAGAAGGAATTTTGAAAATATATCATGCAATGAAATAAATTGCCAAAAAGGTCCGTCCCTAGTGGCAAAAATGAGGAAGTGTTAAAATGGAAAAAGTAATTGTTATATGTGGACCAACAGCTTCAGGAAAGACTGGGCTATCCATTGAATTAGCAAAAAGAATAGAGGGAGAGATTGTATCGGCAGATTCTATGCAAATTTATCAAGAAATGGATATTGGAACAGCTAAACCAACGAAAGAGGAACAACAAGGTATTAAACATTATTTAATGGATTTTGTTTCGCCAGAAGAAAGGTACAGTGTAGCAGATTACAAAAAAGAGGCTAAAAGAGCAATCAAAGAGATTATAAAAAAAGGAAAGGTTCCGATTGTGGTAGGAGGAACAGGTCTTTATATTGATAGCTTGATTTATGAGATAGAATATCCTGATATTGAGTTTGATGAAGAATATCGAAAAAAATTAGAACAAAGAGTGGAACAACAAGGACTAGAAAAATTATGTGAAGAAGCTCAAAGAATTGACCCAAAGGCAATGGAGAAAATTAGTCAAAATGATGAAAAACGAATTTTGAGAATTTTGGAAATTTATCATGCAACAGGAAAAACAAAAACAGAGCAAGAAATTGAATCAAGAAAAAATCCAGTTGAATATGAGTATCAAGTTTATGCTTTAAAATGGGACAGAGAAGTTTTGTATGAAAGAATTAATAAAAGAGTGGACTTGATGATAGAACAAGGATTGATAGAAGAAGTAAAGATGATTTTAGAAAAACATCAAAAATTCCCAACGGCAATGCAAGGACTAGGATATAAAGAGGTGGTAGCATTTCTAGAGGGAAACATGACACAAGAGGAAATGATAGAAAAAATAAAAATGGAAACAAGAAGATATGCAAAAAGACAAATGACGTGGTTTCGAAAAAATAAACAAACCATATGGCTAGAAGGGCAAGTACAAAAACAAGATAATATCAAAATTATTTTGGAGGGATTAGATTGAAAGAAATATCGTCTTCAAAAAAGAAGAAAATAATGATATACATAACTTTAGCTGCTATTTCGATTTATGTTGTTTATGCAATTTATTTGCTAGTTAAGCAACCTACTGATATTTTTACTGTAGAAGAAGGAAAATTATATCAAGAGGAAACCGATATAGGATATGTAATTAGAAACGAAAAAGTAGTGAAAGGGCAAAATTACAAAAATGGAATTAGACAAATAAAATCAGAAGGAGAAAGAGCAGCGAAAGAAGAGAATATATTTAGATATTATAGTTCCAATGAAGAAACATTAAAAAAGAAAATAGAAGATTTGGATAAAAAAATACAAGAAGTTATGCTAAATGATACGAGTTTATTTACTTCAGATATGAAGCTCTTAGAAAACCAGATTGATGAAAAAGTACAAGATATTAATCAAATACAAGATAGCATGAAATTGGCAGAATATAAGAAAGAAATTAACAACTTAGTAACAAAGAAGGCACAGATTGCAGGTGATTCGAGTCCAAAAGGCTCTTATTTAAATCAATTAATTGAAGAAAGAAAAGGATATGAAAGCCAATTGAATTCAGGAGCAGAATATGTAAAAGCTCCTATGAGCGGAATTGTATCTTATAAAGTGGATGGATTAGAAGAAGTATTGACTCCTGATAATTTTAGCTCGCTGAGTAAGGAATATTTAGAAAAATTAGACTTAAAAACAGGAAAGTTAGTTGCAACAAGTGAAGAAAGTGGAAAAGTAATTGATAATTTTTCTTGCTATATTGTAACAGTATCTTCATCAGAAGAGGCAAAAAATGCACAAGTAGGTAAAAAAATAAAAATTAGATTATCGAATAATGCAGAGATACCAGCTGAAATAACAAATCTTATGAAAGAAAATGAAGAGGAAGTTGTCATTATATTAAAAGTAGAAAAACAAATAGAAGAATTAATTAATTATCGAAAAATTTCATTGAACTTAATTTGGTGGGATGATTCGGGATTAAAAGTACCAAATCAAGCCATTGTAAAAGAAAATGATTTAGATTATGTTGTTAGAAATAGAGCTGGTTATTTAAGTAAAATATTAGTAAAGATAAAGAAAAAAGGAGAGAAGTATTCGATTGTAGAAACTTACTCAAACGAAGAATTAAAAGAATTAGGACTTTCGAATGAACAAATTGTGAAATATAAAAAAATAGCACTTTATGATGAAATATTGTTAAATCCCAATTTGGAGAACATAGAATAAGTGTTACAAAAGTATTACAAAAATATTAAAAAATGATAACATTCGCAAAAAACATTGACAATTTAGCAAAAAAAGTAGATACTTAAGAAAATAAAACGAAGGAAGTATTTTTAGGAGGTTTTTTTATGTCAGGAGCATTAATGGACAAAGTCTGGGGACTATTTGGAATGGACTCTGTTGAGGAAGACGATTACGAAGAGGAAAATGTATATGATTATGAAGATGAAGAGGAAGAAATAGAAGATAAAAAGTTATTTGGAAGAAAAAATAAAGTAGTAGCTATGCCACAAGCACAAGCAAATGCTATTAAAATGGTGATA
>CARUQW010000050.1:0-948 GCA_949077355.1 uncultured Clostridia bacterium | reverse complement strand
AATTATTTGGAAGAAGAAACAAAGACAAAGTAGTTAATATGCCACAAGCTAATGCTAATGCGATTAAAATGGTGATATCACAACCTACAACATTTGAACAATCAGACGAGATTTGTAGCTTTTTAAAAGAAAAAAAATCTGTTATTGTTAATCTAGAGTATGTAAACAAAGATGTTGCAAGAAGAATTGTAGATTTTATTAGTGGTGGAGTATATGCGTTAGATGGATACATTCAAAAAGTATCAAACTCTATCTTTTTAGTAGCACCATCCAATTATGAAATTACCAATGAAATGGCTAGAGAAGAAATGAAAAGTAAACTTTCTGTTTCATGGCTAAAAAACAACGGAGTAAACTAGTCCGTTTATTCAAGGAGGAAAAAATGATAACACCATTAGATATCGAAAACAAAAAATTTTCAAAACAAATGATGAATGGATATAGTGTAGAAGAAGTAGATGATTTTTTAGATGATTTGACACAAGATTATTCTAAAAATTACAAAGAAGCAACAGAATTAAAAGCAAAAGTAGAAGAATTAACACAAAGTTTACAACATTACAAAGCCATTGAAGAGACATTACAAAGTACGTTGTTAATGGCTCAAACAACAGCGGAAGATGTGAAAAAAGTAGCAAATCAACAAGCAGAACAAATTGTAAATGAAGCAAAATCAACAGCTCAAAAGCAAGTAAATGATTTAGATAATGAAATTGTAGTAAAGAGAAAAGAATTAGATGATGTAAAAAAACAATTCGATATTTATAAAGCAAAAATGGAATCTTTATTAATATCACAATTAGAATTATTGAAAGATATTAATAAAAATGATGCCTAGAAAACAGAAGAATACAAAAGAAAACTATCTATGAAAATAGATGGTTTTTTGTGTTAGACTCTATGTCAATAGTTGGGGTGGAAAACTTTAAAAGTTTTCTGCCTCAACTT
>CARUQW010000049.1:931-11541 GCA_949077355.1 uncultured Clostridia bacterium | reverse complement strand
AGCCTTTTAGGCGTAAGATAAAAAGCCCCCGGCTAAGCCGGGGGATAATTACTATGATAGGAAAGCTCTCCGAACGTCCTATCATATAAATACATTTCACAGAAAATTGCTTTGCAATTTTCGCGGGCGAACAATGCAATAAAATACCTATTGAAAATATTATGTTACTATGATATAATATACATTATTCTAGTGAATACTAGACTTATTTTTTTACTCCTGTTTTTTATTACAGGTTATAGATAGAGCAACTATTGTAAAATGATTATTTTGAGGAGGAATGGTATGCTTACTGGTATTTTAGTTTTTGCAATTATTGCATTTGTAGTGCTTGTAAAATTAGCCAAAGGTAAATGTAGCAAACAGGAAGATGCAGATGTCTACATAGTAATGTCTATTTTAGTGGGAATTCTTGCTTGTGGATTGTTTGTTGCAATTTGTATTTTAGCACCTAAAGTGGCAACGGAAAGGACTTTTGACCAAAAAATCGAAATGTATCAAGAAGAAAATGCTAAGATAGAAAAAGACATTGACAAAATAGTCAAAGAATATTTGGAGCATGAACATGATACATTTGAAGATTTAAAAACAGAGGAGAGCGCAATTACCTTAGTTACACTGTTTCCAGAGTTAAAATCAGATACTCTTGTACAGCAGCAGCTAGAAATTTATGTTCACAATAATGCTCAAATAAAATACTTGAAAGAAGAAAAAATTGAAATTGCCAAAGATAAGTGGTTACTTTACTTTGGCAAATGATTAAACGACAAGAACTGTTTGGTGCTGAAAAATCACCAAACAGTTCTTATCGTTTTATTTGTTTATTTTCATATTATTACCATAACGTTTTATTTTCTGAGTTGTAGTTTTTTCAAATTCTTTATCACGAATACCAAAACTCTTAATATGCTTATAATTAGGCAGTTTTTTGTTAACTGCTGATACAGCATCTGAAACGATTTTCCAGATTTCTTCTTTGGTAGGAACAGAACCTTTTAGATATTCTGTAATTGCTTCAATATTTGGATAAATCTGAGCATTAATGTAAGTTTCATCATCATCTTCCTTTTGAATTCCTAAAACCAAAGATTCTGAAATAAGAGGATTGTCATTTAAATAATATTCTACTTCTTCTGGATAAATATTTTTTCCATTTTTTGTGACAATAACACTTTTACATCTACCAGTAATATAAAGGTAACCATTTTCATCAATTTTGCCTAAATCACCAGTATGGAACCAACCATCTATAATAGTTTGTTTTGTTTTTTCATCGTCTTCATAATAACCAAGCATAACATTAGGACCTTTAACAATGATTTCCCCAACACCTTCCTGATTTGGAGAATCAATTTTATATTCTACATTAGGAATGGGAAGCCCAGCTGCGTCGTCTTTTTGAAAGAAATCAGTATTTCCAGCAACAAGAGGAGCACATTCAGTTAATCCATAACCTTGTAGAGTTAATAAATTTAGATTCTTAAAATCAGAAACAATTTCTGGGTTAGCAGCTGCAGCACCAACAATGAAAACACGAAGCCTTCCACCTAAAGTATTTTTTACTTTTGTTTGTACAATTTTCTTTAAAAAGAAAGGCAAATTATCAAAAGGATTTCCATTTGCTTTTCTATATTTTTCTGGTAAGGATTTGTTCATATTTTTTAAGATATTTTTATGCATATTTTCAAGTAACAAAGGAACGCATAAAATAACAGAAGGATGAAATTCACTAAGATTTTTTAAAATATAGCGCAACCCTTCACAATGAGCAATACTAGCACCACTATAAATTGGCAACAAAAATCCTAAAGTACATTCGTAAGTGTGGTGTAAAGGTAAGATAGAAAAAAACAAATCACTTCTTTTTACTTTTACAATGCCATAAGTTGATAAAATATTGGAGCAAATATTTCTTTGAGATAAACAAACTCCTTTGGCACTTCCTGTGGTTCCAGATGTAAAAAGCAAAATACGAAGTTCATCTGGGTTAATTTCTATTTTATCAAAATCAACCTTTCCATTTTCGTAAGATGCTTTTCCGGCTAGTAATAAATTAGAAAAAGAATTTTTACTTTCTTTGTCAAAAAACACAAAAATGGTATCTGGGTTTTCTACTTTTTCAATGTTATCTAGAACAGCATCCAGATTTTTAGAATCGCCTAAAATGCAAACTGTTTGAGAAACATTCATAAAATTAATAACATCATCTGTGTGCAATTCCTTATCAATCGGAACAACAATTCCTACAATACTTGCTGCTAAATAGGAAACACACCAATGATAACTATTTTTTCCAATGACAGCGATTCGTTTGTTTAGAAATCCTTTTTCTATAAGACTTGTCCCTAAAGAAACAACATCGTTTTTGAATTGCTCATAAGAAATTGTAATGATATTTCCGTTTTCATCTTTTAATTTAAAAGCAGTTCTAGAACGATAAATATCGGCAGAACGATATAACATTTCTTTAAAATTTGTAATTTCCTCTGTTTTGTGGTATTTTTTTTTCAATTGTTCAGCAACTGGTAGCTTTTTTTTCATTTTTAATCCTCCTATTATTTGTATCGATAAAATGCAAAATTAGTATTTTGAGTTAGATTTATAGTTCCATCATAAATGGATTTTTCTGTAGTTTCTAAAGGTATATCTATAAAAATAGTAGTTTTGAATTCTTCGTTTAAATTGTTGGTGATGTAGATATCAAAAGAAAGATGGCAGGCAATAGAAGCTAAATTGATATTACATTTCTTTAGAAGAGAACCATCATACGTAATGGGAGTAGAAGTATCTGTTATGGTATAATCTGATTTGATATTTTGATTCACATAGCTAAGTGTAATGGGATTGGCTAAATTGTTGTATAAAGTAGGCGTATCTAAGTTTGCTTCATTTTCAGAAGTGATGGTAAAATCTAGATTGTCCTTAATTTCGTTTTCTGGCTTTAGTTCACTTTTAGCAAATTGGTTTAATCCTTTAAAATATAATTTTGGTTCTCCTAGCTCGGGAGAAACAGTGTATTGAATGTTGTTAATGTTTACTTTTTGAAAAGTATTTTCTAACGTTTTTTCTTCCGTAGAAGCGTTATTTATAAAAATGGCCATATCGGTATATTGGTATAAATTCTCTATTGTAAAATTACTGGTAGAGCCAGTTTTATTTTTGGCATCACAGTTGCTAAAAAAAACAATTTTGTTAACCTGAAAAACAGTTTTGTCATTTTTATTAGCAAATGGTAAGATGTCTCTTTCGAAATTGTTCTTAATAACATACTTTTGAAATAATAAGTAAGCAAGTACGAAGACAATAAAAAATAATACAAAAACAATAATGGTTAAAATCTTTTTTTTCTTATCCATAAGTTCCTCCTTTGTGAATATCTATATCATAGTATAAAAATGAAATAAAATCAAGTCACAACATTTTCCACTTGAATACTAATTGACAAAAAAATAGAGAAAGGGTAAAATGATAATAGGTGATAATATGAAAGCGAAAGATAAAGAAATACATATGAAAATTACGCTAAAAAATATTGTGACTTTTTTAGCTTTTATTATTAGTTTATTATATATGGTTATATTTTATAACTATTATTTTGGAAGAAATAAAGTTTATGCTTCTGAAACGTCATCTGATGTCATGCAAGAAATTAAGATAAGTGAAGCAAATGAAGTTGATATACAAAAAATTATGGAACAAAATATACAAGAAGGAAAAAGAGAAGAATATACAGTAGAAGAAACCGTACTAGAGTATATTACACAATATCGAAATAATAGTAGTTTGCCAAAAGGACAAATACAAGTTGTACAAGAAGGTCGTGAGGGAAAACAAGAGATTACTACTAAGAAAACTTATCAAAACGAAGAATTAATTGCAGAAGAACAAGTTTCAAGTAAAATAACCAAAGCATCGATTCATAAGATTGTTGAAATAGGAACTGCTAACTATACGAGTAATTATAAAGTAAAAGTAGGAGATGTCTTATATGTTACATCAGATCGATTAGCTGTTATGGTAGAACCAAATGAACAATCACAAAAAATAGCGACTTTAACAAAAGGAAAGGAATTAAAGTTGTTAAGTATGGAACAAGGTTGGTATAAAATTTCTTGTGGCAGTACAATTGGATATGTAAAAGCAGAAAGTACAACTTACATAGATAAGAATAAAAAAGAGGAAACACAGAAAACAGATACGAAAAGTAAAACACAATTAACTTCTGATTTGAGCTTTGGAATGGTGCTAAATAAACCAAGTGGATTGACCTTAGAACAATTTAAAAAGATTTTATCAGATAGTAAGGATACGAATAAGATATTTGCGAACAATGCAGAGTATTTTTATTATATTGAAAAACAATATCAGATTAATGGTGTGTTTGTGGCAGCAGTTGGAATTCATGAAAGTGCATGGGGAACTTCTAAAATTGCAAGAGAAAAAAATAATCTATTTGGTTATGGTGCTTATGATTCAAATCCTTACAATGGGGCTTATCGTTTTTCTGATTATTCAGAGTGTATTGACTTAATTGCTAGAGTGTTTGTTAAATATTATATCAATCCAAAAGGAACTAGTATTTATGGAGGCGAAAAAGCAGCAGGAACTTATTATAATGGACCAACTTTAAGTGGTATTAATACTCGATATGCAACCGATAAAAACTGGGCAAATGGTGTTTATAATCATATGAAATATTTATACAATAAATTGTAAAAAATTCTTGCTATTTTTTACAATTTATTGTATGATAGAAAGGCAAGAGAGAATAAAAGGAATAAATTGCCAAAAATGAAGCTTAGAAAGGGGCTAAAACATGAAAAAGGGAATTATAATTGTTACAATTATCATGCTAATAATGGGAATATTTTTAGTAGCAGATAAAAGTTATGCAGAAAATAAAGCGATTGATGATAAAACAGAAAGTAAAATTGTAGAAATAAAAGATAATGCAGCTAAATCATTAGATGATTATAAAGTAAAATATGGTTCAGATGTTTATGGAACGGTTGCTTACATTTTGAACCTTGTTCGAATTTATAGTATACCAGTATGCTTTTTAGGAATTGCTATTGGAGCAATCCATCAATATGTTATAGGTGTCAGAAAGTTAGATACCTTAGAAAGAGGTATGGCATTTATTGTAACTTGCGTAACACTTTTAATTATATGCCAGATTTTACCACTTGCCTTTGCGGTGTTTGTAAAATTTGGAAGGGGGTAACAAATGAAAGTCTTATTTGCTGTAAGTAATGAAGAGATATCAGAATCAATTGTAAAGAAATATCAAAAAGAATACAAACAAATTATTTCTTATAAAAACGTATATTACTTTAACGCAATATTAAAGGAATTACAAAAAGATAAAACTTATGATAGAATTGTCATAAGTGAAGATTTAGAAGCTTTTACACATACACAATATGACCAAATTGATAAATTTATTTTTGAAAAATTAGATAGCATTAGTGATGAAGCTTCTGATGCCAAAGGAAATGATATTCCAATTATTGTCATTTCATCTGACCGAAGAACGAAATCTGAACCAATGTTAGTAAAAATATTTGGAATAGGAATTTATAATGCAATTATAGGAAATGACAGAAGTGTCGATGAAGTTTGTCGATTAATCAATCGACCACGTACTAAAAAAGAAGCGAAAACTTATTATAAAATAGATACAGAGGATGTTGGCTATCAAGCAGAAAATGAGAATGATGTAAGTGAGATGGAAATTCAGAACATTGTTGCTCATTATAAAAGATTAGGAAAAAATGAGGATCGATATATTGATAGTTTTAATAATATAGCAGCGCAATACAATGATACACAATTAAGAATTATAACCAAATTTTTACCATTAAATGTACGTGCTGTATTAGAAGAAAAATCATCAAAATATCAACAAATCATGTCATTTAACAATGCCGTTTCCGATAATTTAAGAAAAAGCAAAAATGATACAGATGATGGACCAAGTCAAATTCTATTAAAGTCAAAAAACAGAGAAACGATACTTTCTAAACCAGTAGTAATACCATCTGCTGTTAATATGAATGGAAGTAAAAAATTAGCAAAGCAAAAAACAGTGGAAGTAAAACCTGAGATACCACAGGAGGAACCAATAGAAAGACCAATGGTTACACAACCAGTAGAACAATCACAAGAAACGACAACAGTTGTGCCAAGTATAGAAGGATTAGACGATTTTGAGGACTTTAAAGATTTGGAACCAGTTGTACAAAAAGAACAAGAACCAGTTCCAGTTATAGAAGAGCCAGTAATCGAAGAATTACAAGAAGAACCAGTTATGCCAGAAGTTGTACAACCAGTAAAAAGAGGAAGAGGAAGACCTAGAAAAAATCCAGCTCCTACATCTAGTAACCCAGAAAATCAACCAGTAAAAAGAGGAAGAGGAAGACCTAGAAAAAATCCAATTCCAGTAGCACCAGTTGAAGAAGAACTTGTATTGCCAGGATTAGATATGGAAATACAAGAATCTAAACCAGAACCAGAGCCACAACTAGAGTCACAAGAAAACTTTTTACCAGGATTTACAGATGTCAATACCAATACAATAGATACACCAACCTTACCAGGATTTGAAGAAGAGCCAGAAGAAATGGTGTTACCAGGATTAGAAACTTATGATTCAAAATCAGTAGAAGATGCTAACGTACAATCAGCTCCAATAGTAGAAATGAACCCAATGGAGAATCAGTACAACAATAATCAATATACAAACAACTCATATGTTCAAAATAATATAACAGAAACTTATGAAGAAATTGATTTAACCAATTTATTAACACCAGATAAGAAAATCGTTACATTTGTAGGAACGAGCAAAAATGGAACCTCATTTATTGTGAATAATACAGCAGAACTATTGTCTTCAGTTGGTATTAATGTAGCAATTTTAGATACTACCAAAAATAGAAATTCCTATTATATTTATACAAAAAATGAAGAACCATTAAGAGAAATTGCAGCTCATAGTATAGAGGGCTTAGCTACTGGAGTAGCGAAGGGAATCAGTGTTAATAAGAATCTTACAGTATATACCTCATTACCAAATGAGGAAGATAAAATTTATCATGTTGATAAAATATTAGAAACGTTATTACATCATCATTCTTTAATATTGATAGATACTGATTTTGATACACCACTTGGTTATTTTAAACAATCACAAGAAACTTATTTAGTACAAAGTATGGATATACTAACCATTCAACCACTTACTGCATTTTTGAAAGAACTAAAAATGAAGAATATTTTGGATGAAAGAAAATTAAAAATTGTATTAAATAAGGTTGTAAAAATCAGAGGTATTAAAGATGCAACCATTATTGGCGGAATGGCATTTTATAATGACCCAGCCATGTCTTTTATGACAGAATTGTTTGACCGAGATAGAATTAAATATGTTTCTATTCCATTTGAAGAAGAAACATATATTAAATATTTAGAAGGAATTATTGAATGCGAAATTTCGTTAAAAGGATATTCGAAAGTATTTTTACAAACATTAAGAGAATTAGGAAATATGATATATCCAATAGTAACCGCATCAACACCTAGAAATAGTAGAAATTATCAACCACCATCAGCAAAAATGAATGGAGGAGGAAATTTTTCTTCTAGTATGAATAGTACTTTAGACCGAATGCGTGACTTTTAAAATGCTAATAAATAACAGAGGAGGAAAAAAGCTTTGATAATAGCAGTTGTAGTAATCTTAGTCTTAATTGTATTAGGATTAGTTGTATATAATGTAACAATACATAAAAAAATACAAAAATTTAAAAATATGAACCAAAAGATTACAAATTTATATGTTGTTCAAGATTTTATGAATGCTATAGGAGAAACGTCAACAGTTGAACAAAAAATAAAGAAGATAAATGACATTTTGATTGAAAGATATGAAATTAAATATTCAACCATTGTGGTATTTGATGGAGCAGAATATCAAGTAAAAGCCTCTAATGTAGATCAAAAACATTGGAATGCATTAAGAGCTTTACAAAATGTAGATATGTTCAAAGATAGTATACAATCAGCAACACCTAAATATGTAACAGTAAATAATGAAAATGAAAGGCTTCCTTATCAAGAAATGGAATTTGGAAGAGCGAAATCAGCTATCTTTTTTCCTCTTTATATTGATAATGTATATATTGGATATTGGATTATAGAAAGTGGAACACCACATGATTTTGATAATGTAGATACAACCGTATTAGAAGTAATTAAAGAAAATATTGTTTCAGTATTGAAGACAGTAGTACACCAAAAAACATTGGAATCTATTGTGAGAAAAGATTTGTTTACAGGCTTATATTCAGAAGAATATTTATATGGAGAAGGAAAGAAAATTATCGACCAATATACCATATCAACTATTTGTATGTTTAAAGTAATCAATATTCAAGAAATTAATAAAAAGTATTGTAGAGAATTAGGAAATAAAGTAATAACTAAAATTAGCCAATACATAGCAGAGAATATTGCAAGTGAGTATGTGTTTGTTCGTTATATGGGTCCTAAATTTGTAATAGCCTTTTCAGGAGTAGAAGCCAGCCGGAGTGGCAGACTTTTTAAATGAAATAAAGGAAAAAATAGAAAACATGCCAATTGAATTGACAGAAGAAGAAAGACAAGAGTTGAATTTGGAAGTGAAATTACCTGGAAGAACTACAAAAGGAGCGGAATGTAGAGAAGTTGCCATACCAAAATTGAATTTTGTCATATCCTCTTATTATAAGGGAACAGGGCTAGAAGAAGTATTGAAAAAATTAGAGGAATACTTAGATCATGCAGATAACCGAGAAAGTGATATCACGAATATTTAAAAAGGAGGAAACGAATATGGAATTTGACAAAACAATGCATTTTGAGGTAGAAAGAGAAGAGAATTTGAGATGCAGAGAAATCCTAAAAGAGGTATATGAATCTTTAGTAGAGAAAGGATATAATCCAATCAATCAAATAGTAGGATATATTTTATCAGGAGATCCAACTTATATAACGAGCCATAATGATGCTAGAAATAAAATAAGAGCCATCGAAAGAGATGAATTATTAGAAAAAATGGTAAAAGATTATATAGGATTAGATGAGAAATAAAATGAGAATATTAGGAATTGATTATGGAGAGGCAAGAGTAGGAATTGCTATAACCGATGCTTTAAACATTACAGCACAAGGTTTAGAAACCATACAAAGAAATGGTTCTGATAAAATTGTATTAAGAAGATTAGATGAAATTTTAGAACAATATGAAATAGATACTATGGTAGTAGGAATGCCACTTAATATGAATGGAACCATATCAGAAAGAGCAAAAATAACACAAGAGTTTGTCCATAAATTAAAATGTAAATATAACAAGATGAAAATAGATACGATTGATGAGAGATTAACAACAGTAGAAGCCCATAAAACAATGAACTTTTTAGATATTAATAAGAATAAAAAGAAGAATATCGTAGATACTATATCTGCAGTATATATTCTAGAAACTTATTTAAATAAATTGAAAAATTCATTGCAAAATGGAACAAAATAGGTTATTATATTAAATATAAAATATAATGAATAAAAATTGAAAGGAGAAGAAGAATGGAAGAAAATTTTGAAGGAGAAGAATTAGATAATATAGTAGTATTAAATGATGAAGAAGGAAACGAAGTAAAATTTGAATTTTTAGATTTAGTAGAATTAGATGATGAAGAATATGTAGTATTATTACCAATTACAGAAGAAGGAGAGGAAGAAGAAGGCGAAGTAGTAATATTAAAAGTAGAAGATACTGATGACGAAGAATCAGATGAAGAATCTTATGTAAGCATTGAAGATGAGGAAATATTAAATAAAGTATTTGAAATGTTTAAAGAAAAATTCAAAGACGATTTTGACTTTGTAGACTAGGAGAAAATAGAAAGACGGATTTTTCCGTCTTTTTTAGCGAAAAGTTGCCACTGGTTCCGGGTTTAAATGGCAACTTTCAAAAATATAGCTATTTGGAAATTTTGTTAAGAAGTGTTGCCATTTAAACCCGGAACCAGTGGCAACCAGAAGGAGAACAAATGAAAAATTTTTCAACATTAATGTTAGTCATGTTTATGGCAATGTTTTGGATACTAAGAATTGTAGTAGCATTTGCTTATGAGTTAGGAATGGACTTTGGAGGAATACAACCATTTAATCAGACCATGGAAATCATTTTATTATTTGTAGTATTAGTATGCATGTTATTTATCATAAAAAGAAAATTAATAGGAGCACTAGTCTACTTATTAGCATATGGTATGTATTTTGGAACCAATTTAATAACAGGAATAACAGCATTAACAACAGGAACAATTGAAATAACTACATCTAACGTAAGTATATATATGAATACATTTATATCATTAATAGGAATAGCAATACCAGTTGCAGTACTATTCGACTTATTATTAGACAAAAATAGAAAAGCAAATCCAAAAGACAAGAAAACAGATTGGTTTTATAAAAATGAACAATTTGATAGAAAAATGGATGAACGAGCAGATAAAAATAATTACAGAACGCTATGATGATTTTTGGTGATTTTGGGGATG
>CARUQW010000049.1:0-912 GCA_949077355.1 uncultured Clostridia bacterium | reverse complement strand
CTACAGATAAGTAATGCCTGTAGGTACGGAGGAAAAAATCATGGTGTACTTTTATGCCTAAATGTTAATAGTTGGGGTGGAGAACTTTGAAAGTTTTCTGCCTCAATATTTTTTGTGCCTTAGAAAAATTAACATAAAATACCACAATAATGCGAAAGGTTAACTTGTTAACAATATCTTTGCTTTTTGATACAATGCAGTTGTAAATTAGGGAACTATTTTAGAAAATAGTAGAACATTGAAAACAGAATACTTTTGTTAGTAAAGATAGGTATATTATAAGAAAAGCAATGTATACTATGATTTAAAATAGTGAATAATAAACAAAAGTCAAAAAGAGAAATAACAAAAGAAATAGGAGGAAATGTATGGAAAGTATAACAAAATTAAGAAAAAAGAAAATGGCTAACAAAGGTATTACATTAATAGCATTAGTAATTACCATTATTGTGTTACTAATACTAGTAGGAGTTAGTATAGCAACCTTAACAGGACAAAATGGAGTAGTAACAAAAGCAAGTACAGCACAAAAAGATACTGAAATTGAAAGTGCAAAAGAACAAGCAAAAGTTGATATAGCAGCTTGGATTGCTGACAAATTAGAAAATGGAGAAAAGGCGAACTAGATGATAGTATTATAAAAGCAATCATAACAGGAAAGAGTTATGTAAGTACAGAAGAAGGACAACCAGGGGATAGTAGTTTTAAAACAAAGGAAAATGGATATGAAATTCCTTATTCTGATTTATACAATAAGACAGAGAAACCACCAATTCCAGATGGATTTTACGCAGTAGGAGGAACAATTGAAGAAGGTTTTGTAATTTCTGATGTTGAAGGAGATGACATGGATAATGCAAAACATGGAAATCAATTTGTGTGGGTACCAGTGCCTAATATTAGTGATTTTCA
>CARUQW010000048.1 GCA_949077355.1 uncultured Clostridia bacterium | reverse complement strand
GGATATGGTGGTTTTACACGTGGTTGGCCACGTTTTCCTTCAATTGATTCTAGTAATGCTGTTTCTTCTCCACAAACAAAAGCTCCCGCACCAAGTCTTATTTCAATATCAAAATTAAAATCAGTATCAAAAATATGCTCTCCTAACAAGCCATATTCCCTTGCTTGATGAATAGCAATTTGTAAACGTTTTACCGCAATTGGGTATTCAGCTCTTACATAGATATATCCTTTATTCGCTCCAATACAATAAGCAGCAATTGCCATAGCTTCTAATACAGAATGAGGATCTCCTTCTAAAATACTTCTATCCATAAAAGCTCCTGGGTCTCCTTCATCGGCATTGCATACTACATATTTCTGTTTTCCTTCAGATAGCTTTGTTAATTCCCATTTTTTGCCGGTTGGAAATCCAGCTCCTCCTCTGCCTCGAATTCCAGATTCTTTAATTTCTTCAATTACTTCATCTTGTGACATTTGAGTTAATACTTTTTCTAATGCCTGATACCCATCAAATGCAATATATTCGTCAATATCTTCTGGATTAATCACACCACAATTTTTAAGGGCAATTCTTTTTTGTTTTTTATAAAAATTCAAATCATCTAAACGATTCACCTTTGTTCCATCAATATCTTTTGCCAATAATCGCTCTACTTTATTTCCTTCTATAATATGTGTTTGAATAATCTCTTCACAATCTTCTGGTTTAACCATAGCATAAAAAGTATCTTCTGGTCTAATAATTACAATTGGTCCTTTTGCACAAAGACCAAAACATCCCGTTTTAATCACTCTTACATTTTCAATTTGTTTTTCTTTTAGAATTTTTTTAAATGTCTCTAATATTTCTGGCGATTTAGATGAAGTACATCCTGTTCCTTGGCAGACTAAGATATGTTTTTCTCTTGTATCTGCCTTTGTATTTACTCTTAAATCTAACTCTTTCCTTTTTTCTTCCTTTATGTGGTGAAGTTCTTGTATCGTTTTCATAGAAATCCTCCTTATTATCTGTTATTTCAATGTGTCACAATTTTTTCCTCCGCATCTACAGGCATTACTTATCTGTAAGCTCACTTAACGTTCGCACAGCTAAGGGCATCCCAAAAATCATGACTTCATTAGTTCGTCTAATACTTGGTCTAGTTTTTGAACAGTAGCTTTTCCATATACTTCTCCATTTACGGTAAATACTGGTGCTAAACCACAAGCTCCTACACATCTGGTTTCTTCAATTGAAAACATACCATCTTCTGTTGTTTCTCCTGGATTAATTTTTAGTCTTTCTAATAATCGATCCATTATTTTTTTTTTTTTTTTTACAAAACACGCTGTTCCCAAGCATACAGATATATTATATTTTCCTTTTGGTTTTAGTGAAAATCTTGAATAAAAAGTAACAACTCCATAAATTTCTGCCATTGGAATGGATAAGAATTCTGATAATTCTTTTTGTACATCCATTGGCACATATCCATAGTGTTCTTGTATTTCGTTTAACATTTGAATTAAATTGTCTTTAATCGGTTGATATTCTAAAAAAAGTTCTTCTATAAATTTATCTTTTCTATTTTCTTCGCATCCGCATTCACACATAATTTTTCCTCCTTTTAATACTATGTTATTACTTGATTGTTTAAATTATATCAAACCGATTTTTTTTATACAATGCTTTTTAGAAATTTTATATTTTTTGTCAATTATTGTTGAATTTTAATATTACTTTCTTGACTTTTTAAGAAAAAAATGTGAGAATATAATTACATAAAAATAAAAGGAGGATTTAATATGGGGTACAATTATTCTAGTTATTATGGTAGCTATGGCGTTCCAGCTACTTTTGCTGCCACAATAGTTGGTGCTTTGATGATTTTCTTATTCATCGCTTTAGTAATTTCTATTATTCAGATAATTGCTATGTGGAAATTATACAAAAAAGCTGGAGAAAAAGGTTGGAAATCCATCATTCCAATTTATAATCTTGTGATTTTATTTAAAATTTCTGGACTTTCTCCATGGTTAATTTTTGTTTATTTTGCCGCTGTAATTCCATTTATTGGATGGATTGCTCCAATTGCATTAAATGCTATCCTATCTTACAAATTAGCTAAATCTTATGGCAAAGATGCTGGATGGGCTGTTGGTCTTTACTTCCTACCATCAATCTTTTATATGATTTTAGCATTTGGTAGTTCTGAATATGTTGGACCTGCTGGAGAAGAAAAATAAAAAGAAGGTTTTATTCAAACCTTCTTTTTAAAATTTCTCTATATAGATTTTTTGTTTAATTCATTTCAACAGTTCCCACAATACTATTAATATCTTCAATCTGATGCTTTTTCATATAATTTTCAATTCCATCTACTGTATTAACACTCGTGTATGGATTAATAAAATTTCCAGCACCAATCGAAATGGCATTTGCTCCTGCTAGCATAAATTCAATTGCATCTTCTCCATTAACAATTCCTCCCATTCCTAAAATAGGAATATTAACTGCTTGTGCTACTTGATAAACCATACGAACAGCTACTGGCTTTATTGCTGGTCCAGAAAGTCCACCTGTATTATTAGCAAGAACAGGTCTTCTTTTATCTATATCAATTTTCATTCCTAACAAAGTATTAATCAAAGATACGCCATCTGCCCCTGCATCTTCTACTGCTTTTGCAATAGAAGCAATGTCGGTAACATTTGGTGTTAATTTTACAATAAGTGGTTTGTCTAATACTTTTCTTACTTCAGAAGTCACTTGTTTTACTCCTTCATAAGTATTTCCAAATGCCATACATCCTGCTTTTACATTTGGACAAGATAGATTTAGTTCAACACCATCAATATCTAGTGTATTCAATACTTTACAAAGTTCTACATATTCTTCCACACTACTTCCACAAGCATTTACAATAATGGCTGTATCAAATTTTCTTAAAAATGGTAAATCGTTTTGTGCAAAATATTCTACTCCTGGATTTTGTAGTCCTATACTATTTAGCATTCCACTTGGAGTTTCATAAACTCGGGAAGGTTTGTTTCCGCTTCTTGGTTTTAAGGATGTTCCTTTTGTAATAATTCCACCTAATTTACTTAGGTCAAAAAAGTTGCTGAATTCTCTCCCATATCCAAATGTTCCTGATGCTACTGTTACAGGATTTTTCATTTTTATTCCTGCTAGATTTACTTGTGTATTCATTTTTTCCTCCTTATATAATTGGATTTCCATTATTTTTTATTTCATGAATCTGTTCTTCTATCGTTATTTTGCTTAATTGATTAATAAATTTTTTTACCTTTTCAAAATCAAGAAATTGTGTCTTTTCTTCTAATATTCTGTTCATATATCCTTCTATTTTATATTCATTTATAATAAGTTTATTAAGACAATCCCAATCATGATGAAATGTGGTATTTAGTTTATTTACTTCATCATGTTCTTTTTCAAATACCTTATGATAAAATAGTTCATCTGTTACTAAATGCAAAAAATATCCTTTTCCATAATCTGATGTTATATCAATTTGGTTTTGGTCTAAAAATTCAGATAATCCATTATGTCTCTCGGCATAATTATCAAAATGGCTTTTATATTTATTTTCACTTAAATCGGGGGCAATTGTTCCTCTCATAAATTCTTCTTGATTTTTAATTTCTCCTGGGTGATATTTTATATATTCACTTGCTATTGCTATATGTATATTAAAGCTTGGCATTTTATTACTCCTTTGGGTTCTTTCTAAATTTCTACATCTTTGGCATTAAATACAGGTCCCGCTTTACAAACATGCCAATATTCTGGAGCATCTGCTGGACTTTTTGCTGTCTTCACAGCACAACCTAGACATACCCCTAAACCACATGCCATTTTTTCTTCCAAAGAAATTTGACATGGAATGTCTTTTTCAATGGCTAATTTTTTTAACATTGGTAAAGGTCCACAAGCATAAATCGCATCTACTTTTTCCGCTTCTATATCTTCTTTTAGATAATTAATCGCAAATCCTTTTTTAGCATAACTTCCATCATCTGTTGTCACAACAAGTGTATCTGATACTTGTTCAAATTCTTTTTCCAATACAACAAAATCTTTGCTTCTAAATCCTAAATAAGTAGAAACTTTCTTGTTATCAGCTTTAGCGCATTTAGCTAATTCATATAATGGAAATACTCCTATTCCTCCACCAATAATTGCTATCTTTTGATAATCTTCATATTTAAATGTTCCATAGCCAATTGGTCCTATGATATCAATTTTCTTTCCCACTTCTCTTTTCGCTAAAATATCAGTTCCTTTTCCTTTTACTTGAAATATAAATTCTAAAATACCATTTTCTCTATCTAAATTATAAATGCTAATAGGTCTTCTTAAAAATGGTTCTGTCTGGTCAGTTATTCTGATTTCTATAAAATTACCTGGTCTTGCATTTTTTACAATACTTGGTGCCTTTACACTAAATTTAAATAAATCTGGTTTTAATTGTTCCTTTTTTACTAATTCTGCGAATAGTTGCTCTGCCATATATTTTCCTCCTTTTAATTGTTGATTGCTTGATTTAATTCGTCTTTCATTCTTAATGCTTCTGCTCTTGTTGCTTTTGCATAATCTTCTTCTATAAATTGCTCTTTCCATTTATCTGACTTATAAGCACACATTAAACTTCTGGATGCATTTACAATACCACCTAATCCCTCTTTGTCAAATCCTAAGGCAATATCATTTGCTTTTCCACCTTGAGCACCATATCCTGGTATTAAGAAATATGTATGTGGTGCTGCTTTTCTAATTTGCTCCAATTGTTCCGGATAAGTTGCCCCTACTACTGCTGCTACACTGCTATATCCGTTTTCGCCTCGTAATTCTTCTCCCCATTTTTCTACTAACTCTGTTACTTGGCTATATACTTCTTTTCCATTTTCTAATTTTAAGTCTTGTAATTCTCCTGAGGATGGATTAGAAGTTTTCACTAAAACAAAAATTCCTTTGTCATATTTTTTGCAATCTTCTATAAATGGTTTCACACAATCTGTTCCCATATAAGGATTTACTGTTACAAAGTCAACATCGTAAATTGTTTCTTCTTTTTCGCCAATTGCTGTTTTTCCTAGGAAAGCATTGGAATAACCTTGTGCCGTTGAACCAATATCTCCCCTTTTGATGTCTGCTATCACTACCATTCCTTTTTCTTTTGCATAACGGCAAGTTTCTTTAAAAGCTTCCATTCCTGGAATTCCATACATCTCATAAAATGCAATTTGCGGTTTAATCGCTGGTATAATATCATAAGTGTTATCAATTAATGCTTTATTATATTCTACAATTGCCTTTGCCACTCCTTCAAGGTCTTGTGGATATTTATCAGTTACGCATTTTGGTAACATTTCATATCTTGGGTCTAATCCAATTACAGTTGGATTATTTGTTTCTTTTATTTTTTGAATTAATTTGTCGATTGCATTCATATTTTTTCTCTCCATTCTTTTTCTTTAAATCCTATTAAAACTATTCCGTCTTTAACAAATAGTGGTCTTTTAATCAACATTCCATTGGATGCTAATAATTCTATTTTTTCATCATCTGTCATACTAGATAATTTTTCCTTTAAATTCAATTCCCTATATTTTAGTCCACTTGTATTAAAAAACTTCTTGATTTCCAATCCACTTTGTTCAATCCATTTTTTTAATTCATCTTTATTGGGTGTTTCCTCTACAATATGCCTTTCTTGAAATGTTATTTGATTATCTTCTAACCATTTTTTCGCCTTTTGACAGGTTGAGCATTTGGGATACCACAAAAATAAATTTTTCATTCTAATACCAATCCTTTCTTATTTCACAGTATATCTTCCTGTTTCCTAAACAGGGATTTTAAGGAACGTCCCTCTAATCCCCCTTTTGGTATACGACTCTTCCTCCAACAATTGTGTATTGTACTCTTCCTTTTAGTTTTCTTCCAATAAAAGGACTATTTTTTGCTTTTGATACTATCATTTCTTTGGTATAGGTATATGTTTCATTTGGGTCAAAAATAGTAATGTCTGCTATTTTTCCTTCTTCTATGGTTCCTTTATCAATGTGTAATAATTGAGCTGGTGTATAGGATGTTATTCTTACTAAATCTAAATAGCTTAAATCTCCTGTATCAATTAAATTCATAATTTCTGTTGATAAGGCTGTTTCAAATCCAATAATTCCATTTGGAGCACTTGCTAATCCTTTATTTTTTTCATCTTCTGCATGTGGTGCATGGTCTGTAATAATAGCATCAATAGTTCCTTCTTTTAGTCCCTCGATAATGGCTTGTCTATCTTTTTCTTCTCTTAATGGCGGATTCATTTTAGCATTTACCCCTGTCTTTAAAACCTCATCTACGGTAAAGGTAAAATAATGTGGACAGGTTTCACATGTGATTTTTACACCTCTTTTTTTGGCATCTCTTACCATGTTTTTCGTTGTTTTTGTACTAATATGGCAAATATGTGCTCTTACTTCATTTGTCTCTGCTATTACAATTTCTCTTGCTGCCATAATTTCTTCTGCTTCTGGTAGTACCCCTTCTACTCCTAATTCTTCTGCTACTTTTCCTGCATGGATAGCACCTGCTGCTACTGATTTTTCTTCACAATGGGAAGCTACAAAGGTTCCTAATCTATCTGCTTCTAGAATAGCTTGTCTCATCATCCTACTGTTAACAACTGGCATTCCATCATCTGAAAAGGCAATGGCTCCTGCTTTTTTTAGTTCTTCGAAATCGACTAGTTCTTCTCCTTTTTCCCCTTTTGACACAGAAGCATATGGTAATACATTACATAAGTTTACTCTTTTGGCTTCTTCTATGATTTTTTGCAAAACAATAGCGCTATCTGGTGTTGGTTTTGTATTTGGCATTGGACAAATTGTAGTAAAACCACCACAAACGGCGCTTTTGCTACCTGTTTCGATTGTTTCTTTATGCTCAAATCCAGGTTCTCTTAAATGGCAGTGCATATCAATCATTCCAGGCATTATATATAAATTAGTACAGTCAATTGTTTTATCAACTGTTTCTGCAATTTCATTATCAATTTTTTGGATTTTATCCTCTTCAATTAAAATATCTTTTTTAGCAAATGTATTTGTTTTGTAATCAATTAATGTTCCATTTTTTAATAATGTTTTCATTTTTACCTCCTTAAAATTCATCTATTTTATCTTAACATTTTTAGGAAAAATTTGCAATATTTTTTAGAAAAAAACAGGTGTCTACATAAATGTAGAACACCTGTCTTGCATTTTTAGAACGTCATCAACATTTGTGTTAATGTCAATATCTGTTCATCTTCACTTTTGTTTTCCAGCACCGCTGCTACATCCTGTTCAAAAACAGGATAAATCGGATCGATTCTGCTTGTAATGTCTTCTGTATGCAAGCATCTTTCTAAGAGTTCTTCGTATGTGTGTTTTCTTTCACTTACGATAATTCGCCTCATCATCCGTAACACTGCCGGCACATCCGTTGGAGTCTTTACTCCCTGTAATTTCCGTACTACTAACATTTCATTAATTGACATTTCTCGTGTCCTCCTTGTTTTTTAGTAGTTACTCCCTCCTGTAAAACTTCCAAGAGAGTATTACATGATTCAATACCTTTATATTAACATAATTCCGTGAAAATTTCAACCTTTTTTCTGTTTTTATTGACAAATTCGCCTTTTTTCATTAAAATAAGCTTTAGAATAAATTAATTAAGGAGGAATTATTATGTCAGATATCATGTCATATCTATTTGAAACAAAAGCTGTAAAATTCTGCGAAGAAAACAAACCATTCTTTTTAACTTCAGGAACTATCTCTCCATACTTTGTAAATACTCATTTTCTTTATGGAAATGAAGAAGAAGCAACTCAATTCTTATCTTATATTGACACTTTATTAGAAGATAGAATTCATTTACCAAAAAAAGTATTTGAAAAAGTATTATCACAATATGAAAATAATGCTATCTTTAAGTTCACAATTGATGCTATGATAAAGGCAATTTCAGACAATGTTAATATAGAAGAAATTGATTATATTTCTGGTGGAGAAAGAAGAGATTGGTATTTTTCCAATATGATTGCTTATCTTTTAAAGAAACCACATCTCACTTTATTCAAAGATATGGAAGCATTTGTAAGTCCTTTTGACTTCTCTTCTACTGAGAAAATAGTAGACCTTGAAGGAAAAACGGTATTAAATGCTTCTGATTTAGTAACCGCTGCTTCTAATTATGTTCGTTCATGGATTCCAGCTATTAGAAATTTAAACGGAAAATTATTATGGACTTGTTATGTTGTTGATAGAAAACAAGGTGGAACAGAAGTATTAGAAAAAGAAGGAATTAAAACAATTCCATTAGCTTTAGTCGATAACACCCTTTTCGAAAAAGCCTTTGAGTTAGGAATTATCAATGATGGGCAACTAGAAATGCTAAAAGGATTTTATCATGACCCTTATGAAACAATGAGAAATTTTTTAATCAATCATCCAGAATTTATTGAAAATGCTTTAAAATCTGATAATGAAAGAACACTAAAAAGGGTTAAACTTTTAACAGAAGGAAATTTATATAATTTATAAATTTCAAAATTAAAGCATTATTTCTTAAAAATAACATAGAAAAAACCGATTACCTCAATTAATTTTGTGGTAATCGGTAAAAACTTTAACTATTTTTATTCAATCTAAAAAACTTCTTAAAAAATGCTATGATCTTGTTTTCTTTATAAATAGCTAATGATTTTTTTTCATCTATCTTTTTAGAATTTTCTAAAATAGCACTATTTAATATTTCAGCAAACTCTTTTTTCTTTGCTCCCTCCAAAAAATATTTATACTTAATTATTTGAAGTAGTGCTTTTGTTTCTTCCTTTATCTCTTGACTAGCTAATTTTTTAGTAACATCAAGATTTACTTGGTAAAAAATAGATTTGTTATTTTTAAAAAATAACCTTACCTTCTCAGGAATTTTTTCTTTATCAATGGGATTCATATGTTCAAAAATATAATTAATTTCACTACAAGCTTCTTCAAATTCCATATTTGCTCTCCTTTTTATTCTCTTTGGTCATCCTTTAATTTAGTTTCTCTTGATTTAGTTCGAGTAATACTTTGTTTATTTCTTCCAAACAGCTGTTGCTTTGTTTTCATTCTCAACCATGATATTGCTTTTGAAATTAATGTTTTCTCTTTTGGAAAGTCTACTTCCTCCAATTCATCCACCGTAAAATATTGTTTTTGCATCTCTGTTTCTTTATATCGCATAGACTTATTTTTTTCTTCCTTTTCTATTTCCCTTTCAAGTATCGCCTGAATTATTAAATCTTGTTGTTGTTCTAATAATATATCTCCTTCATTTCTAATTATATCATCATTATAATCGACTCTATTCCCTTGTTCTAATCCCTCTCTATAATCATCTATTAATAAAGTTTGTATCTCTTTTTGTGTAATATTTTGAGTAAATCGATTTCTAACATGCTTATCACTTGTTAATCCATCTATTCTTCCTTCTTTAATATAGTCTCTTATAGCTTTTCGGACATTTCTTCTAGCCTCTTGCTCACTATGTATATCCCTAACATCTTGATACGTTTTCAGTATTGCATAATTAATGATATCCTTTTTTTCTTTATCTGAAATTTCATATTTGTATTCTTCACGTTCACTTGGAATAGCTTTGATTGAGTCTTTTGAAATAATTTGGATATCATATTGTATTTCGTCTTCATCAGCAGAATGCTTTTCTAAAAAGCTTGTATTGTTTCCAAAGTACGACAATTCTTTTTCTCCATCATGTTTTGCAGCCGATTCCCATGTTACATCAACGCCAAAACTCTTTCCATCAATCGTAAGAACATTCCAAGCATGCTTTGCTAACTTTCTCGTATTGGTAAGTGTCCTTCCTCTAACGTAATCACATGTTATACCTTGTCTATCCATCATTTCTTTATACAATAAAGAATAGCCTGCACAAATTCCTTTTCTAGCTAGTAAAATAGCTAAATTAGAATTATAATTCATATTATAATCAGCTTGATTATAATTATACTTTATATTTTCAGCTAAAGTTTCATAAATATACTTAGCTCTTTGCCATTTATTCCAATCTAATGGAATTGACTCTTCAATTTCTTTCATTTCAGCTATTATTTGTTTTATTTGTCTTGTTGAATACGTAATTCTTGCCAAATACTCTTCCCTTTTGTTTAAATTAGGACAATCTAGATATTTTGGTTTACCTTCAAAACCACCTAATACCATTATTTTTTCTGTGTCAGGTAATTTGTTTAAATCCCATTTTTGCTCTAATTCTTTCGTGTTTCTTACAATAATCATTCTTTTCTCCTAAAACTCATAAATATCATCTATCAAAATTTTAATATTTAATTTTCTAATTTCTTCAAGAATATTCTTCCATTTGTCTTCTTTTTTTCTTTCTATTGACATTGTCTTCAAATTTTTATAATTTTTAAAAAAATTCATATCTAAATTTTCAAACCCTGCTATTGATAAATATTCTATTGGCAATTCAAAATCAACTTTTTCTTTTGCTATATTTTTTATATTTTTTATTTTTAATGCCTTTAATTCTTTTAATTTTTCTAAAAATCTAAAATCATTAACTTCTATATTTATTAACTCTAAATCTGTCAAATTAGAAAACTTTTCTATTATACTTATATCTTCTACTACCGAATTATTGATAGATAATTTTTTTATATGTTTCAAATTGTCTAGCTGAGTTATTTTACAATTTTCAAAAGATATCTCTTGTATTTTTTTCAAATATTCTATTTCTTGTTTACCAATCTCTAAATTATCTATTTCTACTCTTCGCAAGTTTGGAAATAATTTTATTACTTCAAAATAAACTTGATTTTTTTTCCCTGTAATTGTTTTTCCGTTTAATACTATTTCTGTAATATTTATTAAATCTTTTTCTTCAATATCTGGTTTTCCAAGTTTTAATTCTAATATTTTTTTCAAGTTTTTATCTTGTATTAGTTTTTGGAAAATATCATTTGTTTTTTCCATAGTTACTCCTTAATATATCTATTTTATATTTTCATTTTATCAAAACAACAAAATCATGTCAATTGCTATATAATATTTTGTTACATTTAATCACTGTAACATTATCTGGTATATTTTTCAATACTGTAGCATTGGCACCAATTTTCACATTATTTCCAACCTTAATAGGTCCTAGTACTTTAGCTCCTGCTCCTACCATAACGTTGTTTCCAATATCTGGATGTCTTTTGTGTTTGTCTTTTCCAGTTCCTCCTAATGTAGAATTATGATAAATAGTACAATTATTTCCTATCGTTGCTGTCTCTCCTATTACAATTCCCATACCATGATCAATAAATAATCGTCTTCCTATTTTAGCACCTGGATGTATTTCAATTCCTGTAAAAAATCTT
Source organism: uncultured Clostridia bacterium (assembly GCA_949077355.1). GTDB lineage: Bacteria > Bacillota > Clostridia > TANB77 > CAG-508 > CAG-269. The sequence goes on along the minus strand of CARUQW010000048.1, from coordinate 304 downwards.
CCCATTTGCGATATGAGTCTTGCTAAAAATAAAAGCTTATGTCTATATAAAAAATGGGCTAGTCGATGAAATACTAAAATGTGAAAACCTGGATATAAAATTATGACTTCTAATATATTTCTGGATGCGGGATCTTTTTCTTTGATGTTTTTCGCATCTTCATATAATTCTTTCAAAAAAAACATACCTATCACCTTTTATATGATATGCATGTTTTTTTACTTTGTCACTATTTAAATTCAAAGATATTAGCATGATTTTTTCCTCCATACCTATAGGCATTACTTATCTGTAGGCTCACTTA
>CARUQW010000047.1 GCA_949077355.1 uncultured Clostridia bacterium | reverse complement strand
AATAAAAAATGTTGAAGTAATTATTTAACTACCCCAACATTTATTATAGAACCTTTTTAGCTATATGTAGCTGATAATATTTTTATGATGGTTATAACACTAATTTATGCAAAGAGAATATATAGTAAACACCAAGTAGAATAATAAAAACTTTTAAGAAGAGAAATATATAAAATAACCATAATGTTTAGAGATGAAACTAAAAATAGTTTCATCTCTATTAATTTTACATGTTTATAACCTTCTTTTTATGTTTTGAATAAGATAATACTTTATTTATATCACTTATTTTAATCTTCATATAGCCAGTTGTTGTTCCATCACTACAACCATAAAATTCTTCTTTCAAGACATCTTTATCCAAAACGATATTAACTTTATTATCTTTGTCTATTAACGAACTAAAAATTGTTGCTGCACCTATTTTAGTACCTAACATTTCATTCATCAAACTTTCATCTGTAAATGATACTCTAGCAATATCTAATTCGCTACTAAATTTTTTGGAATCAAATCTTTTATCTCCACAAGTAATAAATAGATAAAAGCTAGTTTTTTGTCTATTACATAAAAATAATGTTTTTACCATTTTCATATCTAACTTTTTATTTATTTCAATGCAATCTTCCATTGTAATTGCTTCGTCAGTTTCGACTCTTTCAAATTGTATGTGTAATTCTTTTAGAACTTCATAGACTTTTTTTTGTAATTTTGTACTAAACTTTTTTGGCTCATTTGTATAAATATCACTTATATAAAACATTTCTTATAACCTCCATTAAATATTTCTGTTTTCTAAAATATCTAATGAAAGTGATTTTTATTTATAATTCTCCACATTCATCAGATATTTATATATTTGATGGTGGTGGTGCTAAAAACATCATTTTATTAAACAACATTTTATTCACTTCCTTTCAAGAGTGTGTTTATATAATACCATAATTTTTCAAGTTATAATAATAACAAAAAAGAACTAGATTACGTGGTTAAGCAGAAATCTAGTTCAATAAACAAAAAATAAAATGTATCATATAAATATATGATTGATTAAAGAAATTGTAGCAAAAAAACAGCTACAAGTCAATAAAAAAGAGCAAAAAAGTAAAAAATCATTTACGATTTGAATTTATTATTATTAAAATTAAAAAAGTTTATCTATCTTTCTTCGAAACTGGTTCCCCCCGAACTGTTACTTCATAAAAATAGATAAACTTTTTAGAAGTTAATAAAATAAAAAATCATGTATTATCTAGATGATAAGTATCCAAATCCTTAAAAGCTGGGTCATATAAATTTTTACCAGTAAAATCAAAACGAGAACCATGGCAGGGACAATCCCAAGTCTTATCAACATCATTCCAAGAAAGTAAACAACCGTAAATGAGTACAAATAGGTTTAACAGCATAAATTTTTCCATTTGGGTCCTTATAAATACCAATCTTATCATTTTGAATTTCAATAATACTACCAGAATCATTTTTAATTTCATCAAAAGACATATTAGCAGACTTAAATTTATTCAATATTAAAGAATTAGTAGATTGAATTAAAACATTTTTCATTTCATCTCTATTTTTTATTGGTTTCAAACGTGATGGACTAAATAAATAAGCATATTTATTTTCCTTTCCGCAGATATTATCTGTAATAATATTAGCAGCTACATTTGACAAAGTCATACCCCATTTTTTAAATCCAGTGCCAACAAATACATTTGTCATAGTAGAAGAATACTGACCAATATAAGGAATTTTATCTAAAGAAATACAGTCTCGCGTGTTCCAACGATACAAAACTTCACAATTGGGATAAAACTTTTTGGCTTCTTGTTCTAAAATACCATAAGTGTCTTGGTAACAAGAAGGTTGACCTGTTTTGTGGTCGCCACCACCAATTAACAATAATTCTTTACCATGATATTTAGCTGTTCGATAAGAAAAAGTTGGTTGACTTGGATTAATATACATGCCGTTAAAAAGAGTTTTTTTAGTATCCACAGCAATTAAATAAGATGTGGATTGATACATTTTAACAAAGTAGAAACCGTGGAAAATTAATAAAAGGATAATGACTTGCGACAATCACATATTTACTTCTAACAGTAGCATGAGGAGTTGAAACCAAATAAGTAGAATCAATATCCTTTTCAACACTAGTGACAACAGAATTGCTATAAATTTTACCAGAACGGGAAGAAATAGAATAACATAAACCATGCAAATATTTTAAAGGATGAAATTGAGCCTGATTTTTAAAGCAAATAGCACCTTCAATACGAAAAGGAAGACCTGCTTTTGTAACAAAATCACAAGGAAAACCAATAGACTCAACACTAGCTGCTTCCTTTTTTATCGCTTTCAAATCAGTCTTATTAGTTGCATACACATAGCTATTTTGATATTCAAAATCACACTTGATTTTTTCCTCATCAATAATTTGTTTTATATTTTTAATAGCACTTTCATTTGCTTGCAAATAATCAGAAGCAAATTTCTTTCCATAAGAATGAATTAAATAATCGTAAAATAAATTGTGTTGACTTGTAATTTTAGCAGTTGTATGACCAGTAGCCTTTTCACCAATGCCGTCTTTTTCAAGAACTACTACATTAAAACCTAATTTCGTTAAATAATAAGCACAAGAAAGACCAAAAATTCCAGCCCCAATAACACACACATCGGTATTTAAATCACGAGAAAGAGAAGTGTAATTCTCAGTATTTTTAAAAGAATCTAACCATAAAGAATTCATATCGTACCTCCTAAAAATAGTATAACCAAAATTTAGGAATAAATTATAAAAAAACTGGAAAAATAAATAGTGTTGTGATAAAATAACGAAGAGGGATTAGAGGGACGTTCCTTAAAATCCCACTTTTAAGATTTAAGAGAGTATTCTTTAAAAATATAATAAGAAAAGTAAATTAAAACAAAAGTTTATCGTTCAAGCTAATTTTCATAGAAATTCTAAATCCATAATATGGCACCCTTCCATGTCAAGCATGAACGCTTTCCATATTATGGATTAAAAATTTCTAATTCAATTACTTTCAATCAAAACTTTTGTTTTAATTTACATTTCTTATCTATAAGTAAGGAGAAATGTTCTCTACGTCAAAACAGGGATTTTAAGGAACGTCCCTTTAATCCCAGGAGAAAAGGAGGAAAACGAATGGAAAAGCTTTTTAATAAAAAAGAGAGTGGATGGAATCATGTAGATGATGCTAAAAAACAAGAGATTTTTGACTTGTCTAAAAATTATATGGATTTTCTAAATGTAGCAAAAACAGAAAGAGAGTTTATCAAACAAGCTAGAAAGTTAGCAGATGCAAATGGATATCGAGATATTATAGAGTTTGATACCCTAAAAGCAGGGGATAAAGTATATTTTGTAAACCGTGAGAAAAGTATGTATTTGGCAATTATAGGAGAAGAAAGCATCGAAAATGGAATGCATATTATTGGTTCTCATGTAGATTCGCCAAGATTGGATTTAAAACCAAATCCATTGTATGAAGACACAGGATTTGCGTATTTCAAAACACATTATTATGGCGGAATCAAAAAGTACCAATGGACGACAATTCCTTTAAGTATCCATGGTGTTATTGTAAAAACAAATGGGGAGAAAATAGAAGTTAATATTGGTGAAGATGAAAATGACCCAATTTTTACCATTACAGATTTATTACCACATTTAGCACAAGACCAAATGGAGAAAAAATTGAAAAATGGAATTGAAGGAGAAGATTTAAATCTACTAATTGGAAGTATTCCATATCAAGATGAAAAGATAAGTGAGAAAATAAAACTAAATATTTTAAATATCTTAAATCAAAAATACGGTATTACAGAAGCTGATTTTACAAGTTCTGAAATAGAATTAGTTCCAGCTTTTCGAGCAAGAAGTTTAGGCTTGGATGAAAGTATGGTAGCAGCTTATGGGCAAGATGATAAAGTATGTGCTTATACATCACTTGCTGCTATGATGGGATTAGATAAAGTAAGAAATACAGCAGTTTGTATTTTATCAGACAAAGAAGAAATAGGAAGTATGGGAAATACAGGAATGGAATCACATATGTTTGATTTCTTTATTTCAGAAATTTTAAATAAATTGCAAATGAATCGACCAAACCTATTAGACAAGGTATTCTGTTTTTCAAAAATGTTATCATCTGATGTAGATGCAGGATTTGACCCAATTTATGCACAGGTATCAGATAAAACCAATGCAGGATTTTTAGGAAAAGGAATTGCATTAGTAAAATACACAGGAGCAAGAGGAAAATCAGGAGCTTCTGATGCAAATGCAGAATATGTAGCTTGGGTAAGAAATGTATTAGAAAAAAGCAATATTAAATATCAATTAACAGAATTAGGAAAAGTAGACATCGGTGGTGGAGGAACCATTGCTTATATCTTAGCGAACAAAGGAACAGACGTAATTGATTGTGGTGTACCAGTACTAAGTATGCATGCACCTTATGAAGTAACCAGTAAATATGATATTTATTCTGCTTATGAAACTTACAAAGCTTTTTGGAAAGAATAAAATTGCCAACAGGGAGGGACCTTTTTGGCAAAAAAACAACATGTAGATAAAAATAACTATCTACATGTTGTTTTCTTTTTAGGATAATTAAATATTATGACTGTGGTAATTCATAAAAAACGCAGATTCCCTTGTATTTATCATCTTCCCAAAGTTCTTTCATACCATCCTTATGCATGAGCGCCCGAATATATGCAGCACATCTTACAGACATGGTAGGCTTTAGCAAATGAAAATCTTTAAAGAGTGCATATTCTTTGCGGACTTCAATCTTTTCAACAGGTGTGTCATATAATTGTGAGACAAAGCTCTGATAGCAATATTCTGCTTTTTTTCTCTCTGCAGCAATATGCACAGAATAACTGTGGTTAATTTTTCTTACCCATTTTTGGGCGAAGGTCAAAGGCTGTCCCTTCTCATAAGGTGGAACAGAAAGAGAGATATAAGGTAAAGTAAAACCATGGACAATAAAGCCTAAACCTTTGATAATTTCCCAAATTTCTTTTTCTGGCAGATTGGGCCAAATAAAATTGTGCTCCCAACCTCTCTTTTCCTTATATTCGGAGTAAGTTGTTTCGAGCCGTTTATCCTTCGAAAAAAAACGATGAATGGGAATAGGAACACATCGTTTGTTCCCAGCTATTGCTAGCCACACATGGTGTTCAGAAATAAAAAGTTCTAACCAGTCATTGAGAATGGTTACTACCTCTTGGCGCCGCAATTCATGAATTTGTTCTTCATTCAAGAGCTGTTTGTGCAGTTCCTTACATTTGTTACGTAAATCTTCTACAGTTGTCATATTCTTTTCCTCCTAATACTATAAATACAATAGTTACAATCGATATTATATAATAATTATGTTAATATGTCAATCAATTAAAGCACCAATAGACATAAAAATTGCCAAAAAGGTCCATCCCTCTTGGCAAATTTTGTAATTAATTTAAATCTTGTAACAAATCAATTATAGAATTGATAAAATTTTTTTTCTCAGTAGAAAGAGAAGAGATTTTCTCTGATATTTCTATGTTTTTGGCAATTTTATTATTGGTAATAAAAGAAGCATAAATGGTATTTGGAGTAATTCCTAAAATATTCATATAATTGATTAAGGTTTGTGTTTTTATTCCATTGTTCCCATTTTCAATTCTAGAAATATATTTCAAGGAAATACCTAGTTTCTCAGATAATTGTTCTTGTGTTAATTTATTCTTTACACGAAAATCTCTTAATATTTTACCGAAATTCTTATCAATATCAGATTTTAAAACGGAATTCATTTCCTACCTCCATGTAATCCAAAGTATTAATATTAGTATAACAAGATGTCAAAAAATGTTGAACACATTAATACTATAACAGTTATGAAACTCAATGGCACTATTTTTTTGAAAAATGCTTGAATTTGCACATTAAATGTGTTATCATAAATGAAGAACTAGTAACACTGTTAGTGTTACTAGAAAAACAAAATATATTCAAAAAGTACAAAAATAAAGAGATAAAGGGATGTAGAATATGATAAATGATGAGAAATATATAACCTTTCTAAAACGAATTATAGCATGTATCAGTCATGGAGATTATTATTCAGTGAAGGAATTATCTCAGCTAGAGTTAGAAAAAATGCAAGAAAAAATGAAAAAATCTAAATGTTCAGACTCAAATATTTGAGTTTTTTCTAATTAAAAGTATAGTGTTAGCAAAAAATAGGAACGATAAGTGAATTTTATCGTTTCTATTTTTTATGGACGAACAATTTAACATGAATGGAAAGGAATAAATTATTACTGGCAAAAACCTCCATTGCATTTCAAAATGCTAGCAATTATAATAAAAATGAGGTGAGCAAATGAGAATACGAAAAGAAAAAGGTGAAACAATATTAAAAAAAGAATTAAAAGGGAGTTTTGATTTTTTTATAAAGGAAGCGAATATAAATCCACAAAGTACAGGATATGGTTTAATCAGAGATAAAACCGAATTAGCATCAGAAATTGCTAGTATTGCTTCTGTTGGATATGGATTAGCAGCACTGGTTATAGGAGTAGAAAGAAAATGGATACGTTTTTCGGATGCTTATAATAGAGCAAATGGAACACTATCTACATTTTTAAATCATATGGAATCAACAAATGGATTTTTTTATCATTTTGTTAACATGGAAACAGCAAAAAGAGAATGGAACTGTGAAGTTTCTATCATTGATACAGGAATCTTTATTTGTGGTGCAATTTTAGCAGGAGAATATTTTCAAGGAAAAATAAAAGAAAAGGCAGATAAACTTTATAAAAATATAAATTGGGATTGGTATCGAGACGAAAGTACGAATCAATTTTATATGGGATATTCGCCAGAAAAAGGATTTTCAGGACATTGGGATATGTATGCAGAACAGTTAATGATATATATTTTAAGTGTAGCATCTCCAACATTTCCAGTTGAAAAAAGCATATACGATGATTTTAAAAAACCACGAACAGACTATGGAGAAATAAAAAATATTATCTATACTTATTGTGGAACCTTATTTACATACCAATATTCCCATGCTTGGATTGATTTTGAAAATAGAAAGGATAGCAATGGAATTGACTGGTTTAAAAATTCAATCAAAGCAACTTTAGCTAACCGAAACTATTGTATCGAAAACAGTACAAAGCTAAAAACCTATGGAAAGAATTCTTGGGGATTAACAGCATGCATTGGACCCAAAGGATATTCAGGAGAATTTGGTGCTATGCCAGCTAAAAGCGAATTAAAAGAAAATGATGGCACCATTTCACCAAGTGGAGCCGCAGGTTCTATTGTATTTACGCCAGAGCTTTCTATACAAGCTTTAGAACATTATTACAACAATTTTCCAAAACTATGGGGCAAATATGGATTTAAAGATGCTTATAATTTAGATAGTGGAAAACCATGGTATGCCAAAGAATATATTGGAATTGATAAAGGAATTTCTATGTTAATGATTGAGAATTATTTAACAGGTCTTATCTGGAAATATTTCATGAAAAATCAATATGTAAAAGAAGGATTAAAAAAATTAAATCTTGTGAAAAGGAGTAAAGAGTTAGAAAACATATGAAAAAAGAAAAGTTGTTAAAATTATTAAATCAAATGACTTTAGAGGAAAAAGTTGGACAATTAATCCAAATAGCTGATATTGATACTACAACAGGACCAGTAAAGAAATTAAACTTATCCAGTGAAATGTTATTTCATGTAGGCTCTATCCTAAATGTAGTAGGAAGTGAAAAAATAAGAAAAATACAAAAAGAGTATCTATCCCGAAATAGACTAAAGATACCACTTTTATTTATGGCAGACATCATTAATGGATATCGAACTGTATTTCCAATTCCAATAGCACAAGGATGTTCATGGAATCCAAAAGTAGTTTATGATTGCACCAAAGTATCCATACAAGAAGCAGAAGCAGCAGGGACGAATGTGAATTTTTCACCAATGGTAGATTTAGTACGAGATTCAAGATGGGGAAGAGTCATGGAATCGATTGGAGGAGAAGATCCTTATTTAGGAAAAGTATTTGCAAAAACAATGATAGAAGCTTATCAAGGAAAGGATATTTCTAAATTAGGAAATGCAGCAGCTTGTGTAAAACATTTTGCAGCTTATGGTGCAGTAGAAGGAGGAAGAGATTATAATACAGTTGATATGTCAGAAAGAGAATTTAGGCAATATTATTTACCTGCCTACCAAGCAGCAATAGAAAAAGGAGCTGAAATGATAATGACTTCTTTCAATACCATAAATGGAATACCAGCAACAGTTAATTCATGGTTATTACGAAAAGTGTTAAGAGAAGAATTAGGATTTCAAGGAGTAGTTATTTCAGATTATTCAGCCATTGAAGAAACAATTGCACATGGTGTTTCAAAAGATAAAAAAGAAGCAGCCTATAAAGCAATTATGGCAGGAGTAGATATTGATATGATGTCCAATGTGTATGCGAATCATTTAAAAGAATTAGTAGAAGAGGGAAAAGTGCCAGAAAGAATTTTAGATGAATCTGTATGGCGAGTACTAACATTAAAAAATAAGTTAGGTTTGTTTGAGAATCCATATGGGAATAGTAATAAAGAAAGAGAAATGAAAATTTTAAAAAGTAAGAAGAATTTACAAATAGCAAGAGAAACAACAAGTGAAACCTTTGTATTATTGAAAAACGAAAAAGAAGTTTTGCCACTGAAAAAAAATAATAAAATTGCTTTAATAGGACCATATGCTGATAATATTGCGATATTAGGTTCATGGTCTATGTTTTCAGATAAATCTAAAATACTGACATTAAAAGAAGTTTTAGAAAGCAGAATAGGATGTGAGAACGTATTATATGCCAAAGGAAGTGAGATTTTAAAACAAAAAGAAATTAACGAAATATTAGAGGCAGAAGGAATTGATAGCATACAGATGGAAAATGAGGAAGCCAAAGAAAAAGAATACCTAAAAGAAGCGGTAGAAAAGGCAAAACAGGCGGATATTATTATTTTAGCAATAGGAGAACATTACAGGCAAAGTGGAGAAGCTTGTTCTAGAGCTAATATTGAAATTTCTGAGATTCAACGAAATTTATTAAAGGAATTGACTAAATTGAATAAAAAAATAATCACCATTTTATTCAATGGAAGACCACTGGTACTAAAAGAGGTAGAAGAAAAAAGTGATGCTTTACTAGAAGTATGGTTTCCAGGAACAGAAGGAGCCAATGCAATTTTAGATGTTATTTTGGGAGATGTCAATCCGTCAGGCAAATTAACTATGAGTTTCCCGCAAGCCACAGGGCAATGTCCAATTTACTATAATCATTATAATACAGGAAGACCTCATATCAACAATGTTCGATACGTATCACGTTATCAAGATATTCCAACTGAAAGCTACTATCCATTTGGCTATGGATTATCTTATTCTAAATTTGAATATTCAGATTTAAAGATAAGTAGCAATCATATAAAAGAAGATTTGCCAATAACGGTATCAATTAGCGTAAAAAATAATAGCAAAATAGCAGGAAAAGAAGTAATACAATTGTATATTCAAGATTTGGTAGGAAGTTGTGTACGACCAGTAAAGGAATTGAAGGGATTTAAAAAAGAATATTTTGAACCATGGGAAGAAAAAGAGATTACTTTCCAAATAACAATTGATATGTTGAAATTCTGGAATGAGAAATTAGAATATAAAGCTGAATCAGGAGAATTTAAAGTATTTGTGGGACCAAATTCAAAAGATACTAAAGAGTGCAGATTTGAATTCATAAATAGCTAAGCGATTGCCTTAACAAATTTGAAAAAACTGGTAAAATATGCTATAATAAAGGTAGCTGGGGGTGATACGAATGAAAAAAATAATAGGAAGTTTATTTTTAATGATAGTAATCGTATTTACAACTTTATCAAATTGTTTTGCTTATTCAGATGAACTTTTTGATTTCGATTTACCAGAAAGCTATATAAATGTAGCATATCAAAATATGTATGTATTTACAGATAGTAAGAATGAAAAAAGAGGATTTATTATATATGCCAGAGAAGATAGGAACATCAAAAAATCAGTATGGGATATAGACCGAGCAGATATGGAGAAATTAGTCAGGTCATTTTCAAGAGGCGCTAAGGTAGTTCGTACCGAAAAAAGAGCTAAATTAGGAAAAGAAAAAGCAGTTAAAATCATTCTTTCAGATGATGGAGATTATATTGATTTATATATTTTAGCTTCTAATAAATATGTCTATTTAGTTACTTTTTTAGGAAGTTCACAAGGGGATTTAGAAAATACAGATTATGATATAATAAAAAAATCTTTTAAATTGAAGGATGCTACCACTAATTTTAGAGTACTTTATGTTATAATTGTTTTAATTATAATTGCAATTAGTAGTTATTTAAAATATAGAAAATCAAATGTATATTCAAATTACAATAATCACAAAAAACAGGAACCAATTGATTATAAAAACTTAACAGAAGAAGATTTTAAGAAAATGTAAAAAATAGGATTGGAGAAGACTAACTATTATCCGAAGGAAAGGCAGATAACGTTGCTAAGGTATCTCCGAAGTTGTGTAAAAAAAGCGGATAAAATAGTTAGCTCTTCTTCTGTTTTATCTTTGGCAATAGAGCAAGCTAAAATAGAAATAAAAGTTACAAATTCACAATTTTGCATGATAGAATACCCCTTAAATATTATATGTTGAATTTTTAGTTTTGTTTCTATAATCGTAAAAATATAATTTAAAGGATAGAAGGGATTAAAATGAAAAAATGGACGAGTAAAAAAATATTAATTATAATTTCTATTATTATAATTAGTTTAGGAGTAATATCAGGAGTAAGTCTTTCTATTGAATTAATGCATGCATTTCCTAATGAAAAAATATATATCGATAACTCAAACTTTTCTGAGGTAGCACAAATTGGCGGAGTTATTGTTTCGATTGTAATGGGATTATTTATTGTGTTTTGTAGTATTTTGATGGATATATTAATTTGGATAATATATGGAATTATCTTATTGATAATAAAAAAAGTCCATAAAGCAAAAATGTAAACTTTAGTTGACAAATAGTAAAGCAAAAATGGTAGAAGAATATAGAGATTTGTTTTATAATTAATTTATAATTATAAGAAAAGAAGGTGGTACAAATGAAACTAAGTGAGAAATTAATTAAACTAAGAAAGGAAAAAGGTCTTTCACAAGAAGAATTTGGTAATGAAATTAATGTTTCAAGGCAAACTGTGTCGAAATGGGAAAATGAAGAAGCAAAACCAGAGGTAGATAAAATAAGGGAGATTGTAAAAAAATTTAATGTGAATTACGATTATTTACTAAATGATGAAATCGAACTAAAAGAAGATAGCAAAAATATTTCAGATAATAATGACAAAAAAACGAGATATAAAATTATATTAAAAGTAATTTTTATAATATTTTTACTATATCTATTAATCTGTGTTTATAAGTTTATCGCTTTTTATCGATTCTATTTAATAGCAAATAGCTTTTCAGAAGAAAATTATTTAATGATTCAAAGTTTAGAAACATCATCAAAGCCATTGAATGATATAAGTACAAGAAAAGTTGGAAATAAAATATTACAAGAATCTTATTCTCTTGAAAATTCAGAGATAATAAAAGATAAAAATGGAGATACAATGCCATCTGCTATAGAGTTTACAGACATAGATAAAAAAATAAGTTATCAACTCAATTATGATAGGGAAAAAAATAAGTATATTTATCGTGATAGGAAAAAGGATATGATAAATAATCAAGAGATAGAAGGATTGTTCAAAAATGAAAATAGAGTAAAAGAAAATACACTAGATATTATTCCATCGAATTTCAAAGAAATCTTTTTCGCTTCTATTGACCCAAGATATTATTATGTATCAATAGCAAATCGACAATTTAAAGTTTTTTTATCATCTGATGATGCAAAAATAAAAGTTCAATTAAATAAAGATTATTTAGTTGAGAGTATGAAACATGAATTTAAATACAACGAATTAATCCGAAAATTTAATTATGATTATGTGCAAGACCATTTTAAAGAACTGAAAGATCCTCAGAAAGAATATAGTGATAAAATATTATATGGGGAAGAATAAAATAAAAAGAGAACAAAACTCATTATGTACTGAACCCAAAAAATTGGACATTTTTTGATTAGGTACTAGGCAGCCTGGGA